>NZ_CP022222.1:8497380-8798375 GCF_009930815.1 Bradyrhizobium sp. CCBAU 051011 | reverse complement strand
CTCGATATAATCCCGGGCATGGCCCCAGTCGCGCTTGGCGTCGAGGTTGCCGAGATAGAGCACCTCTTCCAGGCCAACCTCGATGCGGGCGACGCTGCGGGTGATCTTGCGGGTGACAAACGTCTCGCCGCGGATCGGGCTCTCGTGGTTGAACAGGATGCCGTTCGAGGCAAACATGCCGTAGGCCTCGCGGTAGTTCACCGTGATCCAGTAGCCGTAAAGTTTGGCGACGCCGTAAGGTGAGCGCGGATAGAACGGCGTGGTCTCCTTCTGCGGCACTTCCTGGACCAGACCGTAGAGCTCCGATGTTGAGGCCTGATAGAACCGCGTCTCCTTCTCCATGCCGAGAATGCGGATCGCTTCCAGCAGCCGCAGCACGCCGATGGCGTCGGCGTTGGCGGTGTATTCCGGGCTTTCGAAGCTGACGCCGACATGGCTCTGGGCGGCGAGGTTGTAGATCTCGGTCGGCCTGATCTGCTGCATCAGCCGGATCAGGTTGGTCGAGTCGGTCATGTCGCCGTAATGCAGCAGGAACGGCACGTTGCGCGAATGCGGATCCTGGTAGAGGTGATCGATGCGCGCGGTGTTGAACGAGGACGACCGCCGCTTAATGCCGTGGACTTCATAGCCGAGGCCAAGCAGATATTCGGCGAGATAGGCGCCGTCCTGGCCGGTCGCCCCCGTGATCAGCGCCGCGCGTCGGCTAGGAACTTGTGGATGCAATGACGTCTCCTAAAATCAGCAAAGTGGCTGTTCGTGTGCTCTACGGCAGCGCGGTATGCATCGCCCCCTAGAGCGGATCTGAGTTGCGCGTCTATTTGGTATCGGACAGGATTGCAACCGTGATCGCCTTACTCAGTTGGTCTCGCCTTAATGTGAGGCAACAGCGGCTTTACGAATCGGGCGAGGTGGCCGCTTACGTACAGATATCCTTTTATGCCCGACGCCCGCGCGGCTTCTAGATCAGTCGCCTTGTCGCCTATGAGAATGCTCCGACCGACATCCACAGGGAAACGTTCCAAGAGGTCGTTGATCATCCCCGGAGCAGGCTTGCGTCGATAGCTTGCTCGACGGTATCGCTCAATCGATGCTTCAGGATGAAATGGGCAGTATTCGAATGCGTCTATGCGAGCTCCGATCTTGGCCAAGTCGTCGGCCATGCATTGATGCAGTGCTTTAATGTGAGTTTCCTCATAAAGACCCCTGGCCACTCCCGACTGGTTTGTCACTACGAATGCAAAGCATCCTGCATCATTGACGGCCTTTACCGCTTCGCGTGCCCCATCTATCCACCTCAGTTTACTGATCTCGAACACGTAACCCGAGTCCTCATTCAGGACTCCGTCCCTATCAAAGAAAACTGCTGGTCTCCTCATATCATCATCCTGACACTTTCCAGAGAATACTATTCCATTCATAACATTAAAGTAAGGGTGGCCAGCATCCCGATTCCGGCGCAAAGCAAGGTTAGCGACGCGAGCTGTCGCGCAGGCATACTGCAAAAGTGAGATTGAGGTCGCCCGATACTTTCGCGGGCATTCTATTGCACGGGCTCGCTTCCCACCGCTCATTAGGTAATGGTGCGATCTGCAGGTTCGCCCATCAGGCCTTCTCGTTGCCGTGCAGGTGGTGAAGTCAGAGTGGCGCCGTGAATTTGCCGCTAACCCTGCAGCCCGAGGTTCGCTTGGGCAAACTGTTGGGTGGGGTCTGACGCCGTTGTTGCAGATCAGATACGGCTGACCTCGCAGGGAGAGATGCGCTTTGCTTCGCCTGCGACAGGCTCTTGGGAAAGTAAGAAGAACCGCCGGTTCTTCCGCGGCTTCGCTTAGTGTACCATTAAACCCATGAGCGGTGATTGGCGTAGAGCCTCTTTGCCTCCGGAACCCGTTCCTAGCCCGGGTTCGACGGGCAGTGGATCCGGCAGTGCGTCCGATTCACGGATCATCCTTTCTGTAATGCCAACTAGCGAAAACAGAGCTAGCGGCGGCTGTACAGGCAGTGCTGCTCCGGTGGGAGTTCCGACGTCCTTTGCTGGCCTAATCCGGTCAATCAGGAAATCCATTCGTCGGATGAATGGGCAGTGCCCGAGTTTGATTTTAGCAAATATCCAATTCACGGTAGATGCGCCCCCTTCCGTTGGGTGGCGATTTTAGGGCAAGCCCAACCATTGATGTCTTCCTGTCACCATGTAACCATAAGGCGATGGAACTAAGCCCTCTTTTCCGACAGAATTTGGCTTGGGTTCCATTGGAACATTTTTCCAGTTGCACCTTGAGTACTGGGAAAATGCGTAGCCTTGGTATTTCCGCGATTGTCATGGCGGCGTGTCTCGCCACACTATCGTTAATTTTCATAGGATTAGCTTACAGCGAGGGATGGTCAGGCGGCTCTGCCTGCTCAGTGGCCGAGAGCCTTTGTCGGCGCCCCTCTCTGTTGATCGTACCGGTCACCGTGGCGATGGCTTGGGGTCTCATGCTGCTGGCGGACGAGTAAGGTCGCCTCGCTTGGCGGATGGGTGAAAGAAGAGCCCAGTCCGCCCTAATTCGTAAATCGGTACATGACCGAGTCATCACAACGACTTGGCGGCGCCTCGTACCAAAAGTCGTACCGATTGTCTTCGCAATCAGCGCAAGCGTGTTTTCGTGCTCGCGACGCACGAGGGAAGGGATTGCGCACGCGATGTTCGTAGCCCGACTTGTCCCACACAATCGGGTGGGGGCCTCGCGATTCCAGGCCCCGCGCCAAAGGCACCCGGCAGGGTAGCACCCCGCTCGCGCCGGCCGGTCCGCGGTTGGAGAAGAACGGGCCGCATTTTGCGCATGAGGAGGAGGTCGCCTTGGTTGCGAGGGCGCTTGATCTTGCGCAGCAAGACATCAGGCAAAGTGGTGGCCGAGAGAGCCTATGAGTATGACGCGCGCCTCCCGAACAGGGTCAAAAAACCCGCCGGTTAGGGCGGGCTTTGATGTGCTGTGCTGGACGCTGTACCCGATCGCCTAAGAGGCTTTCTTTTCGCCCTTGATATGATCGGCGTCGCCGACCTGCTTGCTTGTGTTGACGTAGACAGCTCTTGGATGGCTCGGCCGGATTCGCGATCCTTGTTAGGCCTGATTGATTGATTTGTCAGTGGCCAGACTTGTGCTATGTAACGGGCAGACAGCTCTACCTGAGATGCTATCGTTGCGATATGCAACGTTCGCTCCATAGGGTTGTTTTGGACACCGTCGCGACAGCGTCGGCGATCGTTCTTTTGGTGTACCTTGTATTTGGACCGCTAATCTAGGCGGCATCATCAACGCGTGGGCCAAGCCTATCTTGCTCGGCCCGGCCACAAGGCGGCGGTGCCAACCCCACCCATAAAAATAAGAAATAGGATCGACGCGGCGTCCGTGACATCCCTGTGTCCGACAGCCGAACCTCATCGGGCCAGCGATCGGCGGGAGGGTGGTGGAGTGGCTACAGAAGGCGGCGGCATATAAGACCTTAGCGAGAAAGGTCGTCGCGCATCGTGTCGGACGATGTAGTGAGCTTCCCGGCGCTGGAGCTGTTCGCTGACAAGATCGAAGTAGCCGGCCACCTGACGCAGTCTTTCATTTGCGGGGCGCCTCTGGACTTCTATGAGACAAAATCAGATAGGCGGCCGAGCCACCCAAGGCCATCACGATAGCTCCCAGCAATTGCATGAAAAAGCCAGACGAAACGGCGATCGTGAAAATGCCGAAAACAACAAGCGCAGCACAGACTGTTAGCAGTAAGGTCCTTTCCATGGCACCGTCCCGGCTAATTGGCACGGTGCATAATTAGAGGTAGGACACTCACCGTCAATCTAAACAGCGCACGGTGCCGCAGCCGAGGTCGGGGGATATTGGTTGGCGCATCAGCCGAGTGAGTCACCGGCAGGAGAAGGGCCGGAACCGAGAGTGACGCCGCCGGCAAGTTGGATAGTATTAGCAGGCTGCTGAAAAAGTCGTTTTGCGAGGCGATCGGAGTGTGATTCTGTGCATGTGGTTGATTCCTTTCGACTGAGGATCGGGATGCGCGGCGAAGATGAGCATGCGGAACGCCTTTTCAGCTACGTGCGGCTGGAGACACGGATCCCTACGGACCATCCGCTGCGAGCGATCCGGGAGCTTGTTGACGCGGCGCTGAAGGATTTGTCGCGATCGTTCGATCGACTGTATGCGCGCGAAGGACGGCCGTCGATCCCGCCGGAGCGGCTGTTGCGAGCGCTGCTGCTGCAGGCGTTCTACACGGTGCGCTCGGAACGGCAGCTGATGGAGCAACTCGACTACAACCTGCTATTTCGCTGGTTCGTCGGCCTGTCTGCGGACGATACGGTGTGGGACGCGACCGTGTTCTGCAAGAACAGGGACCGCCTGCTCGACGGTGATATCGCGGCGAAGTTTTTCGCGAGCGTTCTCAACCTTCCGCAAGTGAGCAAGCTGCTGTCCAGCGAGCACTTCTCCGTCGACGGCACGTTGATCGAGGCCTGGGCCAGCATGAAGAGTTTTGTGCCGAAGGATGGCGATGGCAGACCGCCGGCGGCCAAGGGCAGTGGCGGGCGCAACGCCGAGCGCGACTTCCATGGCGAGAAGCGCAAGAATGACACGCATTCTTCGAACACTGACCCGGATGCCAGGCTGTTCCGCAAAGGCGCCGGCAAGGAGGCCAAGCTCTGTCACATGGGTCATCTGATGACGGAGAACCGCAACGGGCTGATCGTCGATGCGCGACTGACCGAGGCCAACGGCACCGCGGAGCGGACCACCGCGCTCGACATGATCGAGGATAATGCCAAGCCTGGCAGCACGGTGGGCGGTGACAAGAACTACGACACTGCCGACTTCGTCGCAGGCTGTCGTGAGCGCGGCTGCACCCCGCATGTCTCCCAGAACAATGCCAATCGCCGCTCGGCGATCGATGCGCGCACCACCCGTCATCCCGGCTATCGCATCAGCACGATCAAGCGCAAGCGGATCGAGGAGCCGTTCGGCTGGATCAAGACCGTTGGCGGGCTGCGCAAGACACGCCATCGCGGCCGAGGATTGGTCGAGTGGTTCTTCGTATTGACCGCGACCGCCTACAACCTCGTTCGCATCCCGAAAATTCTGGCAACGACGGCATGAGTCTGTCTGGAGCATCGAAAATGAAGCAAAATCGCCTCCGAGACACCGCCTACGGCGTCGTTCAGACCTCGGAAGTCGCCGCATCCTCGCGCCGATCAAGAAAATCGCTCCTGCAATCAGCTTTTTCAGCAGCCTGTTAGGTGTTGAGCGGTACTGAAGGGCGCGTTCATGTTGCGAGTCCCGGGGACGTCGTTGTGTGTGCGGCGTTTGCCAATACTGCGGCTCCGCCTTGGCCGCCGGTCTGGCTCGCGTCCCACAGTCGTTTGGCAATAGGCATCGGCGCGATCTGCATGTTCGCCCACCAGGCCTTCTCGTTACCGTGGCGATGCAAATCTTGGTGGTGAGTACGGCAAAGTGGCACGGTAAACTCGTCGCTGACCTTGTGCCCCAAGGCTTTTGTTTGGGCGAACTTCAGGTGGTGCGGGTCTGAAGGCATTTGTTTGCAGATTAGACATGGCTGACTTCGCACGAACGAGAGATGTGCTTTGCTCCGCTTGCGGACAGGTTCCTTGGGGAAAGCCAGATGAGCCACCGGCTCTTCCACGATACCCTGCGCTGAAGGTTCTCCTTGTATGCTGCCGTCCAATAAGCCGGCGGAAAGGGTGACTTCTGCGAGCCTCTGTTGATACGCGGTTTCGATCAACCGGGCATCGTCCTCCAACAGAGCATTCTTACGCAGAAGCCCATTTTGGGCCCAGGTCAGAAGGTCGTTCTCGGTGGCTACGGAAAGGATCTCGCCCAGCATCTGATCCTTCAGTTGGGCGGATTGGTCTCGACTCAATGTTGGGGGACGTTGCAGAACGTTTCGGTCCTGTTTTCTCCTGGAGCTGTCGGCGGTGCGAAATTCGGTGGACCGAGGACTCGGCAAGGTCTCCGGCGCATCAAGATCGTCCTCTCCGGCAATGCCGACCAGGGTGAACAGGGCATAGCGCCGGGCATAGGTCAGGGCCGCGCCCATCCGATGGGGAGCTGCCGTCTCCGAGGCCGGACAGACCGGCCAGTCCGAAGACACCCATTCGCCGGAGGCGTGGACCAGGGTGGTCGTCAGTCTGATCAGGCCGCTATCCCGGTCGATTGCAGTGCTCTGGACGGTCGCGATCTCATGCAGGCCGAGGCATTTGCGAACGATGTCGAGGCCCACAGACAAGGAGGCGTAGCGAAAGGTCCGCTGGCCCTCGCGCGGAAACGGGGACTCGATCGTCGCGGTGAGCGACTTTTCCGGGTTGGCGATCTCGGATTGGGCCTTCGCCAGCGCCGCCGCCAGCGTGCCAATCTTATTGCTGGACCGCTGCATGGCCAGGTTCCTCTCTGAGAACGTCAAAGCTGATGGCTCCCGACTTCGAGCGCTTGGCCCGGACGCCGTGACCTGAGGCCTCCTTGGCATCCTCCGGCACCAGGGCCTTCAACTCTGACTTTGATCGCTCGTGGTCCAACGCTGCCTGTCGGGTCGCCTGATAAAGGCCTGCGAACTCGGCCCAGGCGTTTGACCCGCTCATGTCGACGGTCCGGACCGCCTCGATCCGGGGCCGTGGCGGCTCGACGCCAAACAGGTGTGGCGTCTCGCCGGTCTCGACGCAGCGCCAGAACTTCTTCTCGGCCGTGAGCAGGAGATGCTGATAGAGCGGATCAGCCGGAATGGTCATCTCCATCCATTTGCCGCCCCCGGTAATGATCGACAGCACCGCAGTTCGGGAAGCCGTGACCCACATGTTGTGCTGTAGCTGAGGCATATGCTTCTCGGCCGCCCCTTCTTCCGAGAACGACCATGGCAGCATGAACTTGGCCTCGAATACCGCGCCGGTGCCCTCGACTATGCCGTCGAGGGTGGCCGCCATCCAGCGCTTGACCGGATGAAACACCTGGCGCTGCACCTCGGTCACGACCTGGCCGGTATTCCGCTCGTACCAGTGCCGGTTGAGGTGCTCGGTCACGGTGCCGAGCTGGACAATCAGGTTGTCCGCCAAGTCCTCGGGCTCGAGCTCGCCACGCTTCTCTCGCCACAGCCGGATCAAGGTGGTCTCATCGTCGCCCATGATGATGCGGGCATCCGAGCCGCCGATGAAGCTGCGCCTACCTGTTGAATCAGTTACCATCCGAACATGCATGTTCGACCTCCCAAGAGACGCCAAGGCTAACTTTGATACGAAATCATAACAAAAGCATGATAACGCAAAAACCCGGCATTGCAACTGAAATCGGTAATTTATTATGATTTTATTGCCTGTGCAGTGCCGAATGGCTCGTGCTGCTCTTGGCTGGGGAGTTCGAGAACTTGCTGCAGCAGCCAAGGTATCAATTGACACCGTTGCTCGCTTTGAACGTGGAGCCGAATTGAAGGAGCGCACGATCGAGGCGTTGCAGCGTGTGCTAGAAGCCGCCGGCATCGAGTTAATTGAACCCAACGGTGGTGGACCCGGAGTGCGCCTAAGTGGAAAATCGAAGCGGGAGACACAGAAAAAATAAATGGTCGTGCCCGCATTCGTGAGGGGCAAACAGAGCAGCGCTGGCCCAACCAGTCGAAGCCGCCGGCGTCGAGTTCATCGACGAGAACGGTGGCGGCCCAGGTGCCCGGCTCCGCCAACGACGGAAGCTTAAAACGCGAATGATGGCTTGCGCCGAAAAGACCTCGCCTTTCGCCCGGACGACATGTCTAGAAAAGTTTAAGACGGTGTGGCCGCTGCCTCTAAGCTGGACAAATAACAATGGATGATCCAATCCCGGCAGGATTCATCACGCTGCCTGAGGCACTGCAACGAATAGCAACTTGTGTCTCGGATGCTCATCTCGAGGGTGCGAACATAGATCTTCCAGGCGGCGTCCGATTAGTTGCCGCAAACGGGCGCGATGAACTGCAAACCGCCAGCACAAACAACGAGCCGCAACAGCAAGAAAGTCCGAACTTTCGAAGCCCATCCGAGCAAGCATTGCGTCAATGGAATGGGCGAGAATTCGCGGTTGGCAAACTCCGCGCAGCGCTCCAAAAAGGTGCCATTTCGGCGATGGTTCGCGCGCCTGAATCGGGCAGCCTATTCCGCCTGACCCAAAGCGACTGGCATTTCGAGCCATTCTGGGAACAGATTCTTCGTGGCGGCGTGATTCCGCGGCACGCGGGCAGGGGACTTGAATGCCATCGCGGAAGAACGGTGCTCGTCGAAACTACTCGCTTCGAAGAATGGTTAGCCATGGAAGTAAGTGCCTGGCCCGAGGCATCGGGACTGGATCTCGCTCGCCAATGGCTTATCCGCGAAATGACTGCCAGTCCGAATGACAAGAAGATGACCAAAGCCCGATGGTATGAAGCTGCCAAGGCGAAATTTCCCTTATCCAGACGAGAATTCGACATTGCTTGGTCCGATGCTCTCAAAGTGACCGGAGCAAATTGGGGACAACCCGGAGCACCCCACAAATCGTCGCAATAATCCCAGCGATTAGTTTTCGTGCGTCCCCATTTTGTTCCCCGGGCGCGCGCATAAATTGTTGCCGCTCGTGAAGTTGTAACAGGCTTGCCATTGAACCGGTGAACCGCCGCCGATCGGCGTGCTCACGTTCGATAATGGCGACTTAAACCATACGAAAAGGATTGCTCGATGAGTGGGTTGATTAGTCGTCCGTGAAGAATTCCCAAGCCGTTGATTTGGAATCCGGAAACGGCATTTTGCAGTAATTGAATTTGCCGGAAAGCGGGCCTTTGGAGCGGGATTCCTTGCAAACTTGATTTGTGATTCACTCGCGCAGAACCGGCTTTGGCGAGAGATTCGATGCGGCCACGAGAGCGGAGCGAGACGGGGGAACAGGATCTTTTCCGCTCCCGGCTCGATCAGATCATCGACATGAAGCATCCGCTGGTGAGGCTGGGCCGCACGGTGGATTGGGGCTTTCTGGAAGGGCGGTTCGGCGAGGTTTACGATGATGATCCCGGCCGGCCGCCGCTGCCGACGCGCTTGATGGCGGGGCTTTCGATCCTCAAGCACACCTACGACCTGTCCGACGAGGTGCTGTGCGAGCGGTGGGTCGAGAACCCCTATTACCAATACTTCTGCGGCGAAGAATTCTTCCAGCACCGGTTGGTGTTCGATCGCTCGTCGCTGACGCGCTGGCGCAATCGCATGGGCGAGGAACGGCTGGCGGCGCTGATCCAGGAAAGCCTGTCGGTTGCCGTCAAGACCGAGGCAGTCAAGCCGTCCGAACTGTCGCGGGTGATCGTCGACACCACGGTTCAGCCCAAGAACGTGACGTTCCCCACCGACGCGAAGCTTCTAAACCGGGCGCGCGAGAAGCTGGTGCGGCTGGCGCAGCGCCATGGGGTGATTTTGCGTCAGTCCTATGCGCGGGTGGGCAAGTTCGCCCTGATCGAGCACCAGCGCTATGCCCACGCCAAGCAGTTCAAGCGCGCCAACCGGAAGCTCAAGACGCTGCGGACCTATCTGGGCCGCGTGATCCGCGACATCGGCCGCAAGATCGAGGGTAACAGCGGGCTCGAGGCGGCGTTCGCAAAGCTGCTGGCGCTGGCGCGGCGCGTGCGCGAGCAGCAGCAGCGTCAACGTGGGCCGAAGGTTTATTCCCTGCACGCGCCGGAGGTCGAGTGCATCGGCAAGGGCAAGGCCCACCGGCCTTACGAGTTCGGCGTCAAAGTCTCCGTCGCCACCACGATCGGCCACGCCAGGGGCGGCCAACTCGTCACCCATGTGAAGGCACTGCCCGGCAATCCCTATGACGGTCACACGCTGGCCACCGTGATCCCGGACATGGAGGCGCTCATCGGCAACATCATCGCGCGCCTCCTCGCCGACAAGGGATATCGCGGCCACAACGCCCCACCCGATTACAAGTTCAGGGTCTTCATCTCCGGCCAGAAGCGAGGAGTGACACCAAGGATCAAACGCCAATTGCGCCGCAGGGCCGCTGTCGAGCCCGTCATCGGCCATCTCAAAGCCGAGCACCGCATGGGCCGCAATTATCTCTGGTTCCGTCGCGGCGATGCAGCCAACGCCGTCCTCGCCGCCGCCGGCTACAACTTCCGCCGCCTCATCCGCTGGCTCAGGCTTTTGCTGCACCTCTTCCTGACCGCACTCTTCTCCGGCGGTCGGCTTAATCCAGCGTGAAATCAATCTTCTTCACGGACGACTGATTAACGATCCGGAGCTAGCTGATCATCTCTATGATACAGAGTTATTGGTATCTGAATCCCGGCGTGGCTATGATTCGCTACGACATGCTGTTCTAGAACAGCTCAGACCCCGCGACTTCGTTGAGCACATGTGGGTTGCTGAGATTGTCAAGAGCGAGTGGGAAACGCTGCGACTAGGCAAATTCAAATCCCTGATTGTCAAGGCGGCCAGACGCCTAGCGGTGCAAAGTCTGCTAGCCGTACTTCTGTCAGGCGCCGAAAGTGAAGACATTGAGGACCTAGCCGAACGCTATTTTACCAATAAGCGTGAGCGGAAAAAAGTCGAAGCTCTCCTGCGCAAGTTTGGCCTCAGCGAACCCAACATCGATGCTGAAGCTTTCCGCTGCTCAATAGCAGACTTGGCTGAAATCAACCGACGCTTGGTTGATCTGGGTTCGCGCCGTGACAAAATTCTCCAGCAACTTGAGGATTACCGCGCTGGATTAGCAAAGCCGGCCTTGTTGGATGCCGGATGAGTGGGTGGGCGCGGATTAATCATGGCAAGCGAAAAGCAGATCGCGGCTAACCGCAAGAACGCGCGCAAGAGCACCGGACCTAGAACGAATGCCGGCAAGCAGCGCGCGGCCAAGAATGCCCGTCGTTACGGGCTCAGCATCCAAACCGATGAAGGAGAAAACGCCCAGGCTATTGAATCCCTGGCACGGCGCATTGTTGAAGGCGTTAAAGACCAACATCTTCTTCAGTGCGCCCGAAGCGCAGCGCACGCTCACCTAGAACTCGCCCGCATTCGCCAAGTCAAGCGGGACATTATCGACGGCCTAGCCCGTGTCGAAGCTTGTGGCCCGGCAGCGCGCTTCGGTCGTGACGTCGAGAGGCGATTGCTGAAGGCCCTGTCCAACGCGCCCATGAAAAAGCTGAAACCCGTCGATTGGCTGCTCCCTCCGCTGTCGCGGGCAGAGCTCGAGGCTGAAGCTTTGCAGCGGTTACTTCCGGAACTGCGAAAGCTCGAACGATACGAGAAACGGGCGTTCAACATGAAAAATCAAGCTTTGCGCGAAATAGCTGAAAGGTTGATTTTACAAAGAAATACGTCTTAAGGTAGAAAATGATGGCTCCCGCCAATATTCCATTAACCCGCCAGCGCACAGCAAGCTTGCCGAAGCCCTAAATGGAAATTGGCAGAACGAACCCATTTGTTTTGCAAATTCAACACGTTGGAGACCTATCGAGACTTAATATGCGGGCAGCACGGCGTCGACCTGGCGGCTGTCCTTCCTGACAATGAGGATGACGCCTTTGCGAATGGCAAATGGGGCGCCGAGCAGCATGGACACAGAGTCGAGAGTCGCCACCGTTAATGGCTGGTGCTGGTGGGCCGGCAAACAGCGCCGGCTTGATGTATTCACAGATCAATTGAACTTGCTCGCGCGAAAACGTGTGTGGAGCCACGCTGCTAGCAGGGATTTTGATGCCGCTCAGCTCCGCTCGTCTGATATCACCTTGCCGTCGTTCGGCAGCGAACCTGAAGCGACAAGTTCAACTTTGCCGCCGAGTTTCGTCACTGCGCGCAGTGTTGCCGCCAGTTCATCCTGAAGACCTGCGGTAACCGCGGCCGTCTCCGCCTTCAGCGTCATCAGGTCGCTTTCGCCGGAGCGCGTGACCACGAGGCGCAGCCGGCCGAGTTCCGGGTGGCGCTTGCCGATCTCGGCGATCTGCTCGGGGCGCACGAACATGCCTTTGACCTTGGTGGTCTGGTCGGCGCGGCCCATCCAGCCCTTGATGCGCATGTTGGTGCGCCCGCACGGGCTCGTCCCCGGCAGTGTTGCCGTGAGGTCTCCGATCGCGAGCCTGATCCACGGATGCTGCGGATCGAGTGAAGTGACGACAATCTCGCCGACTTCGCCGGGCGCGACGGGATCGCCGGTGCCGGGACGCACGATCTCCATGATCAGGTCCTCGTTGACCACCATGCCCTCGCGCGCGGGCGTCTCGAACGCGATCAGGCCGAGGTCGGCGGTGCCGAACGCCTGATAGGCATCGATGCCGCGCGACTTGATTTCGTCCTGCAGCGATCTCGGGAACGCCGCGCCGGAGACCAGCGCGCGCTTGATCGAAGAGACGTTGCGTCCGGCGGATGCGGCGGCGTCGAGCAGGATCTTGAGGAAATCGGGCGTGCCGCTATAGCCGACTGGGCGGTACGCCTCGATCAACTCGAACTGCTGCTCGGCATTGCCGGGGCCGGCCGGGATCACAGCGCAGCCCAGCGCCCGCGCCGACGCGTCGAAGATGAAGCCGCCGGGCGTCAGATGGTAGCTGAACGTGTTGAGCACGACGTCGCCGGGCCGGAAGCCTGCCGCGAACAGCGCCCGCGCCCCGCGCCAAGGGTCAGTGTGAACAGGTTCGGGCTCGAATATCGGCCCCGGCGAGGCAAACAGCCGCCCGAACGATCCCACAGGTCCCGCAACGAACCCGCCGAAGGGCGGCGCGGCCTTGTGCAGGGCAGGGAGTTCCGACTTGCGCAGCACGGGCAGGCGCGCCAGCGCGGCCCGGCTGGTTACGGCGGGATCGATGCCTCTCAGTCGGTCGGCGTAGGCCGGCGCGACCAGCGCCTTGTGCAGGACATCTGGAAGCCGAGAAAACAGCTCCGCCTCGCGTGCGGCCGGCTCGCGTGTTTCAAGGGCGTCATAGTGATCGGTCATGGCTGATCTCGCAGGTGAGGGCCGATTGCGTGCCGCCTCTGACGTGCTATCAGACGGCTTCTACCGGTGTTGATGTTCCAGGGAACGCAATGACTGAAAGAGATAGCGCTGCGACGGCAGATGGGCTGGATCCGGCCGATATCGTCAAGCGGCTGAAGCTTCGCATGATTGAGCACTGCCTGCCGCTGTGGTCGAGCGAAGGCTGGGACGACAAGGCGGGCGGCTTTATCGACCGGCTCGGAGCGGACGGCCGTGCCGATTTCGTGGCGCCGCGCCGGGTTTTCGTGCAGGCGCGCCAGATCTATTGCTACGCCAAGGCGGCGCAGATGGGCTGGTATCCGGAAGGGCGCGCGATCGCACTGAAGGGGCTGGAGCACCTTCTCGCCAAGGCGAAAGCTCCCGACGGCAAGCCCGGTTTTGTCCACACGCTGAAGCCTGACGGGACGGTGCTGGACCCCTTGCGAGATTCCTACGACCACGCCTTTATCCTGCTGGCGCTTGCAACCGCCTACGGGCTTGATCGCGATGCGCAGATCCGCGCCGAGATCGATGCGCTGTGCCATTTCATCGATACGCAGCTGCGCTCGCCGCATGGCGGGGTTCACGAGGGATTGCCGGTTTCGATGCCGCGGCGGCAGAACCCGCAGATGCATTTGTTCGAAGCGATGATCGCGGCGTTCGACGCAACGCACGACACCGTGTTCCAGAACCGGGCCGGTGATTTCTTCGCCGTGTTTCTGGCCAACCTCTACGACAAGCAGCGGCAGGTGCTCGGCGAGTATTTCGAGGAAGACTTTTCGAAGATCGAGCCGGTCAGCGTCGAGCCCGGACATCAGGCGGAATGGACCTGGCTGCTGAAGGGTTTTGAGCGCATCACGGGTTGCCCCACGGGGCGCTACCGCGGCGAATTGCTGGCGTCGGCGCTGCGCTATCGCGACGAGGCGACCGGTTGTCTCATCGACGAAGGCGACGCCAGCGGCAACATCAGGCGGCATACGCGGCGGCTGTGGCCGCAGACCGAAATCGCCAAGGCGTGGATCGCGCAGGCCGAAGCGGGCGAGGCGGGCGCGGCCGATGAAGCGCGCGTGGCGCTGGCGCGGCTCGAGTGGCATTATCTCAGCCATCCCGTCGCAGGCGGCTGGTACGACCAGTTCGACCGCGACGGCAACTCGCTGGTTGCTACGATCCCTGCGTCCTCGTTTTACCATGTCCTTTGCGCGGTCGCGGAAGCGGAGCAGGTGATCGGTTAAATGATCGGTGGTTCTGATGGAGTCAGAACCGCACAGCTTTTTGTTTTGACGCGTTTTCTTCACGCGAACCGGTTCCCACTCCCGGATCAAGTCCGAGGGCATGCTTCGCTTGAAAACGCTGTGATTCACAGCCACCGCTTTCGCCGCTTGAAGCTCTTCAGGTTCTTAAAACTCTTGCGCTGGTCGCCGGCGCCGCCGAGGTAGAATTCCTTGACGTCCTCATTGTCGCGCAATTCTTCCGCCGTGCCGTCGAGCACGACCTTGCCTTGTTCCATGATGTAACCGTGGCTCGCCACCGACAGCGCCGCGCGCGCGTTCTGCTCCACCAGCAGGATGGTGACGCCGAGGTCGCGGTTGATTGCCTTGATGATCCCAAACACCTCCTTGACCAGCAACGGCGACAGGCCCATCGACGGTTCGTCCATCAGGATCATCTTGGGGCGCGCCATCAGCGCGCGCCCGATCGCCAGCATCTGCTGCTCGCCGCCGGAGAGATAGCCGGCAAGCCCGGTGCGTTCCTTGAGCCGCGGAAAATATCTGAACACCATGTCGATGTCGGCGGCGATTTCGTTGTCGGTGCGGGTGAACGCGCCCAGCTTGAGATTTTCGATCGACGTCATGTCGGCGATGATGCGGCGGCCCTCCATCACCTGGAAGATGCCGCGGCGGACGATCTTGTCGGGATCGATGCCGTTGATGCGCTCGCCGTCGAAAACGATTTCGCCGCGGATGACTTCGCCGTCCTCGGTCTTGAGCAGGCCCGAGATCGCCTTCAGCGTCGTCGACTTGCCGGCGCCGTTGGCGCCGAGCAGTGCCACGATCGCCCCCTTCGGCACTTCGAGGCTGAGGCCGCGCAGCACCAGGATGACCTTGTCGTAGACCACCTCGATGTTGTGGACGCTGAGCAGCGGGGCGGCAGCTTGCGCTGCCGTCGCAGGACGATTGATTTCGGTTGCTTCGCTCATATTGACCTCTCGGTGTCGTCACCCGCGAAGGCGGGTGACCCAGTATTCCAGAGGCGCCTGCGATCGACCGAGACGCTGCGGCGTACTGGATCCCCCGCTTTCGCGGGGGATGACAGTTGAGTGTTGAGCCGCCTGCAGGCGGGCCTGCTTTACCAGCCGAGCCACTCGGGCTTGCGCGGCAGGTCGATCGTCTTCACCTTCTCCATCTTGATGCCGCCGTTCTTGACGAGATCGTTGAGCGGGGCATCGGTCGCGCCGGCGACCTTCATGCGATAGAGATCGACCTTGAGCGTGCCGCGGTGATCGGTCTCGGTGAAGGTCGAGGGGTTGCAGATGCCTTCGCCGCCGGCGGGCACCCAATCCTTCTTCTGATAGAAGCCCTTCTTGACGTTCTCGCCGGTGGCACCGCCGTTCTTGGCAGCCCATTCGACGGCTTCCTTCATGTAGAGCGCGGTGCAAACGCCGGCGATGTAATGCACGGGACGGTAGGTGGTGCCGGCCGTATCAGACATCTTGGAGATTTCCGTAAAGGTCTTCATGCCGGGCGCGTTGCCGCCCCATGCCACCGCAGTACGCAGCGGAAACACCACGCCATCGGCGGCAGCGCCCGCGGCCTTGGCGGCGTTCTCGTCCATGCCCCAGACGTTGCCGAGGAACTGCACGTCGACGCCGGCGGCCTTGCAGGCGTTGAGCACGGAGATGTTGGAGCCTGCGGTATTGCCGAGATAGGCGTAGTTGGCGCCCGAGCTCTTCAGGGTCAGGCACTGCGCGCTGTAGTCGCCGGGCGTCAATGCGAACACGATCGGCGGCAGCAGCTCGAAGCCGAGTTCGGCGGCAATCGCTTCACCCGCCGCCTTCGGCGCGTTCGGGTAGGGGTGGTTGGCGCCCATATGGACGAACTTCGGCTTGCCGGGCTTGCCCTTGGACTTCCAGTCTTCGGCAGCCCAGGTCAGCATGCCGCGTACGGCATCCGAGTAGCTCGGGCCGTAGAAGAAATTGTAAGGCGCGGGCTTGGCCTTGCCGCCGGCGCCGGTGGGATCGGAGAGCGCTGCGGCATAGGATGCCGAAATATCGGGGATCTTGTCCTGCGCCAGGAATCCCGTCAGCGCTTCGGTATCGGCAGTGCCCCAGCCGAGAATGGCGGAGACCTTGTCGGCGCCGGACCATTTCTTGTACTGGGCGATCGCGCGCGGAACCTGATAGCCGTAGTCGACGGTATCGAGGTTGACCTTGGCGCCGTTGATGCCGCCGTTCTTGTTGATCCATGCATAGGTGTCGGCGACACCCTGTCCGAACGGCGTTCCGACGTCCGAGGTGGGCCCTGAATAGTCGGTGAGATGTCCCAGCGCGATCGGCGCCTGGGCCGATGCCGCGGTGCTACCCAGCAGCAAAGCAAGCGAGGCGGTGCTCAATAGAGTCTTCATCGTCATGTTCCTCCGGTTAGCTCTCGAGGTCTTCTCGTTGTTCGTCCCGTTCCGACCTCAATGCGAGAACGGGTAGAGTTTCCAGTATGCCTTGATCTGCCGCCATCGATGCGCCAATCCATCCGGCTCGAACACCAGAAAGACGATGATGATCACGCCGATGGCCATCTCGCGCAGGAAGGCGATGTTGTTCTTCAGTCCGAGGAATTGGTCGATCGGGCTGTCGCGCAGCGCGACGCTCAGCCATTCCATCGATTCCGGCAGCAGCACCATGAAGGCTGTGCCCATCAGCGTGCCCATGATCGAACCGAGCCCGCCGATGATGATCATCGCGAGGAAGATGATCGAGCGATCGATGCCAAAACCTTCGTTGGAGACCACCTGGTTGTAGTGCGCATAAAGGGCGCCGCCGACGCCGGCAAAGAAGGCGGCGAGGCCGAACGACAGCGTGCGGTACTTGGTCAGGTTGATGCCCATGATCTCGGCGGACAGATAATGGTCTCGCACCGCGACCAGCGCACGTCCGTCGCGCGAACGGATCAGGTTCGTCACGAGGAGATAGCAGACGACGACATAGGCCAGTACGACGTAGAAGTACTGTTTGTCGCCGCGCAGCGTGTAGCCGAAGATCGAGAACGGCTCGGCGCTGGCCGGAACGCTGCCGCCGGTGAACCATTCGGCCCGCGCAAAGAAGTCGAGCAGGATGTATTGCGCCGCCAGGGTCGCGATCGCGAGATAAAGTCCCTTCAGCCGCGCGGCTGGCAGGCCGAAGATCAGGCCGACGGCCGCCGTCACTACGCCTGCGAGCGGAATGCAGAAGAAGACGGGAATCCCGAACCGGTTCGAGAGATAGGCCGAGGTGAAGGCGCCGAAGCCGAAAAAGGCGGCGTGGCCGATCGAGATCTGGCCGGTGAAGCCGACGACGATGTTGAGCCCGAGGGCGGCGATGCCGAAGATGCCGATCTGGATCAGCAGACTGAGGACGTAGGCGCCGACGACATGGGGCGCAAGGCAGATCAGTACGATGCCAAGGATCATGGCATTGCGGCTGGTGGTGGTCGGAAACACGGTGGTATCCGCCGCGTAGCTGGTGCGGAAATCGCCGGCGGGAATGAGGGTCTGGCCTGCCATAATTGATTACACCCGCTCGATGTCCTTGGTGCCGAACAGTCCGTACGGCTTGATCATGAGAATAATGATCAGCGCATAGAACGGCGCGATCTCGTAGAGATTGCCCCAATGCAGATATTCGCTGTCGAGAAAGTGCGCGACGTTTTCCAACAGCCCAATGATGATGCCGCCGAGCACCGCGCCGCCGACGCTGTCGAGGCCGCCGAGGATCGCGGCCGGAAACACCTTCACGCCATAGGCGGAAAGCCCAGCCGAAACGCCGTTGACGACGGCCACCACCACGCCTGCGACGGCGGAGACGGTGGCCGAGATCGCCCAGGCCATTGCGAATACGCTCTTCACGGAAATGCCGAGCGACTGCGCGACCTGCTGGTTGAACGCGGTGGCGCGCATGGCGAGACCATATTTGGAGAGGCGGAAGAACCACGCCATGCCGATCATCATCGCCACCGAGACGGCGAGGCTCATCAGATAGACGGTCTGCACCTGCAGACCGAGGATATTGACGTTCTGGGTCTGGAAGATGCGCGGGAACGGCTGCAAATTGACGCCGAACATCCACTTCATCAACGCGGAAAACACCGTCGACAGCGCGATCGTCACCATGATCACGGAAATGATCGGCTCGCCGATCATCGGCCGCAGGATGACGATCTGGATCGCGATGCCGAACAGGAACATGAAGACCAGTGTGATCGGCATGCCCACGTAGAACGGCACCTGGTATTTCGTGAGCAGCCACCAGCATACCCAGGCGCCGATCAGCAGCAGTTCGCCTTGCGCGAAGTTCACGACCTGAGTCGCCTTGTAGATCAAAACGAACGACATGGCGACCACGCCATAGAGCGTGCCGACCACGAGGCCGTTGACCAGGAGCTGGATGAGAAGCTGGGTGTTCATGCCAAGTCACCAGACGTACAAGCTGTCATCGCCGGGCTTGACCCGGCGATCCATCGCCTGAAGAAGCGCTTTGTCCGAAGAGGATGGATGCGCGGGTCAAGCCCGCGCATGACGATCAGTTCTGCGGCGCCGCTAGCAGACGTCAGCATCATTCCGCGGCCTCCGCCATAGGCGTATCCCTGCCGAGATCGACGACCCGGAGCGTGGTGCGGATGCGCTGGGTGGTGCCGTCCTGGAATCGGATCACGGTGTCGACGGGAATGTCGCTCTTGCCGCCATAGATCGCGTCGATGATATCGGCGTATTTCTCGTTGATGACGCTACGGCGGACCTTTCGGGTGCGGGTCAGTTCGCCGTCATCGGCGTCGAGTTCCTTGTACAGCAGCAGAAAGCGCGAGATGCGCTGCGCCGGCGGCAGCGTGGCGTTGACGCCTTCGACCTCCTTGCGCAGCAGCGCATAGACCTCGGGCCGCGAGGAGAGGTCGGTGTAGGTGGTGAACGAGATGCGGTTCTTCTCCGCCCATTTCGAGATGATCGAGAAGCGGATGCAGATCATCGCCGCCAGCGTGTCGCGGCCGGCGCCGAGCACGACGGTCTCGGCAATGTAGGGCGAGAACTTCAGCTTGTTCTCGAGATATTGCGGCGAGAAGCGCTCGCCGCGCGAGGTCTCGGCGAGATCCTTGATGCGGTCGATGACGACGAGCTGTCTGTCCGCATTGAAATAGCCGGCGTCGCCGGAATGCATCCAGCCGTCCTTGATGTCGGCGGTCGAGGCCTCGGGATTCTTGTAATAGCCGAGGAACATGTTGGGGTGGCGCACCACGATCTCGCCGACACCGTTGACATCGGGATTGTCGACGCGGATCTCGATATCGGAGGCCATCGGCACGCCCGTCGTGTCGGGATCGACCTTGCCGGCCGGATGCAACGTGTAGGCGCCGAGCAGTTCGGTCTGGCCGTAGAGCGTGCGCAGCGGCACGCCCATCGCCTGGAAGAACTTGAAGGTATCCGGTCCGAGCGCAGCGCCGCCGGTCGCGGCCGAGCGCAGCCGCGTGAAGCCGAGGCGGTCGCGCAGCGCGCGGAACAGCAACTGGTCGGCAAATATCGAATGCTTGCCCTGCGCCAGCGCCGAAAGCCCGGTCTTCATGCCGATGTCGAACAGCTTTTGCTTCAGCGGCGAAGAGTCCATCACGCCGGCACGGACATCGGCGGCAATCGATTCCCAGAGCCGCGGCGCGAACAGGACGAAGGTCGGCGCGATCTCGCGGAAATCGTGCATCATGGTCTCGGGCTCTTCGACGAAGTTGACCTTCATCCGGCAGAGCAGGCCTTTGCCGAGCGCATAGACCTGTTCCATGATCCAGGGCAGCGGCAGCACCGAAACGTATTCGTCCTCCGGTCCCTTCGGATCGAACGCCAGATAGGTCGCGCAATGTTTCAGCACGCGTCCCGCCGCCAGCATCGCCAGCTTGGGATTGGCTGTCGTGCCTGAGGTGGTGCAGAGGATCGCGACATCCTCGCCGCGGGTCTCGTCGACCAGCCGGTCGTAAAGGCCGGGTTCGCGCGCGGCGCGGTCGCGGCCCATCTTGGCCAGCTTTTCCGCCTCCATCAGCCGCGGATCGTCGTATTTGCGCATGCCGCGCGGATCGGAATAGACGATGTGCTTGAGGTTCGGCGCGCGGTCGGCCAGCGCCAGCAGCTTGTCGACCTGCTCCTCGTCCTCGGCAAACACCAGCTTGGCCTCGCCGTAGCTGAGCAGATAGGCCGCTTCCTCATCCAGCACGTCACGGTAAAGGCCGAGGCTCATGGCGCCGATGGCATGCGTTGCAATTTCCGCCGCGACCCAATCAGGGCGATTGTCGCCGATAATGCCGATGACGTCGCCGCGCTTAAGACCCAGTTCAATCAGGCCGAGCGCGAAATCATGCACGCGCGCTTGGTAGTCGTTCCAGGTGAAGACGCGCCACAGCCCGAGGTCTTTTTCGCGCAGCGCGATCTCGCCGCCATGCTCCTTCGCGTTAAGGCGCAGCAGCTTCGGAAAGGTATCCGCCCTCGCGGCGCGTGCGGCGTAATCCATCATGCCGCGCTCTCCCGCGGTGCCGGCTTGTCGTCGGGATCGACCAGCACCTCGTCCTCTTCGCCGAGATAGGCGCGTTTCACATGGGGATCGGCGAGCACGGACGCCGGATCGCCCTCGGCGATCTTGCGGCCGAAATCCAGCACCATGACGCGGTGGGAGATGTCCATCACCACGCCCATGTCATGCTCGATCATCATCACGGTCATGCCGAACTCTTCGTTGAGATCGACGATGTAGCGCGCCATGTCCTCCTTCTCTTCGAAGTTCATGCCGGCCATCGGCTCGTCGAGCAGGATCAGTTGCGGCTCCAGCGCCATCGCCCGGGCGAGTTCGACACGCTTGCGCAGGCCGTAGGGCAGGGTGCCGGCGGTGGCCTTGCGCACCGACTGCAGGTCGAGGAAGTCGATGATCTCCTCCACCTTGCGGCGGTGTTCGAGTTCCTCGCGCCGGGCGCCGGTCAGCCAGTACAGCGAGCCCGTGATGAAATTGTTCTTCAGTAGGTGGTGCCGCCCGACCATGATGTTGTCGAGCACGCTCATATGGTGGAACAGCGCCAGATTCTGGAAGGTGCGGCCGATGCCCAGCCGCGGCCGTGCGTTCGGATTGAGGCCGGTGATGTCCTTGCCGCGGTAGAACAGTTTGCCTTCGGTCGGCTTGTAGCGGCCGGAAATGCAATTGACGATCGAGGTCTTGCCGGCGCCGTTCGGGCCGATGATCGAGAACAATTCGCCCTCGTTCACGCCGAATGAGACCTCGGTCAGCGCACGGACGCCTCCGAAGCGCAGCGACACCCCGCGCACTTCCAACGTATGAGCCACTCATTCCCTCCAGATGTGGCGCCTGGGCAGCGCTCTTTATGTCGTTCGCGATTCTACATCGGCCGTAACCTGCGGGCCATCCGACTAACGATGCCGGGCAACGCCGGCTTCGCGCGCGGTAACGCCGCACCCCGCCGCCACGCACGCTCGCCCGGGCCGAGGTGGCCCTCCTTACGGCAATGCGGTAGTTTGAAATGTCTTTTGCCTGACAATTCGTCGGGAAATTTCGCAGGCTGCATTTCTGCTGCGGTGCAGCAAGAGAATCGATGGGGACGCGACGGTTGATGCGGTCATGATTGCTGCGGAGTACCTCAAGCGCATCGCGGCCTGGTCGCGTGAACTGAACGAGCGGGAAATCGAGGCCGCGCGTGCCGGCATTGTGGAGAAATCCTATCGTGCCAACGAGCACATCTTCATGCGCGGCGATCCGTTCGATTACTGGACCGGCATTGTGACGGGCCTGGCCCGCATGAGTACCGTGTCGAGCGGCGGCAAGGCGGCGACCTTCGCCGGCCTCACGGCCGGCGCCTGGTTCGGCGAGGGCTCGATGCTCAAAAGCGAGCCGCGTCGCTATGACGTGGTGGCGTTGCGCGACACGCGGCTGGCGCTGATGGATCGCGCTACCTTCTTCTGGCTGTTCGAGAACAGCGTCGCCTTCAACCGTTTTCTGGTCAGGCAGCTCAACGAGCGGCTCGGCCAGTTCATCGGGGCGCTGGAACATGGCCGCACGCTGGATGCGACCGGTCGCGTCGCGCGCTCGATCGCCTCGCTGTTCAATCCGATACTGTATCCGGACCTGACGCGTCATCTCGAAATCACCCAGGAGGAGATTGGAGCCCTGTCAGGCCTGTCCCGGCAGAACGCCAACCAGTGCCTGAAGCGGCTGGAGAAGGAGGGCCTGCTGCGACTGGAATATGGTGGGGTGACAATCCTCGACCCCGAAAAGCTGCGCCATTACGGCGAATAAAATCGGCTTCGACGTCTTCTGAAAATTGACCAAAGGAAACATTTTGCGGGATCGCTCGCGTTGTTGTGTTCGCATCTGATACGGTGCCGTATTGAAAATCGAAACTGCAAGTGGTATTGATACGGTAACGTATCAAGAGGTGTGATCGGTTTTTGAGAACCACAGCCAAGCCGGAGATGTCCGATGAGCAGGCAGGATCAGGTCAATCTTTTGAAGCGGCTGTTGCATTACGTGGAGACCCGGACCACGGCGATGGCGGATAGCCCGTGGCGCAACGAGGTGTCGGTCTACACGGATGCAGAGCGCCTCAAAGAGGAGCAGCGGGTTCTGTTTCGCAAGCATCCGCTGGTCATGGGCTTCGCTTCGGACTGGCCCGAGCCGGGGAGTTTTAGCACCGACGATTATGCCGGTTTGCCCGTTCTGATCGTGCGGGGACGCGACGGCAAATTGCGCGCCTTCCTGAACGTGTGCCGCCATCGAGGCGCCAAGGTCGCGCATGGCTGCGGCAAGGCGCGGCTGCTCTCATGCCCCTATCATGCCTGGACCTATGATCTCGCCGGCCAGCTGATGGGCATTCCCGACGAGCGCTGCTTTCCCGACGTGCGCGGCGAGCGCGCATCGCTCGTCGAGCTGCCATTGTGTGAAAAGCACGGTCTTGTGTGGGTGATGCCGACCGCGGACCGTTCGACGGATTTCGACATCGATCCATGGCTTGGGGGGCTCGCAGACGAGCTTGCGTCTTTTGGATTTGCGTCCTGGTCGTTCTACGACCGGCGCGAGATTCCGGAGACCATGAACTGGAAGATTGTCGTGGATACGTTCAACGAGGGCTACCACGTCGGCTTCCTGCACCGCGATTCCCTGCGCGACATCCTGCATGGCAACGTGACCGATTTCGAGGCGTTCGGTCTCAATCACCGCCTGACGTTTCCGCGCAGGAAACTCGAGCGGCTCAAGGCCGAGCCCGAGGACACCTGGGATTTGATGTGGAATACGACGCTGGTCTATTCGCTGTTTCCCAACACGGTTCTGCTGGTGCAGGGCGACCATGTCGAACTGGCGCGGGTGTTTCCCCGCGACGGACGCACGGACCGCGCCGTCATGGACCTTGGGCTATATGTGCCGAAGGCGCCGAGCACCGAGGAAGAGCGCATCCATTGGGACAAGAATATGCAGCTCGTTCTCGATGTCGTCACGGGCGAGGATTTCCCGACCGGGCGCAGCATTCAGATCGGCCTGACCTCGGGTGCGCAGACGCACACCGTCTACGGCCGCAACGAGCCCGCGATGATCCACTACCATCAGTCGATGCGGACGGCACTCGGCCTAAGGTCTGAAACTGAGCGGCTTTCGGATTAGACTCGGCCTCTGGCGGATGCTATGGCCTGCGCCGCGCAGGGGCTTGGAGATACTATGACGGCTCAAAATCCAAAGCGTGTGGCGCTGATCACCGGCGTCACCGGACAGGACGGCGCCTATCTGGCCGAATATCTTCTTGGCCTCGGCTATGAAGTCCACGGCATCAAGCGGCGGTCGTCCTCGTTCAACACCGCGCGCATCGATCACATCTACCAGGACCCGCATTCGCGCAACGTGCCGTTCCTGCTGCATTACGGCGACATGACCGACTCGACCAACCTGATCCGGCTGATGCAGCAAATCAGGCCGACCGAGATCTACAACCTCGCCGCCCAGAGCCATGTCGGCGTCAGCTTTGAAAGCCCGGAATACACCGCCAACGCCGACGCGATCGGCGTGCTGCGGCTCTTGGAGGCGATCCGCATTCTCGGCATGGAAAAGGAGACGCGGTTCTATCAGGCCTCGACGTCCGAGCTCTATGGTCTCGCCAAGGAGGTGCCGCAGCGGGAATCCACGCCGTTCTACCCGCGCTCGCCCTATGGCGTTGCGAAACTTTACGGCTACTGGATCACGGTCAATTACCGCGAGGCATACGGCATGTATGCCTCGAACGGCATCCTGTTCAACCATGAGAGCCCGATCCGGGGCGAGACCTTTGTAACGCGCAAGATCACGCGCAGCGTTGCCCGCATCGAGACCGGTCTGGAAGACACGCTCTATCTGGGCAATCTCGAAGCCAAGCGCGACTGGGGCCATGCGCGGGACTATATCGAGGGCATGCACCTGATCCTGCAGGCCGATGCGCCCGACGATTTCGTGCTGGCGACCGGCGAGACCCGTTCGGTGCGTGAGTTCGTCGAGGTGGCGTTTGCCGAAGTGGGCCGCCGCATCGAATGGCGCGGCCAGGGCGTCGACGAGACCGGCGTCGACAAGAAAACCGGCAAGACCGTGGTCCGCATCGATCCGGTTTATTTCCGGCCGACCGAAGTCGATCTTCTGATCGGCGATGCGAGCAAGGCGCGGGACAAGCTCGGCTGGAAGCCCAAGACGTCCTTCACCCAGATGGTCAAGGAAATGGTCGCGAGCGATCTCGCAGAAGCCCGGCGGGAGGCGGCAGGTGGCAAGCATTCCCTTTGATCTGAAAGGCAAGACCGTCTACGTCGCCGGGCATCGCGGCATGGTCGGCTCGGCGCTGGTGCGCAGGCTGGCGGCGGAAAACGTCGAACTGCTGACGGCGACCCGCAGCGAAGTCGATCTGCGCGATCAGGCGGCGGTCAACCAGTGGTTCGCCGCGAAGCGTCCGCAGGTGGTGTTTCTCGCAGCCGCCAAGGTCGGCGGCATCGTCGCCAACAACACGCTGCGCGCCGAATTCCTCTACGACAATCTGGCAATCGCGACCAATGTGATCCACGCGGCGCACGTCAATGGCGCCGAGAAGCTGATGTTCCTCGGCTCGTCCTGCATCTATCCCAAACTGGCGCCGCAGCCGTTGCGCGAGGATTGTATGCTGACGGGGCCGCTGGAGCCGAGCAACGAGCCCTATGCGATTGCCAAGATTGCTGGCATCAAGATGGTGGAGGCCTATCGCAGCCAGTACGGCGCCGACTTCATCAACGTGATGCCGACCAACCTCTATGGAAGCGGTGACAATTATCATCCGGAATACAGCCACGTCGTCGCCGCGCTGATCCGCCGCTTCCACGAAGCCAAGGTTTCGGGCGCGAAGCAGGTCGTGGTCTGGGGCACCGGCACGCCGCGACGCGAATTCCTCTATGTCGACGATCTCGCGGACGCCTGCATCCATGTGATGAAGACCTATTCGGATAGCGAACTGGTCAATATCGGCACCGGCGAGGACATCACTATCGCCGAGTTCGCCCGCGTGGTCGCCGCGACCGTCGGCTATACCGGCGAGATCGGCTTCGACACCTCACGCCCGGACGGCACCCCGCGCAAGCTGCTCGATGTCAGCCGGCTGGCAAAACTCGGCTGGCGCGCCAGCACCGGGCTCGAGGAAGGCATCCGGCTCGCCTATCAGGCGTTCCTGAGCGAGACGAAGTGACGCGGTAAACCCTCCGCCTCCCACTTAAGAATATCTGTCGGCTTCGCGACGCCGCGCGGATAGGATGCCTGCACCCAGGCGCGCCGCAAGAGCCGCCGGTGCGTCGGAGGAAGCATGATGAAGATTCAGCGTCGTCAATTTTTGCAACTCGCAGCCGGGGCGGCTGCGGTTCCGCTCACATCTGCAAGCGCAAGCGCGCAAGCCTATCCATCCCGCCCGGTTCGCCTCGTGATCGGTTATACGCCCGGCGGCTCGGCGGACCTCACGTCGCGCTTGATGGGGCAGTGGCTGTCGGAAAAGCTCGGGCAGTCCTTCGTCATCGAGAACCGGCCGGGCGGCGGCACCAATATCGCGACCGAGTCCGTGTTGCGCGCCACGCCTGACGGCTACACGCTGCTGCTGGTCGCGCCGGCGAATGCGATCAACGCCACGCTCTACGACAAGCTGCCGTTCGATTTCATGAAGGAGATGGAGCCAATCGCCGGCATCATCCGCTTTCCCAACGTGGTGGTGGTACATCCGTCATTGCCGATCAAGTCAATTCCCGAATTGATCGCCTATGCCAAGGCCAATCCGGGCAAGCTCAACATGGCATCGTCAGGCAACGGGTCGACGATCCACATGTCGGGCGAGCTGTTCAAGATGCTGACCGGCATCAACATGCAGCACGTGCCCTACCGGGGCGGCGCGCCGGCGCTCACCGACATGCTGTCCGGCCAGATGCATGTCATGTTCGACAACCTTCCGACCTGCGCCGAGCACGTCAAATCCGGCAAGCTGCGCGGGCTTGCGGTCACCAGCACGACGCGCTCGGACGTGCTGCCGGATCTGCCGCTGGTCGCTGACTTCCTGCCGGGCTACGAGGCGAGCGCCTGGTACGGCCTCGCGGCGCCAAAGGGCACGCCGGCAGATATTGTCGATAAGCTCAACAAGGCGGTCAACGAGATCCTTACCGACCCGAAGGCGAAGGCGCGCTTTGCCGAGATCGGCGCCATCTTGCTACCAGGCTCGCCCGCGGATTTCGGCAAGCTGGTGGCTGACGAAACCGAGAAATGGGGCAAGGTGGTCAAGTTCGCGGGCGCCAAGGTGGATTAGGGCGCGGAGTCATCAAATCGGCGGGCAAAGATTTGCTGCGCAGCTTCGCTCGAATTGATCTTCGATCAATCTAAAGAGGCGGCTGGAAGCCGCCTCTTGAAGCCGAACGTCGCGATGATCGCGCCTCGCTCTGGATGTTCACCAGATACCGTGGCCAAACCAGCCATAGTGCGCTGGCCGCGCCATCATGAACTCATGCGGCGCCTTGCGCTTCTTCGCCGATCTGCGTTGGTGCTGCTGCTTCACTTCTCGCTTTCTTGGGTCTGATGCCCGGGGTTGGACAGCGTCAGATGACTGTAATTGCGCAAGAGCCTCCCGCGCCTTGATCGGGACATCGGCGACTGTTGTGGCTGGAACATTTCGTTCCGCGTTCGCAATCGCCTGGGGGACTATCGTTGGAAGGCTGGTGTCGAAAACCACGCGCTCCGGCAACTTCTGCTCGGAATGGATGCGGATGGTGACCGGATTTGAACTTGCCTCGATGGCAACCGGCAGCATCGGCAAACAGGCGTTCGCGATAAGCAGGAGCGCGAGCAGCGCCCCGCCAATGACGAGGAAATATCGGGCCAGGGGCATACGTCGCTCCGCGGCCCCCCATTGTCATTCATGGTTGGGTTTCGTCGTGCTGCCCTTGATCCAGATCAAGTCGGCTCGTTACGCGCGCAGGTGACCTGGCTTGCCATCAGGCGCGGAACGCTGTGCAAGGCAAGCTTCGGTCATCCGGGAGGTGACAGCACCCCTGTCATGGTTTGATGCCCGCCGGCCGATCGTTGCAGATGACAATCAGCCCCGAGCAGTGCCGGGGCTGATGTTTACGTCAGGACCGGCGACCAATCAGTAACGGGCCGCGACCGGCGCAGCATAACCGCCGAAGCGGTAGTTGATGCGCAAGGTGACCATATCCACGTCTTGGGTGATCCGGCTGTTGGCAAAGGAGGCGGCAAACACAGGGAGGCCCGTGAACGAATTATTAGCATCGCCCATGAACAGGTGGTCGTATTCAAGACCGATCGACCAGTTCGGTGCAAAGCCGTACTCAAATCCGACACCCACGACGCCGCCCCAGCGGGTCGCGCTGGCCGAGGCCAGGTCAACAAAGAATAGGTCATCGCGGATGGTAAAGCGGTTGCTCGTCACCGCCGCACCGCCCTTTATGTAGAGCAGCGCTGCATTCCAGGCGTAGCCAATCTGGCCGGTAAAGAGGCCGATGCCATCGGTTGTGGTGCGAAGCGAGAGCGTAGGATCGAACAGGCTGACGCGCGAGTGGCTGAGATCCGCCCAATCGCCCTGGGCTTCCACGCCAAACACCCACTGATTGGCTTGCCAGCGATAACCGATCTGGCCGCCGGCGAGGCCGCCGGACCGCGAGCTGCAGCCCTCATCGAAGGTGCCCAACACGACCACATTAACTAAATCCCAACAATTGCGGCTCTGACCCCAACCGCCATTGGCGCCGATATAGAAGCCGCTCCAATTGTAGATTACCGGCAGCGGAGCGGGCGGCGGTGCCTTGACGGCCATGTCCGCGGCTGATGCGGGAGTCCCCAGGCAGAGTGCCAATAAACCCGCAGTACTAAGTAGCAGTTTCCTCATGATACGTTTCTCCAATATTTTCCGTCTATATGTTCGAACACGCATCCGTCGCCCGTCTGCGCGTCCTAGTCCCCCAACTTCCGATTCGAACGCTATGCGCGGGTCTGCAGAACCGCCGTGCCAAAATGGCAACACTCAAGGGAATTGGTGCCTGGGCGATTTCTTTTTCTGGTGTTGACGGGTACGGGCTTCGGCTTGGGCTAGGGCGCCCCACATCGGTGCCGATCCGCCTGAGCGGCTTTGGCTGATGCAACACTGGATAAGACCGAGTCAGACCGCCCGCGCATGGGGAAGCGGCGGCCTACTCCTCCTGCTCGTCGGCCAACCAGGCTGCAATGTCGTGCGAGGACACAAGCTGCCGTGGAACGTGAGGATTGATTGTGCCGGCAAAGACAATCAATCCCTCATGCAGCCTGGCACGGGCGAAGTCCTTGGCTTCCGCTTCCGTCTCGAAGGTCGTGGTGAGGCGAGGGCTTCGCCGTTTCGGGAGCACGCCGCGCTTATGCACTTCATAGGTCACATACCAGGTAGGCCGCATCTTCCACCCATGCACGTCGTCAACCGCGCCTGAGTGAGAGATCAGGCGTGGTTGGTGTCAGACGCCAGGAGCGGGCAACCCAAAATCACGAACCCCGATTGCCGGCAGCGCCACGATGCGTCTGATCTCGCCTGATGGGGACTTTCCGCCGCTGCGGCGGCGTTGATCTACGTCAAGCTCTGAGCCGCCTGCGCAGCAAGTGTAGCCCAGGAGCGGGGCGCGCGGACACGAGAACTCAACTCGGGAGGAAAAACCCAATGAAATTAGCTCGTCCAAAATTTATCCTGCTTGTGGCAGCCACGCTGGGCTGCGGCATCTTCGGAACGATCGAGTGGTCGCGGGACAACGGTCTTGCGTTATCCGTTCAAAGCGCTGAGGCCAGAGTAGGACGACCGGCAACGCCAATGAGCGTCGCGGGTGTCGCCCGTCGTACGACAAGACGCGCGGTCGTTGGCGGTGCGGCCGTCGGTGCGGCGGCAGCAGGCACAGCCTGTGTGCGCGTGCTTGTGAACGGCAGATACGTATGTCGCTGATGCGTATCTTGCTGGTGGTCCAGGGCCGCTGGAATTGCCGACGTATGACGCTGCCGGTGCGTGTCAGCCTCGCGCTGCCGCGCGCGGCGGGTTCTTGCCGAGCGCCGCGGCCATCGCCGAGATCAGCGGCCGCATGAAGAAGGCATCCTCGGCCGGATAGATGTCGGTGCGCAGGCCGTGAGACTTGAGTTCATCCGATACCGCCGGTCCGACGGAAGCGATCGGGGTGCGATCGAGCCCATCGCGTAACCGGTCCTCGCAACCTTTTGCCCGTGCGACTTCCATCAGGCGGCGGATCTGGCCGAGATTGGTCAGCGCGATCGCATCGACGCGGCCTTCCGCCATCTCGTCGATCGCCGCGATGATGTTGGCATCCGCGGCCTGCGCATCATAGGCATAGGGTAGCACGGTATCGACTTCAGCTCCTTGCGCCTTGATCTCGCCGATCAGGACGCTGTGATCCTTATCGGGGTAGAGCTGCAGGCCGAGGCGGTGGCCGCGGAGATCAAGCCGCGACAGCATCTCGGCGACGCCTTCGGAGGTCGGCTTCTCCGTCGTCATCTCCGGCTCCAGCCCGATTTCGCGCAGCGCCTTGCCCGGCTTGGGCCCGCGGGCGAATTTGCGCGCCTTGCCGAGCGAGGCGACGAACGCCTGTTCGGCATCGATGCGCCGCACGACCTTCATCAGCCGGCGCAGGCCTTCGCCGGTCATCAGCACCAAATCGTCGAGTGGCTTTTCGATGGCCCGCCTGATCCAGGCCTCGACCGGCGCCGGGTCCGGCGCGTCGTGGATGGTGAACATCGGACATTGCAGCACGTCGGCGCCCTGCTCGGTGAGCAGGCGGGAAAACTGCGCCTCCTCGCGCGTTTCCAGGATCAGGATGCGGTAGCCGTTCAATCTGTCAGCCATGATCTCGCTCCAACGCAGATACTGCGTGCTTTGTTCATCCTTCCTCCGGTTTCCGGATTGGCGCAAGCGCGTCTGTGGTGATAGAGCAGGGCGCAAATCCGAAATTTCACCTTTCTGCCTGAATTGTAATCAACTCCGCCATGCCCGATCATCAATTCGTCCTGACCCTGTCGTGCCCGGATCGCCCCGGAATCGTGTCCGCGGTGTCGACCTTTCTCGCCCATAACGGGCAGAACATCCTGGACGCCCAGCAGTTCGACGACGTCGAGACCGGGAAATTCTTCATGCGGGTGGTGTTCACCGCCGCCGACCTAGCCGTCGAACTGCAGGCGCTGCAGACCGGCTTTGCCGCGATCGCCGAGCGCTTCGGCATGGACTGGCAGATGCGCGACCGCGCCAACCGCCGCCGGGTGATGCTGCTGGTCTCCAAATCGGACCATTGCCTGGTCGATATTCTCTATCGCTGGCGCACCGGCGAGCTTGAGATGATCCCGACCGCGATCGTTTCCAACCATCCGCGCGAGACCTACGGCTCGCTCGATTTCGGCGACATTCCGTTCCACTACATGCCGGTGACAAAGGAAACCAAGCGCGAGCAGGAAGAGGCGGTGTGGAAATTCGTGCAGGACACAAATACCGATCTCGTCGTGCTGGCGCGCTACATGCAAATCCTGTCGGACGAGATGTCAGCCAGACTATCGGGGCGCTGCATCAACATCCACCACTCATTCCTGCCGGGCTTCAAGGGCGCGCGGCCCTATCACCAGGCCCATGAGCGCGGCGTCAAGCTGATCGGCGCCACCGCGCATTACGTCACGCGCGACCTCGACGAAGGCCCGATCATCGACCAGGACGTCGAGCGCATCAGCCACCGCGACACACCCGAAGATCTCTCGCGCAAGGGCCGCGACATTGAACGCCGCGTGCTGGCGCGCGCCATGCGCCATCACCTGGAGGATCGCGTGATCCTCAACGGCCGCAAGACCGTCGTGTTCATGGATTGACGTAGCGTTTTCGAGCGAAGTGGGTACCGGTTCGCGTCAAGAAAACGCATCAAAAAAGGAATCTAGAGCCTGATCACTGATCGGGCTCTAATTAGCGCGCCGCATCCTGCGCGGCCACAGGCTTTTCTTCCTTGTCGCGTTCGGAAGCCGGCAGCAGGCGCTTCCGCTCGCGCTCGCGCATGTACTCGTCGTACTTTGCGGTGCCCGGGCGCGGCGGCGCATCCGCCGGCAGTCCGCCGATCGCGGCCGGAATGGCGTCGCTGACGCCGGCGGCGAGTTTCTCGTTGATGGTCCCGCAGCCGCTCAGGCCGCAGCCCGTGAGGGCAACGGCTGCGATCGTGGCAATATGGCGCGCGCTGGTCGGCATCGGCAGTAGATTACGCCTTTGGCGGTTAAGGGTGATGGATTTAGGGCGCTCCATCCAAGGAACTTTGCCGCCACGCATATTTGTTGACAGCACCATTTCATTTGTACAATCGTACAAATGGGTCGCCCTTTCCCGACGGCCCTGATGTTTCGATAGTATTTAGATACCCAATAGATGGGCGCAAGCGACGCGCGTCGTCGCGGGGCACGCCCATCGTCCGATTGACAACGTGATGCCCGGGGACGCCATGTTGCCGCGCTACCCGGCGGAAAAATCTGGGTTATGGTGAGATCAAGGGCCGGGGACTCGGTTCGAGGACAAAAGGCCGATCAGGGGGAGGGATGCTCATGTCTATTCGCAGTCAACTATTGCTGGCCGCAGGCTCGGTCGCCGCGATGCTGGCGCTTGCGCCGGCGCAGGCACAGGAGACCGTCAAGATCGGCCTGATCCTGCCGATGACCGGCGGCCAGGCGTCGACCGGCAAACAGATCGACAACGCGGTCAAGCTCTACATGCAGCAGAACGGCGATACCGTCGCCGGCAAGAAGATCGAGGTCATCCTCAAGGACGACGCGGCAGTTCCCGACAACACCAAGCGCCTGGCGCAGGAATTGATCGTCAACGACAAAGTCAATTTCATTGCTGGCTTCGGCGTGACGCCGGCGGCACTCGCGGCGGCGCCGCTGGCAACGCAGGCCAAGATCCCGGAAATCGTGATGGCGGCGGGCACCTCGATCATCACCGAGCGTTCGCCCTACATCGTGCGCACCTCGTTCACGCTGGCGCAGTCGTCCACCATCATCGGCGACTGGGCCGCGAAGAACGGCATCAAGAAGGTCGCAACGCTGACCTCCGACTATGCGCCGGGCAATGATGCCTTGAACTTCTTCAAGCAGAACTTCACCGCCGGGGGCGGCGAGATCGTGGAAGAGGTGAAGGTACCGCTGCAGAACCCTGATTTTGCTCCGTTCTTGCAACGCATGAAGGACTCCAAGCCCGACGCCGTATTCGTGTTCGTGCCGGCAGGACAGGGCGGCAACTTCATGAAGCAATATGCCGAGCGCGGGCTCGACAAGTCCGGCATCAAGGTGATCGGCCCCGGCGACGTGATGGACGACGATTTGCTCAACGGCATGGGCGACGCGGCGCTCGGCACGGTGACCGCGCATCTTTACTCCGCGGCGCATCCCTCGGCTGCCAATAAGGAATTCGTCGCCGCCTACAAGAAGGCGTTCGGCCAGCGCCCCGGCTTCATGGCGGTCGGCGGCTATGACGGCATCCGCCTGATCTATGAGGCGCTGAAGAAGACCGGCGGCAAGACCGACGGCGATGCGCTGATCGAAGCGATGAAGGGCGCAAAGTGGGAGAGCCCGCGCGGCCCGATCTCGATCGATCCGGAAACCCGCGACATCGTCCAGAACATCTACATCCGCAAGGTCGAGAAGGTCGACGGCGAACTCTATAACGTCGAATTCGCAACCTTCGAGGCCGTGAAGGATTCCGGCAAGACGAAGAAGTGACGGCGAAACCGTCATCCCGGGGCGCATGCACTGCACCCTCCACGTCATGCCCGGGCTTGTCCCGGGCATCCACGACTTTCTTCCGCGGCAAGTCGCAAGGAAGACGTGGATGGCCGGGACAAGCCCGGCCATGACGCCATAGTTTCAGTTTCGCTTCAGACCTTGGCCAAGCTTTTTATATGACCACGCTGTTCACCATCCTGTTCGACGGTGTCGCCTACGGCATGCTGCTGTTCGTGCTGGCCTGCGGGCTGGCGGTGACGCTCGGCCTGATGAACTTTGTGAATCTCGCCCATGGCGCCTTCGCCATGGCGGGCGGCTATATCTGCGCGGTGCTGGTCAACAACCAGGGCTGGCCGTTCTTTTCGGCGCTGCCGCTGGCGTTTGTTTCGGCCGCGGCGATCGGCGTGGCGCTGGAGCGCACGCTTTACCGCCATCTCTACACCCGCAGCCATCTCGACCAGGTGCTGTTCACGATCGGGCTGACCTTCATGTCGGTCGCGGCGGTCGACTACATCATGGGATCGTCGCGGATCTTCATCAAGCTGCCGGCGGCGCTCGAAGGGCAGTTCGACTTTTTCGGTGTCGGCATCGGCCGCTACCGGCTGATGATCATCGTGATCTGCGGCCTGCTCACGGTTGCCCTGCAATTGATCCTGGCGAAAACCCGCTTTGGCAGCCGCCTGCGCGCGGCGGTCGACGATCCCCGCGCGGCAAGCGGCCTTGGCATCAACGTTCCGCAGGTCTTCGCCTTCACCTTTGCCTTCGGCTGCGGTCTTGCAGGGCTGGGCGGCGCGCTGAGCGCCGAGATTCTCGGGCTCGATCCGTATTTCCCGCTGAAGTTCATGATCTACTTTTTGATCGTAGTCACCGTCGGCGGATCCTCCAGCATCACCGGGCCATTTCTCGCTTCGCTGTTGCTCGGCATCGGCGACGTCGCCGGTAAATATTACGTGCCGAAGATGGGGCCGTTCGTCATCTACACCATCATGATCGTGATCCTGATCTGGCGCCCGAACGGTCTGTTCGGCCGCGCCGCCGCGCGATGAGCCCGCGATGACCGCAGTTTCCGACGTCTCTTCCCATGCCATCGCCCGTGCCCGCTGGCGGCCGGCCGAGATCGTATTCTGGGTCCTGGCGCTGTCCTGCGCGTTCCTGTTCCCATCGCGCTATCTGATCATGACCGACATCTTGAGACTGGCGCTGTTCACGCTGTCGCTCGATCTGATCCTCGGTTACGCGGGCATCGTTTCGCTGGGGCATGCGGCCTTCTTCGGCGTTGGCGCCTATTCCGCCGGGCTGTTGGCGCTGCACGGGATCATCAACGAGCCTGTCATCGCGCTGGTGGTGGCAGGGCTGGTCGCCATGGTGCTTGGCTTCCTCACCAGCTTTCTCGTCATCCGCGGCGTCGATCTGACCCGGCTGATGGTGACGCTCGGCATCGCGCTGCTGCTTGAGGCGCTGGCGGAACGCTTTTCCAACATCACCGGCGGCACCGACGGGCTGCAGGGCATCGAGATGCAGCCGATCCTCGGCATGTTTGCGTTCGATATGTTCGGAAAGACCGGCTTCTTCTATTCGCTGATCGTGCTGTTCCTGCTGTTTCTGCTGGCGCGGCGGATCGTGAATTCGCCGTTCGGCCTGTCGCTGCGCGCCATCAAGAACAATCCGTTGCGGGCGTCCGCGATCGGCGTGCCTGTCAACCGCCGCCTGATCGCGATCTATACGGTCGCGGCGTTCTACGCCGGCATCGCCGGGGCGTTGTTCACACAGACCACGGCGCTGGCCTCGCTCGATGTGTTCGCCTTTGAGCGCTCGGCCGATCTGATGCTGGTGCTCGTGATCGGCGGTACCGGATATCTCTACGGCGGGCTGATCGGTGCTGTTGTCTTCAAGATGCTGCAGGAACTGTTTCAGACCATCACGCCACAATACTGGCTGTTCTGGATCGGGCTCGTGCTGGTGGTGATGGTGCTGATCGGCCGCGAGCGCATCCATCGCTGGGTGCTTTGGGGGCCGAATCTCGTCATTCGTCAGGTGTTCGGACGCAAGGCCGTCGTCGCCGTTCCCGAAAGCGATGCGCCATGACCATCGTGCTGGAAACCAGAGGGCTGGAAAAATCCTTCGGCGGCCTGCGGGTCACCCGTGATCTGTCGTTGAAAGTGGAGCAGGGCGCCCGCCATGCCCTGATCGGGCCGAACGGCGCCGGCAAGACCACCGTCATCAACCTGCTGACCGGCGTGCTCAAGCCCAATGCCGGACAAATCCTGCTCGAGGGCAATGACATCACCAACCTTGCGGTTCACAAGCGGGTGCTGCGCGGGCTGTCGCGCACCTTCCAGATCAACCAGCTCTATGCCGACCTGACCCCGCTCGAAACGATCGGACTCGCTGTCTCCGAACGGCTCGGCCGCGGCGGCGACTGGTGGCGGCGGATGGGCACGCGCAACGACGTCAACCGGGAGGTCGCCGAAACGCTCGGGCGCTTTCATCTGCTCGACGTGATGAACGAGCCCACGTCGACACTGCCTTACGGCAAGCAGCGCCTGCTCGAGATCGCGGTCGCGATCGCGACCAGGCCCCGCGTGTTGCTGCTCGACGAGCCTGCCGCCGGCGTGCCCGAGAGCGAGCGCCATGACATTCTGGCCGCCGTTGCGGCGCTGCCACGTGACGTCACGGTGCTGCTGATCGAGCATGACATGGACCTCGTATTCTCGTTCGCCGACCGCATCTCGGTGCTGGTCAACGGCGCCATGCTGGTGGAGGGTCCGCCGGACGAGGTGGCGCGGGATCCGCAAGTGAAGGCGGTCTATCTCGGCGAGGCTGCCGATGTCTGATCTTCTCGCCATCGATGCCTTGCGCGCCGGCTACGGCGAAGCGGTGGTGCTGCCTTCGATGTCGCTGACGCTCGGCGAAGGCCAGGTATTGGCACTCTTGGGACGCAACGGCACCGGCAAGACCACGCTGATCAATTCGATCGTCGGCATCACCCGCCGTTTCGGCGGCGCGATTGCGCTCGGCGGGCTGGACATCACGGCGATGCGCCCGGACCAGCGGGCGCGGGCCGGGATCGGCTGGGTGCCGCAGGAGCGCAACATCTTCCGTTCGCTGACGGTCGAGGAAAACATGACCGCGGTGGCCCAGCCCGGTCCGTGGACTGTCGAAAAGGTCTACGAGATGTTTCCGCGGCTGAAGGAACGCCGCAGCAATTTCGGCAACCAGCTATCCGGAGGCGAGCAGCAGATGCTGGCGATCGGCCGCGCGCTGACCCTCAATCCAAAAGTGCTGTTGCTGGACGAGCCGACCGAGGGGCTGGCGCCGATCATCGTTGAGGAATTGTTAAAGGCGCTCGGCACCATCACCCGTGCTGGCGGCATCTGCTCGATCATCGTCGAGCAGAACGCGCAAAAGATTCTGGGGCTGGCCGATCGGGTTGTGATATTGGAACGTGGCGCAATCGTGCATGATGCGGCAAGCCACGCGTTGAAGGCCGATCCCGCGGTGCTCGAACGCTATCTCGGCGTTGCCGGCGCCGCCGCGCACTAGATTGCCGCGCACAAGATTGATGGGAGTTGAGACCATGCAGAGAACCAAGCCCCCGTTCCGCGCCGACGAGGTCGGCAGTCTGTTGCGGCCGCCGCGCATCAAGGAAGCGCGCGCCAAGCTGGAGAAGGGCGAGATCACGGCCGAGGATCTACGCAAGGCCGAAGACCTCGAGATCGAGAAGGTCGTACACCGGCAGGCCTCGATCGGCCTGAAGCTCGCGACCGACGGCGAATTCCGCCGCTCCTGGTGGCATTTCGATTTTCTCGCCAAGCTCACCGGCTGCGAGCTCTTCCATCCCGAAACCGGCATTCAGTTCGCAGGCGTCGAGACCCGCCATGACGCCGTCCGCGTCATCGGCAAGCTCGATTTTCCCGACAACCATCCGATGCTGGATCACTTCCGCTTCCTGAAGAAGCATGCCGACACGGCCCACGTCACGCCGAAGATGACGATCCCGTCGCCGGCCGTGTTGCATTTCCGTGGCGGCCGCAAGTCGATCTCGAAGGAGGTCTACCCTGACCTCGAGGAATTCTTCCTCGATCTCGGCAAGACCTACCGCAAGGCGGTGAAGGCGTTCTACGACGCCGGCTGCCGCTACCTGCAATTCGACGACACCGTTTGGGCCTATCTGTGCTCGCAGGATGAGCTGCAGAAGGCGCGCGATCGCGGCGACAATCCCGACGGCCTGCAGGAAATCTACGCGCGCGTCATCAACTACGCGCTGGCCGATCGGCCGGCCGACATGGTGGTGACCACGCATGTCTGCCGAGGCAATTTCCGCTCGACCTGGATTTCCTCCGGCGGCTACGAGCCGGTGGCCGAGACCATGCTCGCCGGCACCAACTACGACGGCTACTTCCTCGAATATGATTCCGATCGCGCCGGCGGATTCGAGCCGCTGCGGTACTTGCCGAAGGGCAACAAGGTCGTGGTGGTCGGCGTTATTACGTCGAAGTTCGGCGAGCTCGAGAAGAAGGACGACATCAAGCGCCGCCTCGACGAGGCTGCCAAGTTCGCCCCGCTCGAGCAACTCGCGGTCTCGCCGCAATGCGGCTTTGCTTCCACCGAAGAGGGCAACATCCTGTCCGAGGAGGAGCAGTGGGCGAAGCTGAGCCTCGCGGTGGAAGTGGCGAACGAGGTGTGGGGAAAGTAACTCAGGCTGTCATTCCGGGGCGTCGCGAAGCGACGAACCCAAAATCTCGAGATCCCGGGTTCGATGCTGCGCATCGCCCCGGGATGACGGCGTGAAGTCACACCCTCACTTCTCCGCCAGATAGACCTCGCCCAATAGCGACGAGTTCGACCACGGCACCTGCTTGCCCTTGGTCGCGGCAACGACTTCGGCGCGGACGCGTGTCAGCATCTGCTGCACTTCCAGGCGGCCGCCATGTGCATGAACACGCGGCTGGAGATTCCCTTCTTGTCCGAGCCGAACAGTTCGATCGCATTGGCGAAGTCGACCAGCGCCCGCTGGTGGTCGCCCGCACCTTCGAGGGCTATGCCGCGCAGATAGTGCGCCTCGCGATTGGACGGCGCGCGACGGATGAATTCGTCGGCGACTTCGACCGCTTTCGGATAGTCGGTCAGCCGCAGATAGATGTCGATCGATCGATGCAGGGCAGTGACCGGCGCGCCGCAGTTCATGACGAATTTGTAGACCCATTGGCCGCCTCTCGCCGGTAGCCGGCCTTGTCCAGCGCCAGCGCGAGATCGCCGATGCTTTTCTGGTCGCATGGCTCGCGCTTGAGCTCTTCGAGCCGAAGCCAGACGTTGGGATCGCGCGCGGCCCTGACCGGCAGTGCGCCGAGCCGCTCGTAGACCGTGGAAAAGACCTGGTCGGGATTTTCGTCCTGATAACCCGCAATTGCCGGGGCCTGTGCTGCAAACAGCAGCAAGGCGGCCGCGCAATATCGCCTAAGCATTCTCGCCCCAAAGTATCATTTCATCGTCTTGTAGATTGGCAAGTGCGGCAGGTTCCAATGACGCTGCTCCGGTTTTCGGGCATAGACGCGTTGGGCAGATGGTGGTAGGACATATGAATCACCTAACGCTGCCCACCGGCGCTTCCCAATGCTTCAGCTCCCTGGCCCGATGAAAAACGACCAGATCCTCAGCCAGATCACCGAGTTCTGCCGTCAGTCCGACATGGCGGAGACGACGTTCGGCCGGCGGGTGGTCAATGACGGCAAGCTGGTGCATCGGCTGCGCGAGGGCAAACGCATCACCATCGACACGCTGGATCGCATCCAGGCCTATATCGCGGCGTCCACCGGCGCGCTGCCGCCGCCGCGCGGCCTCGACGTGCCGCCGGAGAAGCGCGATCCCAGAGGCAATTTCCGCTTTTTTGAAAACCGGCAGAAATACCTGCTGTTCGTCCATACTTGCAGCGAAAAGCGGGTGATTGCCGAGCGGGTGGCGCTGGAGCTCTCCAGCCTGCACCCGCGGCCGCCGGCGCTTCGGGTATTTGACGCCGGCGTTGGCGACGGCACCGTGCTGGCGCGAGTGATGCGCTCGATGCACGGCCGCTTTCCCCATATGCCGTTCTATATCGCCGGCAAGGAGCTCAGCCTGGAGGATGTCCGCCTGACGCTCGACAAGGTGCCCGACCGGCTGTTCGAGCACCCGGCGACGGTCGTGGTCCTGACCAACATGCATTACGCCGAGGCGCCCTGGCTGACGCCGGCTTCGCCCACGGCCGCAGCGGGTATGCTCTGGCACGAGGTCGCTCTGCGGGGGGCCTCTTCGGGGGAATTCGAGACTCAGATCGCCGAACTGGGGCCGTTTCTGGAGCAGAACTGGCGGGCCAATATCAGCCCCAAATCGGGCATGCCGATCTATGAACGGCCGGTAGCGCTGGTCGTGTACCGGGAGGACCACCGGTTCCTGCTTGATTCGATCATCCCCCGGGCGGGCCGGACCGAGGCCAATTTCGACCTCGTGATCGCGTCCCAGCCGTACCGGGCCAAATCCTCTGTGAATTTCCGCGCCAAGCGGATCATTGCGCCGCTGGCCCGCTCGCTTCGGGCAGGGGGCCGTTTGATCGGAATTCACTCCCACGGCCACGATCCGGGCCTGGAAATCATCCAGTCGGTGTGGCCGGGAGAAAATCCTTTCGCCGTGAGCCGTCATGAGCTATTGCGCGCGGTGAAATACGAGCTGGGATCGGCCGGGCGCGACCTTAACTTTAATGCCTACGCCGATAACCGTTCCATCTTCCGTTATGATATGGAAGCGCTGCCCAACGAGGTAACCGGTTCGATCGGAACCTCGACGGCCTTTGCAGCGTGGAATGCGGCGGTGTATGTCGCCCAAATTGAAGACGACCGGTTGACGGAAATGACTGAAAACAGCCGAACCCTCGATGCCACGCGAGAGGTTCTGCGCAAGCATAATGGGCTTTGGTTTTACGACGAATCCTATGTCATCTCGCGTCGTCGCGACTGACACTTCAGGAACACATTCACGAACAACCGTCGGAGTACGGCGAAAAGAGGGGTTTGCTTGATGCGCGCGTCTTACCTGTTCACCAGCGAGTCGGTCTCGGAGGGGCATCCCGACAAGGTCTGCGACCGTATTTCGGATGAGATCGTCGATCTGTTCTACCGGGAAGGGCCGAAGGCGGGCATCGATCCGTGGCAGATCCGCGCGGCCTGCGAGACGCTCGCCACCACCAACAAGGTGGTGATCGCCGGTGAAACCCGCGGTCCGGCGTCGGTCACCAACGATCAGATCGAAAGCGTGGTGCGCGGGGCGATCAAGGACATTGGCTACGAGCAGGAAGGCTTCCATTGGGAGAAGGCCGACATCGAGATCCTGTTGCATCCGCAGTCGGCCGACATCGCGCAGGGCGTCGATGCGCTGCAGCCGGGCGAGAAGAAGGAAGAGGGTGCCGGCGACCAGGGCATCATGTTCGGTTACGCCACCAACGAGACGCCGGATCTGATGCCGGCGCCGATCTTCTATGCCCACAAGATCCTGCGGCTGATTTCCGAAGCGCGTCATTCCGGCCGCGAGAAGGTGCTCGGTCCGGACTCCAAGAGCCAGGTCACCGTGCAGTACGAAAACGGGAAACCAGTCGGCGTGCGCGAGATCGTTGTCTCGCACCAGCATCTGGTCGAGGACCTCTCCTCCAATCAGATTCGTGACATCGTGGAGCCCTATGTCCGCGAAGCGCTGCCCAAGGAATGGATCAACGGCAAGACCATCTGGCACATCAATCCGACCGGCAAGTTCTACATCGGCGGTCCCGACGGTGATTCCGGCCTCACCGGCCGCAAGATCATCGTCGACACCTATGGCGGCGCGGCGCCGCATGGCGGCGGTGCGTTCTCCGGCAAGGATCCGACCAAGGTCGATCGTTCGGCCGCCTATGCCGCGCGCTACGTCGCCAAGAACATCGTCGCGGCCGGTCTCGCCGACCGCTGCACGCTGCAGCTTGCTTACGCGATCGGCGTGGCGCGGCCGCTGTCGATCTATATCGACACCCACGGCACCGGAAAGGTGCCGGAGGACGTGCTTGAGAAGGCTGCTGCGAAGGCGATGGATCTGACGCCGCGCGGCATCCGCACCCATCTCGATCTCAACCGGCCGATCTACGCGCGTACCTCGGCCTACGGTCATTTCGGCCGCACGCCCGACAATGAAGGCGGCTTCTCCTGGGAGAAGACCGATCTCGTCGAACCGCTCAAGCGCGCGGTCTGACTTTTGCGTCATTCCGGGGCGCTCGCGACCGCGAGCGAACCCGGAATCCTTATCCTTCATTTCGAGATTCCAGCTTCGCCTCTTTTGGGCGACCCGGAATGACGAGTTCAACAACAGGACGCTCTCATGAACGCCCCCACCAAGCCCGCCTTCACCGACTACATCGTCAAGGACATTTCGCTCGCCGATTTCGGCCGCAAGGAAATCTCGCTGGCCGAGACCGAAATGCCGGGCCTGATGGCGACGCGCGAGGAATACGGTCCGAAGCAGCCGCTGAAGGGTGCCCGCATCGCCGGCTCCCTGCATATGACGATCCAGACTGCGGTCTTGATCGAAACGCTGGCAGCCCTCGGCGCCGACATCCGCTGGGTGTCGTGCAACATCTATTCGACGCAGGACCATGCGGCCGCTGCGATTGCCGCCGCCGGCATTCCGGTGTTTGCGGTGAAGGGCGAGACGCTCGCCGAATACTGGGACTACACCGCCAAGCTGTTCGACTGGCACGGCGGCGGCACGCCCAACATGATCCTCGATGACGGCGGCGACGCCACCATGCTGGTGCATGCCGGCTACCGCGCCGAGCAGGGCGACACGGCATTCCTCGACAAGCCGACGTCCGAGGAAGAGGAAATCTTCTATGCGCTGGTCAAGCGCCTGCTGAAGGAGAAGCCGAAGGGCTACTTCGCGGAGATCGCCAAGAACATCAAGGGCGTCTCGGAAGAGACCACGACGGGTGTGCACCGCCTCTACGACATGGCGAACAAGGGCACGCTGCTGTTCCCCGCGATCAACGTCAACGACAGCGTCACCAAATCGAAATTCGACAACCTCTATGGCTGTCGCGAGTCGCTGGTCGACGGCATCCGCCGCGGTACCGACGTCATGATGTCCGGCAAGACCGCGATGGTCGCGGGCTTCGGCGACGTCGGCAAGGGCTCGGCCGCCTCGCTGCGCCAGGCCGGCTGCCGCGTCATGGTCTCCGAAGTCGATCCGATCTGCGCGCTGCAGGCGGCGATGGAAGGCTATGAAGTCGTCACCATGGAAGACGCGGCGCCCCGCGCCGACATCTTCGTCACCGCGACCGGCAACAAGGATATCATCACCATCGACCACATGCGCGCGATGAAGGATCGCGCCATCGTCTGCAACATTGGCCACTTCGACAACGAGATCCAGATCGCCGGCTTGCGTAACCTGAAGTGGACCAACATCAAGCCGCAGGTCGACGAGATCGAATTCCCCGACAAGCACCGCATCATTCTGCTCTCGGAAGGCCGCCTGGTGAATCTCGGCAACGCCATGGGCCATCCGTCCTTCGTGATGTCGGCCTCGTTCACCAACCAGACGCTGGCGCAGATCGAACTCTGGGCCAACAACAAGGACGGCAAGTACGAGAAGAAGGTCTACGTGCTGCCGAAGACGCTGGACGAGAAGGTCGCCCGGCTGCATCTCGCCAAGATCGGCGTCAAGCTGACCGAGCTGCGCAAAGACCAGGCCGACTATATCGGCGTCAAGCCGGAAGGCCCGTTCAAGTCGGATCACTACCGCTACTGATTTCAGGCAGGACGTCCCGGTGTAGGCGCCGTCCTGACGTGAACGCCAAAGCACCAGCAAGCCCCGGAGCGATCCGGGGCTTTTTGCTTGCCTGCGGCACAACCTGCGACGGTTGAAATTCAACAGCAAATTTCGATACAGCCTGTATCGCTGCGGTAAGCTCACAATGCGAGTTGCAATTTCTGCCTGCTGACCATTACATCTGAGAGCAGGGAGAACGCCATGACCGATACGGCAGAACATTTCGACGTCCTCATCGTCGGCGCGGGCCTGTCCGGCATCGGTGCGGGCTATCATTTGCAGGAGAAGTGTCCCGGCAAGAGCTACGTCATTCTCGAGGGACGCGATTGCATCGGCGGCACCTGGGATCTGTTTCGCTATCCCGGCATCCGCTCCGACTCCGACATGTACACGCTCGGCTATTCGTTCCGTCCCTGGACCGAGCCGAAGGCGATCGCCGACGGACCGCGCATTTTGAACTATGTGCGCGAGACCGCTTCCGACAACGGCATCGACAAGAAGATCTGTTTCCATCATCGCGTCAAACGTGCGTCGTGGTCGTCGCCGGATTCGCGCTGGACTGTGGAAGCGGAACGCACGATGGGCGAGGGGACGACCGAAACCGTGCGCTTCACCTGCAATTTCCTGTTCATGTGCTCGGGCTATTACAAATACGAGGAAGGCTACACGCCGGAGTTTTCGGGCACTGCGGATTTCGAAGGCCGGATCGTGCATCCGCAGAAGTGGCCTGAGGATTTGGACTATGCCGGCAAGCGCGTGGTGGTGATCGGCTCGGGCGCCACTGCGGTGACGCTGGTGCCGGAGATGGCGAAGACCGCCTCGCACGTCACCATGCTGCAGCGCTCGCCGACTTATGTGGTGGCGCGGCCGGCGGAGGACGCGCTCGCCAACAAGCTGCGCAAAAATCTCTCCGCCAAGCTCGCCTATCACATGATCCGCTGGCGCAACGTGCTGTTCGGCATGTATTTCTTTCAGCTCTGCCGGCGCAAGCCGGACCGCGCCAAGCAATTGATCCTCGGCGGCGTCAAGATGGCGCTGGGTCCGGAATACGATGTCGGCAAGCACTTTACGCCGCGCTACAATCCGTGGGAGCAGCGGCTGTGCCTGGTGCCGGACGGTGACCTGTTCAAGTCGATCCGCGACAAGCGCGCTTCCGTCGTCACCAGCGAGATCGACAGCTTCACGAAGAGCGGCATCAAGCTGAAGGACGGCGGCGAACTCGAGGCCGACATCATCGTCACCGCGACCGGGCTGGTCCTGCAGGTGCTCGGCGGCCTTGAAGTCAGCGTCGACGGCCGCACGGTCGATTTCGCGCGAACGCTGAACTACAAGGGCATGATGTATTCGGACATTCCGAACCTGGCCTCGGCGTTCGGCTACACCAATGCGTCGTGGACGCTGAAATGTGATCTGACCTGCGAGTATGTCTGCCGTCTCATCAACTACATGGACCGCAACGGCTACAAGCAGTGCATGCCGCACAATGTCGATCCCGATGTCACTGAAATGCCGTCGCTCGATTTCTCCTCCGGCTATGTGCAGCGCTCGATCGCCAAACTGCCCAAGCAGGGTTCCAAGCGGCCGTGGCGGCTGTACCAGAACTACGCGCTCGACATCGTTACCCTGCGCTACGGCAAGGTCGACGACGGGGTAATGCAGTATTCGTGAAGTCGCGCCTGGCGGCTGCGTCCGGACGCGGCATGCGTTATTTCGCGTATACGTAGCTGAATGCGAATCGTCCAAAGTGTCCTCACGGTTAACGCCGGATTAACCGGCGTGCCGATACGCTGCGTGTCTTGCGGCACCTGACAGCACGAGGAAGCCCATGGACGCCCAGCGAATTGCCGTCGATGCCCTGGTGGCGCTGACCGATTGCGACCGCGAGGCGGCGGTTGCCTTCATCCGCAAATTCTATCTGGCCGGTGTCCGCGACCCGAAGCGGCTGACTTTCAAGGGCCTGCAGGCGTTGCGGGGTTAGGCGCGGTCGGCTCGTGACCTCTCCGCCGTCATTGCGAGCGGAGCGAAGCAATCCATCTTTCCGCGCATGAGGTGACAATGGATTGCTTCGCTGCGCTCGCAATAACGTGGATATAGCTTCGCGATCTCGCGACATGTTTTGCCCGAGGTTTGCATCTTCGTTTGCCCCCTCCTTGAAATCAGAGCAACTGTGCTGGAAGTAGCCCGGTGATCGGCCGGCCTCAAGGCTGGCGCTGGCGCGCCCCCGCCTACGGCGGCTGCGGCCTTGACCCCGCCCGTTCACCGGTCTGTCGGCTTTGCAAGCGCTCGGTCGCGGAACCGATCGCGGTGGGCGCGCTCGTCAGCTCAACGCGTAACGGCTGGGATCCCATTTCTGCCGTCGTGCGATCATGGTGTTGAGGATGATGATCAGCTTGCGCATGCCGGCGATGATGGCAATCTTCGGCTCTTTTCCTTTGGCAATCAGGCGCTGATAGTAGGCCTTCAGCACGGGATTGTTCAGCGTGGCTGCGCCAACACAGGGCATGTAGATGGCGTTACGGACCCAGCGGCGGCCTCCCTTGATGTGGCGCTCGCCGCGGCGCTTTCCGCTGTCGTCGTCATAGGGGGCGACCCCGATCAAGGCCGCGGCGATCTTGTTGCTCACCTGACCAAGCTCCGGCATTCCTGCAAGGAGGTTTGCCGAACTCGTCTCGGCGAACCCCGGCACACTCTCGATGATCTCGGCGCGTTCCGCAAAATCCGGCATGGACTTGATTTTGGCGCAGATGGCGGCCTCGAGCTTGGCAATCTCGCAGGCCAGGTTCTTCAAGATGCGGGCATGCGCCTTCTGCACCAATCCCGGCGCGGCATGCTCGCTTTGGCTGACCAAGCGCATCCTAAAATCAATCAGGCTTAAGCGCGCCTTTACGAGTGCCTGCAGCTCCTCTTGTGCCGCATCGTGTTTCTGGCCCGGCGCATCGCTGAATGTCTCGGCGAACCAGGCAATCATCTCGGCATCGATCGTATCGTTCTTGGCCAGCCGTCCGGCTGATAGCGCGAAGCTGCGGACCCGTTTGGGGTCGACGATCCGAACTTCGATGCCGGCGTCGCGCAGCACCTTGGCCCAGGCACGCTCATAGCCGCCACTCGCCTCCATCACCGCCTTGTTCGCCTGGTGCTTGCGAAGCCAGGCGACCAGCTTACGGTGCCCCTGGGTCGTGCTCGGGAGGGTTTGCCGTAATCCCAACGCACGAATGCACGCATCCACCTTGTCCTTGGCGACATCGATACCCACGACAACATGAGCATTTTGTGCCATCATCCACTCCCTTCCTTGCTCGGTTCGGGCTCGAAGCCCTTGCAACTGTTCGGGTTGAGGAAGACACCGGAGCTGTCCCTCGCTCTGACACAGGCTCGGTCGCCTTTGGGCGCAACGGGCTCAGTTCCAGCAACGGGCGGTTGGTGCGCAACCGCCCGTTCGCACATTCTGACAGATTTCCTGGACACAAGGGCGCAGGGAAGACCGGGTGCTTGCTGCACCCGAGGTCTCGTGTGCCGTTGCGCATAAGGAAAAACGCACACGAGCATACAGGTACAGCGGGGGCATCCCGGCCTTCCCTGCGCAATGGCTTTACGGCTTATAACGAGCTCTCCCCGGAGAACGGCTTTTTTGCCTCCGTCGCCCCTGAGAAGCTTTGCTTCTTAAGGACTTAACGCCAGCACCGCGACGCCAGGACCACACGACTTGATGTCTAGGGACTTTTTCGGCCTGTTGAGAACGGCGGAAGAGCCCGAAAATAAAGGCATATTTCGATTTCTGCCGGACGAACGAAAGGCCCGCCGGAAGCCGCCGGGCCCCGATAGGCCCTATTTCTCCGGGCGCGGCCTGATCGGCGTTCCCGTAGCCCTGCTAAACAGGGGCTCTACGGCCTTCCTGCGGTCTCTGACGCTTGCCGCGCGCCCCTTGTTGCCGTCGTGGTAATGCTGGCTCGGTTCTATCTCCGAGCTTATGAGGGCTGTTGTGCAGACGTGGATATTTCAGGGCAATCCCGACCAGTTCGACATCGACGCTTATCTCGCCACCTCGCCGGCGCAACTGCCTTGGCTGGTCACTCGCTATGCACAGCAGGTCGAAGTGGGTGATCGGGTGTTCATTTGGAGAACTCAGGGAAGCGCGAAGAAGGACGCAGGCATTGTTGCGGAAGCCACGGTTGTGGCTCCAGCCATGCCGAGGCCGGAGAGCGCTGATGCCATGCCGTTCTGGCGAGGCAATGCCGAGGCGGCGGCGCAGGTGCAGCCTCGCGCACTTCTTCGGCTCAACCGGATTGCCGGCGGGAAAGAAGTCCTCCGGCGCGAATGGCTCGCTCAAGACCCCGTTCTAAACGACCTGCCAAACCTTAAGATGGCGGCGGGCACCAATTATCCTGTGACGCCACAGCATGCTGCCCGCCTCTACGCTCTATGGAGCCGCACTGGGCAGGATTGGTCGCGAGACGAGAGCGTTGCTGGGCTCTGGGCTTACGCGAAGACACTCGGCGTTCCTGTATCTCGCTTGCCCGGCTCGCCAGTTGTAGTCGTCTCCCAGTTGATAGGGAGGGCAATCCCTGGCGTCTATAACAAGGTCATGAACTTTCGGTCTATCGATCCGAGGGATGCCCGGGCTGGCCTCGCCGGATCGGGAGTTACCGATCAGCGGGTCTGGAATGAGTTTTTTGATCCCGTCGCGAACCAGCTTCGTGAGGCTGACCTTGAGCAAGAATTCAACCGGCTATGGATGTCCACCGCCGGAAATGCTGAGCCGGCCCTGGATGCAGATGCGGCGCAGGAACGTGCCGAGGCTGCGGCCCGCAGGTTGGAAGACTATGACCTGGATGACCTTCTCGCAAGATATCATGCCAACCTTGCCGTCCGGCCAGCGCGTCCGCGCGCTTCCTCAGCCACAACTCGCGTGTACGAGCGTGACCAACTGGTCATTGCCATCGCGCGTAAGCGCGCTGGACATCGTTGTGAGGTGCCAGGTTGCGCTCACCCGCAGTTTATGGCGGCTGACGGCATGCCCTACTGTGAAGTGCACCACGTGATCCCACTTGCCGAAGGCGGGGAAGACCGCATCGAGAACGCGGCGTGCCTGTGCCCCTCCCACCATCGGGAGGTTCACCATGGCAACCAACGCAGCGTCATCGAAGCTCAACTAAAGGAGTTGCGAGCCGCCCACGCGCGAGGAGCCTAATCGCCCCTGTTGCTGTCATCCAAACCGACAACACGCCAACTGTAGTCGGCGAAATAGTACGGTTTGCTTTCGATTGCTCTCAACCAGTCCTTGGTTATCGTGATTTGGAATTCCGCCAAAGTGGCTTCTTCATCACGCCATGCTGGGTGTTCGAAGTACTTGCCGATCAATGCGTCGCACTCATAGCAGCCATTGCTCATATAGCTCCGTTTTTGCGATGCGCTGTATCTCGGTTTGATGACGCCGATGTTAGCCGCCTTCGGAATGCGCTCCTTGCACGATGCCAACAGGTCCGGAAAGTCGGTTAGGTCGGCGACCGCAAGCAGAAAGCGATAGGGGTCTACGAATATCTCGATAAACGTGACAATCCGCGTGAATACCCCACATTTCCAGCAAGGGAGCACGCCAGATTGGATGCGAACGTGGGCTTTCGCTCCGAGCGAAACTCCGTACTGAAAGCGTTTTGCGAACACGGCGTCGAAGAACTCGTCCATCGGCATCTCTTGCCTGCCCAGATGAGCCTTAAATCCAGTGGCAAGGTCACCGCTGATGCAAGCGGCGGGAAAATCCTTTGAAACGGGAAAGCCCGACCGCCGAAACAGCCACAGACACCGCACGCCGGACTGGCGGTAGCGCTCTTGGCGGTACAGACTTTCCTCATTTGTTTGAGGCGACCATTGGATTTCAATCGCGACCTTGGCTTCGCCTTTGTACGCCAGCACATCAGCCGTCCATGCTTCTCCAGATGGTGACGAGCCGCTTGCCTCGGTCGAGCATTTCCATCCTGCTCTCCGTGCGGCCTGTGCTGCTAGCGTCTTAAGAGCTAAATGTGCTTCTGTCTCTGGGGCACTCAAGCATGGCCCGCGCGATTTATGGGCGAAGAACTTCAGCCCCCGGGCAGATGTTTTCATGATCACGCAGGCATCACAGCACGGCATCCGCAGTTGCCGTGACTGGCGGTTCTCTAGCTGCAAAGCTAACCACTCGGCTTCGGGCAGATCGAAAGATTGGATGGATCGGCCATCTGGCCCGAGGCAGCGCAGGGGCATTTTGTCGAGCTTTCGGACACCTGATGCGAGGTTAGCGCACCCATGACGATGGCGCGATGCCAAAGGTCAGAACCCGCTAAATAATCCCAAGCCGTGATGCGCTGGGCATAGCCCGGGAGCTGTAGGACCGTCCTGCCGCCTTCGACGCTGCCAGACTGCCCGTCGCTTGCCGCGCCCGGCGGCCGCCACTTGTGGATATCGGGAAACAACCGGCAAACGCGGCCTGACGAACGCGGTAGGCTCGTTGCGGGGGACGGCAAATGAAGGCTGCACTTTGGTTGCTCTTGGGGCTTGTGATCGGCTGTGGCGCGGGGTGGTTCGTGCGCGATCTAGCCGAGCAAGACGTTCGCGCCAGCGTAACTTTCAGCTTCAACGATAAACTGGCGGACCGGCAGGTGCCTTACCTCAGCGCGACCGGTAGCTGGCGAGGCGGTGACTTGGCAAACAAGATCAATACGGTTCGTATAGTCTGTGATGCCTCCGAGAGTAACTGCGATCTGTACCAAGCCGACGTGATGTCGCTGAGCGGCCAGCCTTGGCTCTCCTCGTATCGCAACTCTTTCCGTATCACGAAGCTCGATGCCCAGAGCGTGGTGGCCGAGGCGTTGCCGGACGTATGCATTCGCCAAGCACTGACGTTCGACCGTGTAGCGAAAGCGGTGACGATGGTCCGCACAAAAATCAATCGAGAGGATGTCTGCTCAGCGGTGCAGGATGAACCACTGACGCTCTATCTTGGCGAGCCGCTGCGTTGATGGGAGGCAAAAGGTATCTGGCATGAATAAACGATTTATCGCACTTTCATTTGCTGTGCTGTTGGCTGGTGGGCTGACTGGCTGCGGGGAAGAGAACTTGGAGCGGGCAGACTTCAACGCCTATTTCTACTATCCCGACAACAATCGAGAGGAGTTTCTGGGCCTCGTAACGGGTCTCTCCGCCTGCCAGAGGGCGGCGTCGGGGCGAGCCGCTTCACTGAACATGAGCCGTTCGACCGGCTGGTCCTACATTTGCTGTAAGAAAACGTCGTCATCAAGCTGTGAGAGCAAACATAAGTGAGCACCGGCGAGGCGGCGATGCATTATGCCGTGCGACGATCGCTCGGGTCCTTTGGGGCGCGTCGGAAATGCGAGGAACGCGCGACGCCGGGGTGCGAAGATATTCCCCATTCCGCATTTCGCGTTTAATTTGTGTGCCGTTTCGCACGCGATGGCGGACCTACCTTGGCGACGGCAGGATGCTGTGGACAAATAAGATGGACGATTACCCGGCAAATCTCGCGCCTGAATTCGAGGAAGGCGGCGCAGTCAAAACCCCGTTTGATGAGTGGTGGGCGCAGGCACAGCCTTCATTTCCCAACGTCCCGGTGGATGTTGCTCGCCAATGGCTACACCGCCACTGGAAGCACTCACCTTACAGCTACCTGATTTCCAAGAACTACAGGTTCGACCAGAGACAATGGGCAGATCTCAAGACAATCCTAACCAGGTGGAGCGACTTCAAAGCCGAAAACGCTGGCGCGCTCGAAAAGGGCGAGGAGTTGGTGAACCTCAAGCCTGACTGGATGCCGTATGTGCCAAAATACATGCTGGAGCACAGCAAATTCCCGGCCCCGATTATCGTTCTCGACAATCAGGACGGGCACCACGACAAGGAATATCCCAAGCAGCATGATCTGCCGAGCGCCTACGTCTTAGTAGAAGGGCACACTCGGTTCAATGTCGGCATTTACCTGCAATCTGCTGGCAAGCTGAACCAAGCCGACGTTTGGCTGATGACAAGAGTATAGGCAGAGGCAGGCTTATTACTTGCTCCGCGCTTTGAGCGCCCACAACCGATAGGCATCCTCGATGTATGCGTCCGGCTCTGTCGGTTCCGGTACCAGCCTCGCGCCCTCTCTGCGGAAATGATCTAAGCCACGCCCGAGCTTCCGTCCTGCAAGGGTGTGCTGATCGTTCGCCCAGTCGGGAATGGTAGGCACGAAGTCCTCCAGCGATGACCGCAGGCCGATGGCGGCGGCGAAGTGGCAGCCCGCGCGGGACTTTGGTGACCTGCACATCATGCGGATCGCATTGCCCACCATTAGCCGGGCTTCACCGATCGACTTCGCGTAGCGGTCCCTTGATGTGGCCAACGATGCAGCGACGAATGGAAAGACTTGCGGCGCTGCGATGGTGTCGAGGTCTTCATGCGCGATAATCAGCAGCCTGTTGCAGACCATCGAGTGGAAGGCTTTGCTGGTGTGCATGAGTTCGACCGCGAACTCCATCGCTTCGCGTTCCATCCCGCGCCTGATCGCCTTCTGCATGGCCGAGACGCAGGTCATTGCGTTAAGGCCGTTCTTGGTGTCCGGGATCATTGGCCGGCTCCCTCTCGCGAGACCGGGCCGACAACGACGGTCTCGCCCGCGACCTTGCCGGCGACGATCGCGCGGGCCTGTTCGAGCGAATAGGCGTGGACGACGAAGAGCGGCTTGGGGTCCTTCTGGCCGGGTATCGCCTGAAAGACGCTGAAGGGCTTTGGACTTTGCACTGACTTGCTCCTGTGGCTGGTTGGCGTCCTCCTGTTCAGCCACCGCTGGCGAGCGCAGTAAAATCATGTTTTTGCTTGTAAATTCATTGTCCTACGTTGTTTCGAACCTGCCGTTTGCCCCCCCGCAATGTCCACGTGCGGCCTATTTTGCTTCTTCGATGAAGAATGCCATAGGGACGGACGATATGTGCATCTCCGAACTGGACATCAGGAGGAGACGGCTGACGGTATTGTCCTGAATGCCACCGCGCGGGAAAATGCCGGAGACCTTTGCCTCCTTGACGAGAATGCCGGCCTTCCTCAACGATGCCTGCGCCGAGACATGGGTCCGGGCAAACCGAGCCGCCAAATGCTCCTCTACATTGGCCTTCGGTTCGCGGTCGTAGAGCTTCGACAGGTATTTGAGAACGCGCATCATCAAAGCCGGATAGCCTTCAAGGCTCATTTCGGAAGCCAGCGCCGCAATATCCGCAACCTGTCGCGGGAACGCAAACGCAGTATGCTCGATGTTATCTGCGAGCGCCGTGAGAACCTGCGGCGCCGCTGCGGCCCGACGGCGCACTGCTCCGCGGATTTCGGTCCAACGATAGTGACTGTCAGTTACGATGCAGGAGCCTGTTGCCTGGGCCAAGTACAACGCCATCTCGAAATTCGGGGCGAGCTTCATAACGTGAAACTGCCCACCTTTCCTGCCGCCTTCAAGGGAACCCTCTTGCAGAACAGCCAGTGGATCTCGCTCCTTCAGCACGTCGAGACCGCGTAGCGTCTCTTCTACCTTCACTTCGTCCATACCCGGCACAGTTCTTAACAACTCGGATCGCAGGTAATGCCGTGGCCACAGCATCATGTGTCTCTTTCTGTCCTCCCTCATTAGTGCCGCCAGCCGAGGGTCCTTTTCCAAATCAAGTTTGACACCAGCCGAGCGTGCCGTAGCCATTTGAAGCATTTGGTCGCGAAGATGAGTATTGAAGTCACACGGATCAGGAATGAGATTGATCAAACCTCTTTCGACCAGCGGCATGATCTCAAAGAGAAGGACCAAGGCCTTGAGAATTTCTTGACGGTAGGCCCGCGGGTTTTCGACCGGACTGTATTCTTTCTTGACCGTTCCAGCGTGCATGAAAGGGTGCGGTACGATTAACTCACCAAAATAGAGCGGTGCCCCGTATGCGAAGTCCGCCATCGTCGTAGGATGGATCGACCCTGTAAAAACCGCCCGAGCCGTCCCATCAGGCTTTGGCAGTAGCGGAAAAAGATCAGTCTCAAGCGGCCATAGTGCCTGATAGAGAAAATAGATTTCGCCGATCTGCTCGTCCGTCATATTTCGGCGGACGGTGACCCAGTCCCTACCGTCCTCAAGGTGGAGAATTTTTGTGATGCCGTTGTAGAGCATGATGTTTCGTTCGCGGATGCTTGGTTCTTTCCAAGTTCGTCGCAGCGCATGAGGCTTTTTCTCGCAGCACTCCTTGTAGGTGAGGCCAGACCCGCAGCCACACGGATCCTTTGGCTGCGGCGGCTTGTCAGGTACGTGCTTTTTCAGAAAATCCCTTGGCTTCTCGGTCCTACCGAATTCGTCCTGATAATAGACGCTGCCATCTTCGAACCGAGCGAACATCTCGCCGCCGTAGAGGAGGAGTTCACTCTTCGGTGGCATTAGTGTTGCGCGAAGCTCGCTCCAAGAGGCGGAAATGCGTCGCTCAGGGTAAAGCCACTCTTTGCGGCCGGCAGCAACAAAGCGGCGGGCGCGCGCCTTCAGCAAATAGTTCACTTGCGTGACTTCTTCGCTGGAAAATCGGCGCGTCCGGACGAATGCGTCGGTTCGAACCATCGAACTTCGATAATTTCGTGGGAAGGTCCGCTTCTCAAGCGGGCTTACGGAAGGATCCTTCGCGTACTCCAAATTGGTCAGAATGAGACAGAAGTCCCGGCTGAGGGGGAAGATCGTCTGCGAGGCTTTCAACGCAATTGAAGGATCATGCGGGTACGCGCACGCCACCGCGTCGGGTGGAGCAGCGTAGTTGTAGATGGTCACTGGATGGTCGCTGATGATGAACTTCACGTCGGCATCCTCAGCGGAGACGACCTCCCGCACTCCCTCGGTCCAGATCGTGCAGTGCATCATGCGGATGCCCTGCATCTCAAACATCAGTTCGTTTTGCGAGAGCTTGGGGTACTGCGCACGAAGCCAGGCCAACCCCTTCGGGGTACGAATTTTCTGGATATCAAGATATTCGAATAGCGTTCTGAAATGTTTGTGCATCTCACGGAGATCAGGTCCTGCAAACGCCCTGATGGCCTTCGATCCTCGTGCATCAATGGAGCCGAACAGGTGTCGCTCTATTTCGTCATTGACCGATGTTCCGAAAAAGGTCGAATACAAGTCCATTTGCCGAAAGGCGCGAGAAGTCGGCGCATCGAAAATGGCTCTCTCGCTAATTGTGCGCCCGTCGGCCAAAACCTTTTGGGGAGGTTCAAGGTCCAGATAAGCAAACGAGTTGCGGCCGGGTTCAAAGAACCCTTCCTGATACCATTGTGGGACGTAGTGATTGTTTCGTGTCTTGGACATCGCGCCATTAAAGCATGACGCGCCTTTCCTTTTTGCCCGAACCAATGGTTGCGTACCAGTTATTCACATCCGCTACCAAAAGGGGAGATTGCGCTCTGCCGACCACAACCCCTTGATTAACCGGGCCAAGTCCGCCGGTGGAAAGGTGCTTATCCGTTTTTCAAGGGTCTGCACGACGACATTAGATCAAACAGCGGCGGCCCGCATCGAGTTAGCCGGGCCGCCGCGCTCGTGTCCCACCGCTGAAACCCATTGGCCGCTCGCGGTAGGGTTCGCCGCACGGCCATGCTGAAACGATGCGGCGATCTCTGCACCTCACCTGATCTCGATCACATGCGAGTAATCGGCTGCCTGCCCGAACGGCGTCACGTCGTCGGTGACCTCAAGACGGACACCCAGCACGGCCCGGATGTCGGCATCTTGCCGAAAATCCACCGACTGTCCCGCCTCCTGCATCCGCCAGATCAGCGCAGCTTCCTGTCTCTCGACCTCAAGCCGGTCGCCGTCGATCTCAGCCAGCTTCTCGGCGCGATCTTGTTCCGACAGCGCATTGCCGTCGTCGCTGTTCTCGGCGATCAGCTTCTCGAGGCGGGTGAGCAACTGGTCGCGATGCAGCCAGCACAGCAGTGCGAGAGGATCGGCCACCTCGCCGCGTGCATCACCGAAGATCGACTTCTGCTCGTGCGTCATCGCAACGAGGTCGAGCCGCTGCACCGTCTGTGGCCATCTGATCGGTGCCCCGACCTCGACCAATGCGGAGACATCCGGTTCGCCGCGCTGCGCCAGTCGCTCGATCTCGGTGCGGGCCTTGCCGATGCCCTCGGATGACGGCAACGGTGCGGAGCGCGCCCGGTTCTCGTCGGCCAGCAATTCTCGTGAGCGTCGCTGCAGTCGTTCAAGCGCCTGCCTCTCGGTCTCGTTGCGCTTAAGGACTGAGCTGATCGCAATCTCGCCGTGATCGACAACGCGGTTGCCGCCCGGGATGCCGCCGGAAAGCCACTGCTCGCCGCGCTCGCAGAGCCGTCCGACATTGTTGGTTCTGGCGCTGCGGTCCTCAAGCAGAACCTGCTTCCGCTGCAGTTCCTCGCTGATGGCCGCGATCTTGCGCTCGACATCCCTGACCTGAATGTCGTCAGTGGGCTCTTTCTCGGTTGATGCCCGCAACCCGAAGCCGCCTGCCGACTTCGGCAAGGTTAGCTGCCGCAGGCGAGCTTGCTCGCGCTGGGCGTCCATCCGCAACTCGTTAACCCCATCGACCATCGGCATCGAAAGGGCTTTGGCGTCGTCCCACCGCTGCTGGAGCGCCTGCCACCGCAATCGGGCCGCCTCTGGCAGTATTGCTGCTGGATTACCGTAGCGCGGGATCAGCAGGCTCGGCACCGGGCCGTGCTCGATGAAATCAGCGTTCGCTGGTGCTCGCTCGAATGCCATGGTGTGTTCCTGTCACGTGAGGCGTCGAACATGGACCACAAGGTGGGCCACGAAAACCGGATCAGGCGGCCAGCGCGCGCCGGATCACGCGCTCGCTCGGCACTTGGTCGCGCAGCTTCAAAATCGACCAGCACGCTTCGGTGATCCTGCCGACATGCCGTGCTGGGCATTGCACCTCGGTCCGGTCGCGACGCCAAGCCAACGCGGAATACCGGGCCAGCTCCCGGTGCAGCTCCGCAGCGGCAGAGCGTTCCGACATGGCATTGTAGAACCTCGACCGGGCGGCCCTCAACAATTCATCGCGGCGCGCCAGTGCATCGAGCAGTGCAGTGCTCCGCTGGCCTCGATGCCGTGGCAGCGGTGTGGCAGTGAGCCTGGCGTGGTCAAGTGGCCGGGTCATCGCCTCGCCTCGCAAGGATCAAGGAACCGGCCGCCGGGGATCACCTGCTGTAGAACCCGCGTGGCTTCGCGCTCGATCATGGCCGGTGGCAGATCATTCCAGCACGCCATGCAGAACGCCGACACGCTGGCCGATGTTGGCGCGATGGCCGCGGTTGCGAACAGGAACGCGGCGGGCTGTGCCTCCTCGGCAAAGCTTGCGCGACAGGCCGGGCAAAACGGTTGTCGCTGCTGGATGGTGCTGCGCCAGAACGCGAGCGCGTTGCCCAGCAGCGGGTAATGGTCGAGAGCACTGTCGTCGGGCGAAACCAAATAGGTCAGCACCGCGCCGGACGCCTTGCGCCGGAATGCCCGCAGATCGGCGCGACGCTGGTGACGGTTACTCACAGCGGTGCCTCAGAATGGAACATCTGGCAACTCGATCCGCCGTTCAAGCCTCTGCCATAGCGCTTCTCGGGTTGCCTTAGGAAGGTCACCGAACTCGACCCAAACGTCACTGTTCGGTGAGCGAGCGAAATACTCCCTCCCAACGTAATCAGACGGGTCCGGATGAATTCCATAAGGATCGAGGACATCTGCGTACCACCACCGCACCTCGGCGGTCTCGGGATCGATCTTTAGCCCTGCCTCCTTTCGGATCGCGAGAAACTCTTCAATCGCCTTATCGATGTTGTTCGTCATAGTCTGGCTCCTCTCGCTTGGGGTTGTTCATTGCGGCCGCTCCTGCGGGGCCTGCGTGCGTGCAATTATCGTCAGCGCCTCGGCCAGCGTCGGGAGCTCATCCGTGCCACGCGCGCGGACGAACTCCGCAACGGCCGCCAGGACCCGCGCCAACGGGCAGTCGGCCATCCTGCGTGCGAAAGCGAAGTATGCTGCAGCTTCGTCGCCAAGGCGGTCCGCTGGGTACGCCGCCAGCACGTCCGCGAAGACGGGCTCGGCGTTCGCAGCGGCGGCAGGCCGACCCATTGCGGCATCGGGATTGTCGCGAAGGGGAGATTGTCGCGATGGGTCCGGTGTCGAGGATGTTGACGAATGCGCTTCCGGTTCTGTCCGCGCGTCAGCGCGCCGAACAGGTGGCGCATGATCAGGAGCCGCGCCGCTGCCGTCTGCGCTCTCTCTAACAACTCGGGTGGTGTTAGAACTATCCACACGGGCGGTGTCGGCCCCGCCTTCGGCGGCCGCCCGGAGGTTATTCTCTACGGAGATACTGTCTCTTAGGAGATGTGTCCCAGTGGTAGGCCCTTTTCCCGAACATGCATGGTCCGTTTCCTGTGGCTTGGATGGGCCGTTTTCCGATTTTTTCGTCTCACTGGTGGGCCATTTGTCTGGCTCAAAACTCCTCACTGGTGGGCCGTTTGCGGCCTCCGGCATGGCCAGCCGATAGATCGTGGATTGCCCGTCTCGTCCGGGTCTGCCCTTACGAACAACAAACAGCAGCCCGGCGGCGACGGCCTTGTCCAACAGGCGGTTCACGGTCGATTTGGTCATCCCAGTTTCAGCAGCCAGTGTCCGTGAGCTGCGCCATGTCAGTCCGGTCTGGCTGTTCACTCCTTTCGGACTTGTGGCCATGTTGATCGCCATCTGGGCGAATGACACGTCAACCATGCGAGCGGTAATGCAGGCACCGGCGACCGCCAGCCATGTGAGCTTGTCGGTCGCGGACTTGATCGTGCCCCACGCCTCAACGGGGATTTCAAGGTCAGGGCGAGCGATCTTCTTTTTGGTCATGGCTCGTCCTCCAGCGCCCGCCCAGCGCGGTGTGGATCACGTCGGTCTTTGTCTTCTGAATGTTTTGCCCTGTAGTTGTTCACGCCGCCGCCTTCCGGTTCTGGATGGCAACAGCAACCTCCTGCAGAAAAATGATAACGTCGCTGATCCTGTCCGGGTCGTGTGTCGTGGCAACGAAGCTGGCCATAGGCTTCGTCTGCAAGTGCGCCAGCGTTGCCACCGCCTGATCGAACGACGGCAAAATCACGTCGTGGACAGTGGCTTCAGGTGCAGGCGGCAATTCGGGCGGCGGACCTGCAAGTATTTCTTCGACGTCGTCTTGCAGTTCATCTGCTTCGGTCTCTACGCCTGCCGGGGACGGCTCCGGCTCCGGCGGCCTCAACGCGTCCGCGATAGTGTGCGCTCGATGGACGCTGACCCATCCGGTCTCGGCTGCTTTCAGGATCGCCTTGATTGTTTTGCGATCATTGAACGGATCATCCAGATCGTCCAACGCCCTGCCGAGCCTATAAAGCGCGGTCGGGCGCAACTTCAAATTCGTAACGATTGGGAATTTGGCCGCGAAGCGCGCCGCCGCCATGTAGTTCTCGGCCGTGCTGGTACTCTCCGAGAAGTGTTCTTCGAGCCACGGCAACCATTCTCCGTGATTGAGCTGACCACGCGCTTCGGTCAGCAATGCGCCAATGGCAATGAAGCTGGTCGCCTCCCGAGCCAGTTCGCTGTGTAGTTCGTCCGTGATCAGTGTGAGGTCGCGCCTTTTCTTTCTGGTCATAGGATAAGCCCTCGCTCGCTCGCGGTGCAGAAGAGCAGGACAGCCTTGACGTTGAGCCGTTTGCCATCGAATAGCTGCATGGAACGCGGTGCAATCGCGCCAAACAATCGACCCCGCTCGTAGGCCCAGTAATCATCTTGGACATCATGAGCGAACGGCCGCCCGGCGCGTATGTCGTCGAGGCCACGCGCAAAATGCGGGTGACGTATGATTGTGATCGGCGAACAAGTGCTCGTTTTGACCTGCTGGCGTCGCGCAGATCGCGGACGTGTTTGAAACTTACTCATACTGGCCTCCCCTTAGGGTGAGGCCGGGGTTTGCAAGTGTAGCGACGCGGGCGCATATGGTGGGCCGTTCGAGTGCCCTTCATTGGCCGGTGCGCTTTAGCTAGCGCCCGGCCTTTCTACTGAGCTTCGCGCTGGTGGTTTGCACGGCCACGGCTGCGGCCGTTTACCTCATCTTGCCATCGGATGATTTCGTCCGCGAACCAGACCCTGCGGTTTGGGCTTATGTAGGTCGATTTCGGAAACCGCCCCGCCTTCTCCATCCGCCAGAGCGTTACCGGGCTGACCGGCACAATTTGCAGAACCTGCTCTTGATTGAGCATGCGGCGAGGAACGGACGTATCCGGTGCGACTTCTTGCAGGTCGGTTTGCTTGTTCGTTGCCGTGTTCATGGCGTTTACTCCACGACAGCGGTCGCGGCCTCACGCTCGCGACGCCAATCGGTTTCCGCCTCCTCGGTGATGATCACGCGATCAAGAATGCGGGTCTCGCGCGGACCAAGGCCACGCTCGCGCATTTTCCGATAGAACCCTTCGGACAGTGCGTGTCGGGCGCAGAATTGCGGGATCGAGTAGGCTTTGCGCGGGATACCCGCATCCCGCAGGGCCGCCGCCATTTCAGCCTTCGTCTGGTTAGCCATTTTCGGCTACTCCTCAGTAAATGACACCGAGAAGCATGCGACATCGCCAGCAAATTGCACGTGTGCAAGTGTGCATGCACAAACGAACAGGAGCCGCGTTATGGGCGTGGTAGTCGACCTATTGTTCGGCTTCGCAGGATGGTGGTGCGATCAACCGCGTGCCCGTATCGCTTGTGGTAGGCGTCGCCGACCTTCTTGACGATGTCGGCATTAGAGAGCTTTGCCGGCGGCTTTCCCTCAGGCGGCCAGTAGCCGCGCGAGATCAAGTTGACGCGGCGCTCCTTGGGCCCTTCCTTTCGGGTCTTCGCTTCGGTGGTGGCGAGCAGCTTCTCCGCCCATGGCGGCGGGATCAAACCGGCTTCGACGCCGATGGCGCGATCGATGATCTTGGCCCCCTTTTCCTGTTTAGCGCGCTCCTCCTTGAGGACTGCGATTTCCTCGGCGGTTAACCTCCGCGAGATGGCGGCGCGTTCTTCGGGTGTATAATGCTTCGCAGCCTTCTTGCCCATGGCGGCACCATTGGCTTGAGGTCAGTCCGGGCCGGGCGTGACAGCGCCTTGGCCCGGTCGCACTGTAGCACTTCCAGCGCGGCTCGCCCGTGCGTTATCCGGAAGCCGCCGCCGCCACACACCAGCCCGCCAAAGCGCGCACCAGTGGCCAAATGGCGGGTTTCACCAGCTTTCAAATGAATAGGCCCGGCCAGCTTCGCGCTGACCGGGCCGCTCAAGTCCGACACGGTGTCGGATTTCGATGATCAGGCGGCGAGCCGCAGCTTGGCGACTGCCTTCGGTGCAGGTTCGCCGATGATCCGCCGTAGTTCGGCTGCGATGCCGTCGAGCACCGCGCGCTTCTGCTGCGCGCGCTTCGATTGGTTATAGATGCCGGTCACCCGATTGACCTTCTCGCCGTCATCCTTGGTCACAGCGTGATCCAGGCATTTCGCAATGGCGGCGTCAGAGTACCCGAGTTCACCGGCCAGCGTAGCAGCAGTGCGGCGTAGGTCGTGCGGCGTGAATGGCTTCAGGCCCAACAGTTCGCACAGACCCGGCTTCTTGCTCTTGTCCGCGTTCTTCTCGTGCTTGGTGCCACGCAGCGCGGTCGCCATCGCGATCCTGTGGATTGGCTGCCCCGGATAGACAGGGCTTTCAAAAACAAACTGTTGTGCGTCGCTGGCCAACGCTTCGCGGATAATCTCGACTGCCAGATCGGATAACGGCTGCTCGATCACACGACGCTTCTTGACCCGCTTGGCCGGTACGCGGAAGTAAGGCGCGCTGCCGTCGAGGTCGAACAGTTCATTGCGCTGTGCGCCCAGCAGTTCGCGGGAGCGCAGCATGGTGACCAACTCGAATTTGAGCGCCAGCCGCGTCTTACGATCCCAAGGCAGATCGTCGCGGTCGAGGCCATGCCAGAAAATCCGGATTTCCTCCTCAGTCAGCACCCGTTCGCGGGCATGTTCCTTCGGTAGCTTCGGAAGGTTGAATGTAGGGCGGCAGGTTTCGGGGACGAAGTCGCGGCCCGCTTCCGCTGCCCATGTGTAAAGGCCCGAGACGGCGCGGCGCATGTGGCGGGCGCTGCTGACTGATGGCTTGCCATACTTGCCGTCGAGAATGTCGTTCGACAACTCGGCAATGTCCTGCCGGGTCACGTCGCTGGCGATCATCCTGCCGAGCTTCGGCTTGACCAAGCGTCCCAAGTGGCCTGCGGTGTAGCGCCAGCTTTCGATCCGGGATCGCATCTCGCCATCGGCCTTCCGCTCCAGCTGCTGCATCCAATCGATGCGCAGGTCGATAATCTCGGCGACCGTCTTGCCGTGCTTGCCTTTGGCAACCCGGTGCTGGCGTAACTGATTAACTAGCACCGCCGGATCGAGCGCCTTCAACGCATAGACCCGGCTGCGCGCGTGTTCCACGGTGAAGGTATCGGGGTTGAAGATGCCGAGCGTGGTTGAGCGCTGCTTGCCGCTCCCCGGATCGGTGAACTTGAACGAGAGTGTGGCAGTGCCGGCCGGAATGATGGAGACGTAGAGGCCTGGGCATTTACGGTCGTAAATCTTAGTTCGCTTGGCGACCCGCTTTCCGCACATGCGGTCTGTCAGGATGATGCTGCCGTTGCGTCCGCGCTTGGCGGGGTCGGCGGTAGTGGTAGTATCGCTCATGGTTTCAGGCTCCTCGAAGGGTTTGGGACCATGGGCTCGGACTTGGGTCTCTCAGTCCTTGGAGGGTCGCGGGAGGCCTAGGGCCGGGCCCTGACTTTGGCGAAATGCCCTGAAAGCCCGCGACTGAGGGTAGAAGAAAAACCCTTGAAATAAAGGGTTTTGTTGGTTGCAGGGCCTTTCACCGGATTTCAAAATAAGGCCCACACGACTTCGCCGTACGCTTCCGGCGCGTACGTCTTGCGCGCCATCAGCGTCCATCGCATCTCACCGCACGTTCGTGACGATCGCGAAGCGCCCCTCATCTTGCCGTGAGACGGACGGAGTTATGCGACTGATTTGCCCGACCTGTTAAGCGGAATATTTTTGATTCGTGGACTTGACGTGATTTCGGAAAATCCGAATTGATTTGCCCTCGGGTTAGCTTGTCGCAGGGTGCGCGGAGAAAATGCACTTGCGCGCAAAGCAAATCAGTTCGCTGGGATGTCATCCTCCCGGATTTCGCTTCGCTCATCCGGGCTACGCTTGCCTCGACATGGATAGAAGATGTCGCAGAGCCTCATCCGCCCTGTGCTCCGGCACAAACAGATGATCGTGGTAGAAGGCCGACACGGCATTCACGCTGAAGCCGGCTTCGGCCAGGCGGCCGGTGACTGCCGCCAGGAAGCCGACGGCTTCAAGCGAGGAATAAACCGTCAGTGTGATCAGCCGCGACGCACATTGATAGAAGAGCCCGGCGCTTTCGGCTTCCTCACGCCGCACCACGAAGGTCGTTCCCTCGCGTTCGCGGAAGATGTGCACCGGGGTGAGGGTGGCTGGAATTTCCTCGTCGCCCGAAATGCTGCAGAAGACGAAGACGCCTTCGTGCATCTCGGGCCTCATATTTTGCAGCAACGTCGCGAGATTGCGTTCGCCCGGCATGGATCCGTTCTTTTCAAGGCGCACGCCGCGAAATCGGCGGGTTACGCTTTCGCTAACCCGCCCTACATCGCGAGCCAGGAGTCAGCCAACGACGACTTCGCTGATCTGGATGACCGGGGCCTGGTCGGTATAGTTCGGAATGTCGGCCATGATCTCCTTGGCGTGAGGCCCGAAGCCGGCCTGGAAGGCCTCGATCGAGTCGCAGAAGATGTGACACATCCCGACGTAGGTTGCGGGAGCGCCGGGTGCTCCGCCGGCCAGGCCCTTGTCCACCGTATAGGACTTGCACGCATCGCCCATGCGGGCTTTCACAAGTGGCATATGCTTGTCGCGATAGTAATCGTGATCGAAGCGCCCGCCGGGCGTATTGGGATACATTACGCTTACCTTGATCATGTGTGTCCTCCGACGTTCGCCGTTATGCTTCGGCAATATTCGAAATCTGCGGCAGTTTTGCGGATCTTGCAACCGGGAGGCGGCTTGTGTCCGGTGAGCGGGGGGCAAAGCGGACGTCATTCGCGATCGCGCGCATGTTCAAAATTGACCAAAGGGGACTCCGGGAGCGCGGCGTTGCAGTCCTTGACGCCACCCCAATTCGTGTCCATATGCGGTAATCGACACTTGGCCGAACGACTGGGCCGCTTTGCCTTGCGCTACTGACAGGCACGCACGTTTCAGACCCTTCTCCCAAAATCGATCAATCGTCGAAGTTGCCGATCCCTCGGTGCTTCGATCTTCCGTGCACTGTCAGAAGGAGATATCTCCGTGCATAAGAGAGCTGCGCAGCCCTCTAACAGGCAAGACGGCCCTGGCTTGCTTCAGCCTGCCCATGGCGGCGATGACGTCCCCGACGCTCGACGCTGGAAGCGCATTTTGGACGACTACAGCACCCCAAATCGGCTGCGCAGCGTTAGCGAGTTGGCGATCACGGCTTTGCCACTCACAATGCTGTGGACCGCGGCCTGGTTCACGTTTTCCCTCGGCTATGCTTGGGCTTCATTACTGATTGCGATTCCGGCTGCCGGCTTTCTCGTACGCCTGTTCATGATCCAGCACGACTGTGGTCATGGCACCTTTTTCGCCAGCCGTCTGGCAAATGACTGGGTCGGCCGCGTCATCGGCGTGCTCACGCTCACGCCCTACGACTGTTGGCGCCGCATGCATGCGACGCATCATGCCACCACCGGCAACCTCGATCGCCGCGGTATCGGCGATCTCGATACGCTGACAGTGCGCGAATATCGCGCCCTTTCCTGGTGGGGTCGTCTGAAATACCGTCTTTACCGACACCCGCTGATCATGTTCGGGGTCGGACCAGCCTACCTGTTTCTTTTGCAGCAGAGGCTTCCCGTTGGCCTCATGCGCAATGGTTGGCAGCCCTGGGCCAGTACAATGGCAACCAATCTCGCGATTGCCGTCATCGTAGCTGTTCTCACATGGTTTATCGGCATCAAGGCGTTCCTGCTCGTGCACCTTCCGATCATACTTCTCGCCGCCACGGCCGGCGTATGGCTGTTCTACGTGCAGCATCAGTTTGAGCACACGAGTTGGGAGCGCGACGAGAGCTGGAACCTGCATCAAGCCGCTCTGCACGGCAGCTCACATTACGAACTGCCGGCGCTGCTACGCTGGTTCACGGCCAATATCGGTATTCATCACGTGCATCACCTCTCCAGCCGTATTCCCTATTACCGGCTGCCGCGTGTGCTGCGCGACCACCCTGAACTGCGCGACGTCGGCCGCATCACGCTCCTGCAGAGCTTCCGATGTGTGCGGCTTGTGTTATGGGACGAGGCGCGGCGCCGCCTGGTGTCGTTCCGCGAAATCTGAACCCGGGACTTTCAGGAAGCAGCGCCAAATCTAGCGGCACCATCGCGATAGCGGTCGCGGAGCGCGTAGGTGGGGTATCGCTGCGCTGCGCCCATCCTACGCATCAACAAAAAGCCCCGGACAGGTCCGGGGCTTTTCATTCGTGAGAACTTGCAGGCGGCGGTCTATTCCGGCTTGCCGATATTGACCTTCAGCGTGCCGACGCCGTCGACGCCGCACTCGAGCTTGTCGCCGGGCTGGAGCTGGGAGACGCCGGCCGGCGTGCCCGTCATGATGATGTCGCCAGCGGCGAGTTTGACCTGCTGTGAGAGCTGCCAGATGATTTCGGGCACGTTCCAGATCAGCTCGGTGAGATCGCCTTTCTGCGCTTCCTTGCCGTTCACCGTCAGCCAGATCTTGCCCTTGGTGGGATGGCCGATCTTGGAAGCCGGCTGGATCGCGGAGCAGGGCGCAGAATAGTCGAACGACTTTCCGACTTCCCACGGCCGCTCCTTCTTGCGCGAGGCGATCTGCAGGTCGCGGCGGGTGAGGTCGATGCCGACGGCGTAGCCATAGACATGGTCGAGCGCCTTATCGGTGGGAATGTTGAGGCCGCCGCTCTTCATGGCGACGATCAACTCGACCTCGTGATGCAGGTCCTTGGTCAGCGGCGGATAAGGAATCGTGGCGCCGTCGGGCACCAGCATGTCGGCGTGCTTGCCGAAGAAGAACGGCGGCGCGCGCTCGTCATTGCCCATCTCGCGGATGTGCTCGAGATAGTTGCGGCCGACGCACCAGATGCGGCGCACCGGATAGGTGCCGGTCTCGCCGACGACGGGAAGGGTGGGCTGCGGAATTGCGGGAATGACGTAAGAGGCTGCGTTCATGAAAAAGGTCTCGGATGGTTACAGGTGGAAATCCGGCGGGTCGCTTTTACGCGGTTGCGCTGACTGGCGCCAGACTGGGATGGCCGGCATCGCGCTGCTGCAGGCGGAAGAAGGAAGCATAGCGGCCGCCGCGGCGCAGCAAATCGTCATGCTGGCCGCGCTCCACGATCTCGCCGGCCTCGACCACCAGGATGGCGTCGGCATGCATGATGGTGTGGAGGCGATGGGCGATCACGATGGTGGTACGGTTCCGGCAGAGATGTTCGATCGCCTCCTGCACCGCTTTTTCAGATTCCGAATCCAGCGCCGCGGTGGCCTCATCCAGGAGAATGATCGGTGCGTTCTTGAGCAGCGCCCGGGCGACTGCGATGCGCTGGCGCTGACCACCGGAGAGCTGCGTGCCGTGCTCGCCGACCGGGGTGTCGTAGCCGAGCGGAAAGCCCATGATGAAATCATGCGCGCAGGCGGCCTTCGCCGCCGCCACGATCTCTTCCTGCGTGGCGTCCGGCTTGCCGAAGGCGATGTTGGCGCCGATGGTGTCGCGGAACAGATAGACGTCCTGCCCGACATAGCCGGTCTGTCGCCGCAGCGACTGCCGCGACACGCCCGCGATCGCCTGGCCGTCGATCAGGATTTCGCCCTGCTTCACTTCATAGAGTCGCAGCAATAACGCCAGCACCGTGGATTTGCCGCCGCCGGAAGGGCCGACCAGGGCGGTGGTCTTGCCGGGCTCGGCAACGAAGCTCACGTTCTTCAGCACCGGCTCGTCAAGCCGGTAGGAGAAACTGACGTCGCGGAACTCGACCCGCGCGTTCGACAGCTTCAGCGCCGGCTTGTCGTTGTCGGCAGGCTCGCTCGCCGGGCTGTCGACGATTTCGAGCAGCATGCGCGCGCCGACCAACTGGCTGTTGAGGTCGATGTTGAGGCGCGCCAGCCGCTTGGCCGGTTCGGTCGCCAGCAGGAACGCCGTCATGAAGGAGAAAAACTGTCCGGGCGTGGCGCCGAGCGCCACCACGCTGTAGCCGCCATAGAGCAGGCAGCCGGCGACGGCGAAACCGCCGAGCATTTCCATCAACGGATTGGAGCGGTTGGAGACCCGCGCCATCTTGTTGGCGTTGCGCTCGACGGCGGCGATGTTCTCGTCGATGCGCCGCTGCATGGTGTCTTCCAGCGTGAACGCCTTCACCGTGCGGATTCCCTGCAGCGATTCCTGCATGGTCTCCATGATGTCGGCGCTGCCGGTGAACTGGTTGTGCGCGAGGCCCTTGATGCGCTTCACCAGCTTGCGCAGGATCAGCATCGCCGGCGGCACCACCACAAGTCCGATAAACGATAAAACCGGATCCTGCGTCACCATCACGAATATCAGGCTGACCAGCAGCATTACGTCGCGTCCGACGGCATTGATCAGCAGCGTCAGGACATCGGTGATGGATTTTGCGCCCGACGTCAGCCGCGCCAGGAATTCGGAGGAATGCCGTTCGGAATAGAAGCCGATGCTCTCGCTCATCAGCTTGGCAAACAGCCGCCGCTGGTTGTTGGCGAGAATGGCGTTGCTGATCTTCGACAGGATCACGGTGTGGCCGTAGGTCGCCAGACCCTTGATGAACAGCAGCACCACGGTGACGCCGGAGAGAATGGCGATGCCGAGGACGTTCTTGTCGATATAGGCCTGGTTGATCACCTGCCCGAGGATATAGGCGGAGCCCGCCGTGGCGCCGGCGGCCACCCCCATCAGCGCGAACGCGGTCAGATAGCGCCGCCAGTAGACGAAGCCCTGTTCCATGACGAGGCGGCGAATCAGGATCGCCGCGCCGTAGGGATCGTCGGTAATTTTTCTTGTCGGTTTGCTTGGAAGTTCGGTCATCCGCGTTCCATCGACGGCGCCGGGCGAACCGGCGCGTCAGGGCTCGTGCGATGCCTCCTTGCCTGCTTAACAGGGCTTTTTCAAGCCCTATAAGTGCTTGATTTCACGCCGATTGCGCGTGCTGCGGAAGGCCGCCGCGCTCGCTGAACAGCTTCTTTTCCCAGGTCAGCGCATGGCCCGCGATGGTCTCGAGATTGTCGTATTGCGGCGTCCAGTCGAGCATGGCGCGGATGCGGCTGGTATCGGCGACCATGGTCATGATGTCGCCGGGACGGCGCGGCGCGTATTGAACCGCGAAATTGCGCATCGAGACGCGGCGCACGGCCTCGATGGTCTCCAGTACCGAATAGCCTCGGCCGTAACCGCAGTTCAGCGTGATCGAATTTCCGCCGTCGCGCAGGTATGACAGCGCAGCGCGATGGGCCTGCGCGAGATCGCTGACATGGATGAAGTCGCGGATGCAGCTTCCATCCGGCGTCGGATAGTCGGTTCCGTAGACGTCGACCTTGGCGCGCTGCCCGGTTGCGGCTTCGACCGCGATCTTGAGCAGATGCGTCGCGCCGACGGTAGAAAGCCCGCAGCGGACCTGCGGATCGGCGCCTGCGACGTTGAAATAGCGCAACACGACGTACTTCATGTCGTGTGCGCTGGCGACGTCATGAAGCATGATTTCGGTCATCAGCTTGGAAGAGCCGTACGGCGACATCGGCCGCGTCGGCGCATGCTCCGATACCGGCACCTGGTCCGGATTGCCGTAGACCGCAGCCGTCGACGAGAAGATGAAGCGGTTGACGCCGCCCTTGACCGCGGCATTCAGGAGGCTGCGGGTCGTCACGGTGTTGTTGCGGTAATAGCCGAGCGGATCGCGCATCGAATCCGGCACCACGACCGAGCCTGCGAAATGAATGATGCTCTCGACGCGGTGCTGGGCGATCACGCCCTCGACAAGATTTTCGTCGCCGGCGTCGCCGATGAACAGCGGCACGGGCCGCGGCAGGAAGGCGGAAAAACCGGTCGACAGGTTGTCGATCACGACGACGCTTTCGCCGGCATCCACCAGCGCATGAACCATATGACTTCCGATATAGCCGGCGCCGCCGGTGACGAGCACGGTCATAGGCCACCTCTCCCGATTTATTTGGTGACGATGCTAGCGGGGCTGCGGTGAAGAGGGGGTTTCGGCGGGGGCGAACTGGCCACTATGCTTAATGTTGCGTATAGGAACCTTCCCAACCGGAGCCGGACGTGCCGAGCGAGAACAATTTGGCCAGTGATCTGCAACTGATCGTGCCGAATCTGCACAGGCGCTATTCCGGCGTTACCGCCACCAACCGGATGGTGGCGCCGGTACTCGCCACAATGTACCGCGCGGCATGGCTGGGTCCGCACGCGCCCGACGGCATCGCGCGGATGGGTTTTGCGGATCTGTTGAAACTGTGGCGTCGCCGCACCTCCCTGATCTGGCATGCGCGGCGCAATGACGAGATGATCGCGGGGCTGTTGCTGCGCGCGCTCGGCTGGCCGCTGAAACTGGTCTTTACGTCCGCCGCACAGCGGCATCACAAGCGGCTGACGCGCTGGCTGATCCGGCAGATGGACGCCGTCATCGCGACATCAGAACTGTCGGCATCGTTTCTCAAGCGCGAGGCAACGGTGGTAATGCACGGCGTCGATACGATGCGCTACGCGCCGCCGGCCGATCGCGCGGTGGCATTTGCGGAGGCAAAACTGCCGGGACGTTACGCCATCGGCTGCTTCGGCCGGGTGCGTGCGCAAAAGGGTACGGATGTTTTCGTCGAGGCGATGTGCCGGCTGTTGCCGCGCTATCCGGATTTCACCGCCGTCATCGTCGGCGCGGTGGTCCCGGAGCAGCAGGGTTTTGCCGACGGCTTGAAACGACAGATCGACGCCGCCGGCCTGCAATCGCGCATCGTCATCACCGGCGAGCTCGAAATCGAGCAAGTGCAGCGCTGGTATCAGCGGCTGACGATCTACGCCTTCACCTCGCGCAACGAAGGCTTTGGCCTGACGCTGATCGAGGCGATGTCATCGGGCGCGGCGCTGGTGGCGGCGCGCGCGGGCGCAGCGCAGTTCGTGGTCGAGGACGGCGTGACCGGCGTGCTGACGCCGCCGGGCGATGCCGATGCGCTGGTGGCGGCGCTCGAGCCCTTGATGCGCGATCCGGCAGCGGCGATTGCGATGGGCGAGCGCGCACGAAAGCGCGTCATTGAAAAATTCAGCCTGGAGGCGGAAGCGAACGCGATCGCCGCGGTTTATCGGGCGCTTGATTGAGCCATCACGCGCTGCGCGATGTCGGCCACCTCGGACGCTGCGATGTCGCGCATGCAGCGGTGGTCGTTCATGGTGCAGACGGTGCGCTGGCAGGGTTGGCAGGACAGCTTCGATTTGGTCTGCAGCACCGTCGCGGCAAGGCCGTTCAACGGCGCCCAGAGATAGGGGCTGGTGGGACCGAAAATGCCCATGGTCGGCGTGCCGATCGCGGCCGCGATGTGCATCAGGCCGGAATCGTTGGAGATCGCAACGCTCGCCGCTGCCATCGCCAGAACGCCGTTGCGCAAATCAGTGCCGGTGAGGTCGCGCGCCCTGCCGCCGGTGGCGGAGACGATTTCCTGCGCTAGTGCCTTCTCGCCGGGACCGCCGACCACCCAGACGTCGAGACCGCGTTCGATCAGGAGCCGCGCGGCTTCCGGATAATAGGTCCATCGTTTTGAAGCCCCGACGGAGCCGGGGCCCAGCGCCACGGCAGGACCCATACCGAGCCCATTCGTCTGCCGCCAGCGGGCGGCTTCCTCCGGCGGAATCACGAGCTGCGGTACCGGCCATTCCGGCGGCAACGGCGCGCCTGATGGCAGCGCCAGTGCGGCGTTCTTGTCGATGAAGCGGGGCAGGGCCTTTTCGCCCCAGCGCATCCGGTTGATCAGCCCGAATCGCACCTCGCCAAAAAAGCCGACCCGTTCGGGGATCCCGGCGAGCGCCGGAGCAATCGCCGCCTTCCAGGTGCGGGGCAGGACGAGGGCGGTTCCATAGTTGCGGGCGCGGAGTTCAGCGGCCAGCCCCCTCTGCTTGGCGATGGCAAGCCGGCTACGGGGCAGGTCCCAGACGATCCCGGCACGGACGCCCGGCATGTAATCGATCAGGGGCGCGCACAGGGGGGTGACCAGCAGGTCGACCGGACGGTTCGGCCAGCGTTGTTTCAGGACCCGCACGACCGTGTGGCCGCGAACGAAGTCGCCAATCCACATATAGGGGACGATCAGGATCGGCCTGGTGTCGGCGGCATCCTCCAGTTCGATTTCATGTGATGAATTTAAATTCATATCTTGACTGGTGCGCCGCTAACCGATTACGGCACCGTCGGTAACCGCTCCGCATCAGTAGGTAAAGCCGGTCGATGGCCTTTGCTTCGGCCAGAGAAGCAAAGTTGCCTGCCGCCTGGGAGTGGGGCAAAGCTTTCGCCGAACAATCGAGGCAGGGGATGGCATGTTGCTGGTGACCGGGGGTGCCGGTTTTATCGGGTCGAACGTCGTGGCGGCGTTGAATGACGCCGGCCGGGACGTGGCCGTATGCGACATGCTCGGGCACGACGGCAAATGGCGCAACCTGGCCAAGCGCCGGCTCGCCGATCTCGTGCCGCCCGCGGAACTGATGGACTGGCTGAAGGGCCGCCGGCTGGAGGCGATCATCCATCTCGGCGCCATCTCCGAGACCACGGCGACCGACGGCGATCTGGTGATCGAGACCAATTTCCGCCTGTCGATGCGGCTCCTGGACTGGTGCACGGCGAATGCCACGCCGCTGATTTACGCGTCCTCGGCCGCCACCTATGGCGACGGCAGCAGCGGCTTTGGCGACGACGCGTCCATGGATGCGCTGAAGAAGCTGCGGCCGATGAATCTCTACGGCTGGAGCAAGCATCTGTTCGACATGGTGGTGGCGGAGCGCGCCGCGCGCGGCGAACGGCTGCCGCCGCAATGGGCCGGGTTGAAGTTCTTCAACGTGTTCGGCCCCAACGAGTATCACAAGGGCACGATGATGAGCGTGCTGGCGCGGCGCTTCGACGACATCAAGACCGGGCGTCCCGTGCAACTGTTCAAATCCCATCGCGAAGGAATCGCCGACGGCGACCAGCGGCGCGACTTCATCTATGTCGACGACGTCGTGCGGGTGACGATGTGGCTGCTGTCGACGCCTGATGTGAGCGGCATCTTCAACGTCGGCACCGGCACCGCGCGCAGCTTCCGCGACCTGATGCTGTCGGCCTATGCCGCGCTCGGCATCACGCCGAACATCCAGTATATCGACATGCCGGAGCAGATCCGGGGCAGCTATCAGTACTTCACCCAGAGCGAAGTCGATCGGCTGCTGCGCGCCGGGTATAATGGCGGCTTCACTGCGCTGGAAGACGCGGTCGAGACCTATGTGAAGGCCTTTCTCGACCGCGCCGATCGCTTTCGCTGACGGGCTTTAAGGTGGACAGATGTTCGATTTCGAAGCCCTGAGCCAGGCGATCCCGCGTCAGACCGTGCTCTGCGTCGGCGACCTCATGCTCGACGAATTCGTTTATGGCGAGGTGTCGCGCGTTTCGCCGGAAGCGCCGGCGCCCGTGATCGCCGTCCAGCGCAGCGAGACCAATGTCGGCGGCGCCGGCAACGTCGCGCGCAACATCGCTTCTCTCGGTGCGCGCTGCATCTTCGTCGGCCTGATCGGCGAGGACGAGGCCGGCGCGAAGCTGAAAGTCGATCTGGCGCGGGAGAAGCTCATCGAGGCGGTGCTGGTCTCCGATTCCTCGCGCCCGACGACGCGCAAGGTGCGCTTCGTTTCCGAGCATTTTTCCACCCACATGCTGCGCGCGGATTGGGAACTGTCCGTGCCGGCCGCGGCCGATGTCGAGCAAAAGCTGATCGATGCGATCCTGCCGCAGGTCGCGCGCGCCGATATCGTGCTGCTGTCCGACTACGCCAAGGGCGTGCTGACGGCGCGTGTCATCCGCAACATCATCGATGCCGCGAAGAAGCTCGGCAAGCGCGTGATTGTCGATCCCAAGAGCGCCAATTTCGCGATCTATCGCGGCGCCACGCTGCTGACGCCCAACCGCAAGGAGTTCGCGGAAGCCACCCGCAGCCGTGCCGACAGCGACCAGAACATTGCCGGCGCGGCGCAGGACGCGATGGTTCTCGCCGATTGCGAGGCGATGCTGGTGACGCAAAGCGAGCACGGCATGACGCTGGTGGTGCGCGGCGGCGAGGCGATCCACGTGCCGGCGCTGCCGGTCAAGGTGCGCGACGTCTCGGGCGCGGGCGATACCGTCGCCGCGGCGCTGGCGCTGACGCTCGCGGCCAGGGCGGATTGGGAGACGGCGCTCAGGATGGCGAACGCGGCGGCGGCCGTCGCGGTCGGTAAGAAGGGGACCGCTACCGTGACGCCGGCGGAACTGCGGCGGAAAATCCTGCCGCATGCCTCGCTGGCGGCGGAGGAAAAAATCGTCGCTGCCGGCGGCGATCTCGATTCGCATCTTTTGGACTGGCGCAGGCAGGGGCTGCGCATCGGCTTCACCAATGGCTGCTTCGACATTCTGCATCCCGGCCACGTCAAGGTGCTGACGGCCGCGCGCGGCGCCTGCGACCGCCTGATCGTCGGCCTCAACAGCGATGCCTCGGTGAAGCGGCTGAAGGGCGAGGGGCGCCCGGTGCAGGACGAGCGGGCGCGCGCCGAAGTGCTGGCGGCGCTGGAGGCGGTCGATCTCGTCGCGATCTTCGAAGAGGACACGCCGATCGAACTGATTACGAAGGTGAGGCCAAGCGTGCTGGTCAAGGGCGGCGACTACACCCGCGAGCAGGTCGTCGGCCACGAGATCGTCGAGGCTACCGGCGGCGAGGTGATGCTCGTCGACATTCTGCCAGGCCACAGCACGACGTCGCTGGTCGGCCGCGCACGGGGAGACAATGCGTGAGCGTTAGTGCTGTGGTGCCACCGATGTCCCTGGTGCGACGATATTGGCGTGACCGCGCGCTGTGGATGACGATCGCGGATATCTTCGCCATTCTGGCCGCGTTTGCGTTGCCCTGGTCGACGACGGTGTTGGCGATCTTCGTGCTCTGCTGGCTCGGCGCCGTGGCCTGGGTGATGGACTGGCGGGCCTACGGGCGTTTGCTGAAACAGCCGATCTGCTACTTGCCGCTCGCACTGGTCGGTCTGGCCGCCGTTGGTACGTTATGGGCGGACGCGACGTGGAGCGTGCGGCTTGCCGCCATCAGTCCAGCCCTCAAGCTCCTGGTGCTGCCGGCGCTGTTCTATCATTTCGAGCGATCGTCGCGGGGGATGTGGGTCTTTATCGCATTCCTGGTGTCCTGCGCTCTGCTGATGCTAATGTCGTGGCTGATCGCGATTTATCCAAGCCTCTCGCTCAAACCAGGTGAAGATGCGTATCGCGGCATCTTTGTCAAAAACTACATCGACCAGAGTCAGGAGTTTGCACTCTGCGCGATCGCGCTGATCTATCCGATCGTCAGTCTGCTGCGGGTGAAGAAGATGCGGCAAGCATTGGTGCTGTGCGCAGTTTCGCTCGGTTTCATCGCAAACATGGCGTTCGTAGTCGTCTCCCGGACCGCCATCGTTACAATGCCGATCATGCTGGCGGTGTTTGCGCTGCTTCACCTGAGGCGACGCACCAGTTTGATCATCATCGGCGTAATGATCGCTCTCGTGGGTGTCCTTTGGTTCACCACGACCGACTTGCGCTGGGGCCCCAAGAGATTTCTCAGGGATTATCAGCTCTACAAGACGGAACAAACTGTGACATCGATTGGGCTTCGGCTCGAGTTCTGGCAAAAATCGGTGCGGTTCTTTTCGGAGGCGCCGGTCTTCGGTCACGGAACAGGCTCGCTGCGCGGACTCTTCGAGCGGGCTGCGACCAACTACTCCGAATCGCCTGCTGGCTCGGTTATAAGCAATCCTCATAATCAGACGCTCAATGTCGCCGTGCAGTGGGGCGTCATAGGGGTGATACTGTTGTATGCGACGTGGCTGTCGCATCTGTTGCTGTTCCGCGGCAACGGCCTCGTTTCCTGGATCGGGTTGCTGGTCGTCGTACAGAACATGTTCACCTCTCTGTTTAACTCGCATCTGTTCGACTTTCACGAGGGATGGATGTACGTGCTCGGTGTCGGCGTTGCCGGCGGCATGACCCTCGCGGCCAAACAACGCAGTGAGAAAGCGGATCCGGTGACGCGACCATGAGTGTCGACGGTGAGCGCGGGGAGCCGCGCTCGATCAGTTGGATTTTTTCTCGGATATTTGCGTTCCGCCACGATCCGGCGGCGCGGATGCTGAACGTTGACCTGATTGCGGTCGCGGTTGCCGTCCTGCTGCCGTGGTCGACCAGCGGCGTCGGTATCGGCATGACGATATGGTTTTTCGCCCACGTCGCGGTGATCGAATGGCGCCCGTTCCTGCGCTCGTTGCTGCGGCCGATTTGTGCGCTTCCGATTGCACTTGTGGCTTTGGCCGCGATCGGAACCCTCTGGTCGGATGCGCCCTGGAACGCACGCACCTACGCTTTGAGTCCGGCGACAAAGCTGCTCTTTTTGCCGTTCCTGCTCTATCATTTCGAACGCTCGACGCGCGGCATGTGGGTATTCGTCGGCTTCCTGGTTTCCTGCGCGCTGCTGGTGCCGGTATCCTGGCTGGTGCTGCTCGAACCATCCTTCACGCTCAAGGAGGACGATGCGGAGCGGGGCATTTTCGTCAAGAACTACATCGACCAGAGCCAGGAATTCGTGCTGTGCACGGTCGTGCTCGCTTTCCCCATCATCACATTGCTGCGAGACGGGAAAATCAGACAGGCATTGTTGCTGACCGCGGTCGCGGCCAGTTTCATCCTCAACATGGCGTTTGTCATCGTGTCGCGCACGGCGCTGGTCACGCTGCCGATCATGCTTGCCGTGTTCGCGATGGCGCATTTGAGGTGGCGGACCAACATGCTGCTGTTCATAGCCGCAGTCGTGCTCGGCGCGCTGGCCTGGACCTTATCGCCGCAATTGCAGGCGACCACCGACAAATTCTCGCGGGATTACCGCATCTATAAGGAATTCAATCAGCCAACGTCGATCGGGCTGCGATTGGAATTCTGGGAGAAGTCGTTGCGGTTCTTTGCCGAGGCGCCGGTGATCGGCCACGGCACGGGATCGACCCGACGGTTGTTCGAGGCGGCGGCAACCGGGCCTGCGGCGCTGGCGCAGGGGGCGGTGATCGGGAACCCGCATAACCAGACCCTCAACGTCGCGGTCCAGTGGGGTGCTGTCGGGGTCGTGATCCTGTACGCAATGTGGTTTTTTCACTTCTCGTTGTTTCGCGGCGAGGGGCTAGCGGCCTGGATCGGGCTGATGGTGGTGCTGCAGAACGTATTCAGTTCGCTGTTCAACTCGCATCTGTTCGATTTTCACGAGGGGTGGATGTATGTGCTCGGCGTCGGGGTAGCTGGCGGCATGGTGCTTCGCGCCAGATCCGAGGCCGCCGAATCTTCCGGAACAGCCCGGGCATGATCGCTGGCATGCGCGCCGGAGATAAGATATCAGCGGGCGAGGGGACGCGCCTCGCGAATCCCGATCGTTCCCGCATCCGGCCATTGGAATGACGCCTCTTTCGCAACTGACCCGCCGCAATTTCCTGATCGCAGCGCATGATGGGCTGGCGACGGCGCTTGCGCTGCTGGCGAGCTTCTACCTGCGCTTCGAGGGCGGCGAGGCCTTCTATGCCCGCCTGCCGCTGTTGCTGCGCATCCTGCCGCTGTTCGTCATCTTCAGCGTCGTGATCTGTTACGTCTTCAACCTGACGACGACGAAATGGCGTTTCATTTCGCTTCCCGATGCGCTGAACATCCTGCGGGTGGCGAGCGTCCTGGCGGTCGCGCTCATCGTGCTGGACTATGCGTTCATCTTCGGGGCATCGAACGGCAAGGCGCCGGTGCTGTTCGGCCGCATCACCATCGTTCTTTACTGGTTTCTCCAGATATTCGCGCTGAGCGCGCTCCGTTTCGGCTACCGCTATTTCCGTTACACGCGGGTTCGCCGCCATGCCCGGACCGAAGGCGCGTCGCCGACCCTTTTGATCGGACGCGCCGCCGACGCGGAGGTGCTGCTGCGCGCGATCGAGAGCGGCGCCGTCAAGCAGCTTTGGCCGGTCGGCGTGCTGTCGCCGTCGGCTGCAGACCGCGGGCAATCGATCCGCAACGTCCCGGTGCTCGGCGGCATCGATGACGTCGAGGACGTGATCCGCGACTATGCCCGCCGCGGAAAGCCGATTGCGCGGCTCGTGATGACGCCGTCGGCGTTCGAACCCGAGGCGCATCCCGAAGCGGTTCTGATGCGTGCCAAGCGGCTCGGCCTGTTCGTCAGCCGCCTGCCGTCGCTCGAAAGCGGCGACGTGCCGAGATTGACCAACGTCGCCGTCGAAGACCTCCTTCTGCGGCCGAGCGAGAAGATCGATTACGCGCGGCTTGAAACGCTGGTGAAGGGCAAGGCGGTGATCGTCACCGGCGGCGGTGGCTCGATCGGTTCGGAGATATGCGACCGTGTCGCGACCTTCGGCGCCGCGCGGCTGTTGGTGATCGAACATTCGGAACCGGCGCTCTACGCGGTGACGGAGGCGCTGACGGCGCGCGCGGCCAACGCCGTGATCGAAGGCCGGATCGCCGATATCCGCGATCGCGACCGGATCATGAACCTGATGCGGGAATTCAGGCCCGATATCGTGTTCCATGCCGCTGCGCTGAAGCACGTGCCGATCCTCGAGCGCGACTGGAGCGAGGGCGTCAAGACCAACATTTTCGGATCGGTCAACGTCGCCGACGCGGCGATGGCGGCGGGCGCGACCGCGATGGTGATGATCTCGACCGACAAGGCGATCGAACCGGTCTCGATGCTCGGCCTGACCAAGCGCTTTGCCGAAATGTATTGCCAGGCGCTCGACCATGACCTGATGACGCAATCGGCGGGCAAGCCGCACATGCGCCTGATCTCGGTGCGGTTCGGCAACGTGCTGGCCTCGAACGGCTCGGTGGTGCCGAAATTCAAGGCGCAGATCGAGGCCGGCGGCCCGGTCACGGTGACGCATCCGGACATGGTCCGCTACTTCATGACCATCCGCGAAGCCTGCGATCTCGTGCTGACCGCGGCGACGCATGCGCTGACGCCGGCACGGCCCGACGTCTCGGTCTACGTCCTCAACATGGGACAGCCGGTCAAGATCGTGGAACTTGCCGAGCGGATGATCCGCCTGTCTGGCCTCGAGCCCGGCGTCGATGTCGAGGTGGTGTTCACCGGCATGCGGCCGGGCGAGCGGCTGAACGAGATCCTGTTCGCCAGCGAGGAGCCGACGGTAGAGATCGGGGTCGCCGGCATCATGGCGGCCAAGCCGAACGAGCCGCCGATGCAGACCTTGCGCAAATGGATCGCGGCGCTGGAGGATGCGATTGCGCGGGATGACCGTTCCACCATCCGCGCGGTGCTCAAGGACGCCGTGCCCGAGTTCGGCTCGAACGCCGCCTGATCTTTTTTCGGTGTCCGCCGGCCATGCGGGCCGGTTCGAAAGCCAAGATGCAGAGTTACGGAAAAGTCGTCGTCGTCAGCCAGCATTATCCGCCGGATCCGAGCACGACGGCGGCGATCATGGCATCGATTTCGCAACGCGTGGCGCAGGAGGCCGACGTTCTGGTGCTGTCGGGCACGGCAGGCTCCGCGACATCGGCGCAAACGGGCGAGCCGGAGGTCGTCGAAGCCAGGAGCTGGATGCCGGCAAAGGGCGCGCTAGGAAAGCGAGCAGTGGCCGAATTGCTGTTCACGGTCCGGATGTTTTTCGTGCTGTTGGCGAGGCTCAAGCGCGGCGACGTCACGCTTACGGTTCCCGCGCCCTTCATGTTGCCTTACGCCTTTGCCGCGGCGTCTAAATTGAAAGGCGCGAAGTCGGTGCTGATCATGCACGATCTCTATCCCGACGTTCTCGTCATGGCTGGCCTGTTGAAGCCGCAGTCGATCGTGGCGAAAGCGATGCGCGCCCTGAACGCGCCGATGTTTCGCGCGCTCGACGCCGTCGTCATCATCGGCCGCGACACGGAAAAACTGTTGCTGCGCTATGGCGGAATGACCAGCGACAAGATCCGCTTCATTCCGAACTGGGCGACGCTTGCACGTGGCGTCCGCGCGGTCGAACCTGGCAATCCGTATCGCCGTTCGTTGTCCGCCCGCTTTGTCGTCGGGCTTTCGGGCAATCTCGGTTTCACCCACGACCCCGTGATCGTGTTCGAGGCCGCCCGGTTACTGCGGGACGATAGGGATATCCATTTCCTCTTATCGGGCTGGGGGGTCGGCTTCGACCAGTTGAAGGCGATGCAGGCGGAGGCGAAACTTCCGAACGTCACCCTGGTCGAGCGCGTCGAGGACGATGAGTTGGAGATTTTTCTCTCGGCCGCGGACGTCTGGATCATTCCCTACCGCAAGAACGTCGCCGGCGTATCGGTGCCGAGCCGGTTCTACAATCTGCTGGCAATCGGCCGTCCGGTGATCCTGGTTTCGGAAGCCGATGCCGAGGCGGCGCTGACGGTGACCGAGCACGATATCGGCTGGGTCGTCGAACCCGGCAACGCCGACGAACTGGCGGAAATGGTCGGTCGCGCTGTCCGTTCCATCGATCCGCAGCGGGCCGAACGCGCGGCTGAAATCTCCAAACGTTTCGATTTTGAGATCGCCATGACCGAGTATTGCGGCCTGATCCGCGAGTTGGCGCAGAAGAAGCCGAGCTATTAGCCGATAGACGGCGCGCGGCGCGAGAAGCGGCGCATCAGAAACGCCGTGGCGACAGCTCCCGCAACAAGAAGCAGGCCGGAGATCGCGGGCGAAGACGTCATCACCGAGCCGATCGCCAATGCGGCCAACAGAATGTTGAGCGCGAATACCTCGCGCACCACGCCCGATACTGAAAATCCGTTGTCGGTGGCGCGCTGATAGAAGTGGCTGCGATGCGCCGCCCAGAACGGCTCGCCCCTCGCGATGCGCCGCAGCAGGGTAATGGTGGCGTCGGCGAGATAATAGAGCGGCAACAGCAGCGCTGCTGCCACTTGCTGATGCCAGGCCAGCTGCAGCAGGCACCAGCCGGCGAGCAGGCCGATCGGCAGGCTGCCGACATCGCCGAGAAAGATTTTCGCCACCGGCCGGTTGAAAGGCGCAAAGCCGAGCATCGCTCCGAACAGGGCTGCTGCGGCGACCGTTGTCGACGCCGGAAGATCGCCGAACCAGCCGAGCAGGACCAGCGCGGCGGTGACTGGCACGATTTCGGCGACCGTCATCAGATCGAGCCCGTCCATGAAGTTGACGAGGTTGACGAACCACAGGCCTGCGAGCAACAGCAGGCCGCGCTCGAGCCAGAACGGGCAGGCGGGAACGATCCGAAGGCTTTCGGGCGCGGCAACGATCACCGCTGCGACGGCAAGTCCCTGCAGCAACAGCCGCGGCAGGACCTGGAGGGGTTTGACGTCATCGGCAAAGCCGACGGCCGCGATGAACAGCGTAGCGCCGAATATCGCGATGGGAATTTTCATGTCTGCTGCGCCGGCAAGTGCAATGACGGCGGTCGCCGCGATCAGCGTGGCCGCGATGACAGCGATGCCGCCGCCTTGCGGCGTCGATATGCGATGGGAAGAACGCGCATTTGGTTTCGCCAGCGCTATTCGCACCATGAGCGGTCGGATCGCCCAGGTCAGGATGCCCGACAACAGCGCCGCCGGGACCGCTGCGGCAAACGACAGCACTAATTGCGAATTGGCCATTCTACCCGCGCGGAAGTTATTCGGAGATTATTTGGGAACCTCGATCGGCGCCGTGCCCTGCGCGGCTTTCTCGGCGCTCAATATCCAGACCAGCCCGCCGATCAGACCGACGATGAAGGACACCGCGCCATAGAGCAGCGAGATGTTGACGCCCTCATTGGCCATCAGGCCGGCATAGCCGAACGCCAGCCCCATGGTGGCCTCGCGGACGCCCCAGCCGGCAATCGAGATCGGCAGCATGGTGATCAGCATGACGGGTGGAACGAGCTGGAAGATCTGGCTGAACACCACCGGCGCTGCGATCGATTGCACCACGCACCAGGCGATGACGACGGCGAGCACGTGCACCAATAGCGACAGCACCGCGACCTTCGGGCCGTGGGTAGGGCTGAACAGCACGCGGTTGGCGATCACCGAGCAGGCGTGGATGTGGTGGGTGCCCCACCAGTGCTTCAGCCACGGCCATTTGAGCCTGCCGAGCAGGAGAAATCCGAGGCCGCCGGCAAGCGCTGCGAAATCGACGAACAAGAGCGCCGACCTGCCGTGCGGATCGGTGATCAGACGGTAGCTCCAGGGCAGGCTCGCGACGATGACCACCGCGAGCGCGATCAGGCCAATGGCGCGGTCGACGAAGATGGAATAGGTCGCAGCCCGCCAGCCATGACCGCTGCGCGCCACCAGCCACAGCCTGACCGCATCACCGCCGATCGAGGAGGGCAGCGTCTGGTTGAAGAAGGTTCCGATCACGTTGAAGCGCATCGCCTGCCGGGTCGGCAGCGGCGCACCGCACTCGGCGCTGATCTCGCGCCATCGCAGCACGCCGATGAAGATCTGCAGGAACGTCACCGCGATCGCTACACCGATCCAGCCCAGGCTGGAAACGTCGATGCGAGCGGCGAGGTCGGCAAGGTCGACCTTGCGCAGCGAGAAATACAGCAGCGCCGCCGAGACCAGTATCTTTAATGTCGAAAGCAGGATACGGCGCATCTCGCCCATGCCGGGTTTGAGAAGGGGGGTGCAAAGCGATGCAATTCGGCGCCTTGGTATGGTTTTCGAGCCGTTCTGGCAATAGCGGGGCTGGTAGGTGTTGCGGCGGCCTCGGCAACGCGGGTAAAAAGGCTCGGGGACAGAAATTTCAGCCGTTGAGCGGTGCCCCCGAGGGATATGATGCCGGATCAATCCATTTTGGTCACTGGAGCTGCGGGTTTCATCGGCTTTCACGTCGCTCGCCGGCTGCTTGCCGAGGGCCGCGCCGTCATCGGCCTCGACAATCTCAACGACTATTATGATCCGGCGCTGAAACGGGCGCGGCTGGATATCCTGCGCGGTGAGCAGGGCTTTGCATTCGAGCAGGTCGACCTCGCTGATCGCGCCGCCATGGAACGCCTGTTCGCCAAGCACCGCTTTGCAAGGGTGGTGCATCTCGCGGCGCAGGCCGGCGTGCGGTATTCGATTGACCGGCCGCATGCCTATGTCGACGCCAACCTTGCGGGCTTCGTCAATGTGCTGGAAGGTTGCCGGCATCACGGATGCGGCCATCTGATCTATGCGTCGTCCTCGTCGGTCTACGGCGCGAATACGAAACTACCGTTTTCGGTAGACGATAAGACCGACCATCCGGTCAGCCTCTACGCCGCTACAAAGAAGGCCAATGAGCTGATCGCGCATTCCTACAGCCATCTCTATCGCCTTCCGGCGACCGGCCTGCGGTTCTTTACCATCTATGGGCGGTGGGGCCGTCCTGACATGGCGATTTACCTCTTTACCAAGGCGATCGTGGAGGGCACCCCGATCAGGCTCTTTAACCATGGCCGGATGCGGCGCGACTTTACCCATATCGACGACGCGGCGCGCGTCGTAGTGCAACTGGTCGACCAGGCCCCGCGCGACGGCGGCCCGGTCGCCGGTGCGCCAGCACGAATTTACAATGTCGGCAACAATCATCCGGAAGAGCTGACCCATGTGGTAGCGGTTCTGGAGCGGGAACTGGGGCGCGCGGCGGTCCGGGAGATGCTACCGATGCAGCCTGGAGATGTGACCGAGACCTTTGCCGACGTCGCGGAACTGATGCGCGACACCGGCTTCAGGCCGCAGACTTCGATCGAGGACGGGCTTCGCGATTTTGTCGCGTGGTACCGTGACTACTACAGGATTTGAGGCCCGATGACCCGACGAATTATTCCCCTGATCATGTGCGGCGGAGCAGGAACGCGGCTGTGGCCGGCCTCGCGTGAGGTACACCCCAAGCAGTTCCTGTGTCTGTTCGGGGAGCGCTCGACGTTCCAGGACACGCTGTTGCGGGTTTCGGACGCTGATCTGTTCGAGCGGCCCGTCATCATCACCAACAACGCCTATCGCTTCATGGTGCTCGAGCAACTGGCGGAGATCGGGCTCGAGGCAGACGTACTGCTCGAACCGATGCGGCGCGATTCCGGTCCGGCGATTGCGGCCGGCGCCGCCTTTGCAGAGGCGCGCGGCAAGGACGCGATCGTGCTGGCGCTCGCCGCCGATCACGTGGTTCGCGACACGCCAGCTTTCGTTGCCGCCTGTCGCGAGGGGCTGGCCGCGGCGGAAGCCGGCCACATCGTGACGTTCGGCGTGCAGCCCGAACGCGCCGCCACTGAATATGGTTACATCAATCCCGGCGAGGTGATTTCCGGCAAGGTTCGCGCAGTCGCGAAATTCGTCGAGAAGCCGGATACGGCAACGGCGGCGGGTTATGTCGAGGCAGGCTATCTCTGGAACAGCGGCAACTTCATGTTCCGCGCTGCCGTGCTGTCGGACGAATATCGCAAGGTCGACGCGGAAAGCGTCCAGGCCGTCACCGATGCGGTGGCGAAGGCGGGCACCGACCTCGGCTTCGTCAAGCTCGATGAGGCCGCGTTCGGTTCAGCGAAGTCGATCTCGATCGACTATGCGGTGATGGAAAAGACCGCGCGCACCGCCGTCGTGCCGGTCGCATGCGGCTGGTCCGATGTCGGCTCCTGGCATGCGGTGTGGGAATTGTCCGGCAAGGACGGCGAGGGTAACGCGGCGCGCGGTGCAGCCGTGTTCGAGGATTCGCGCAACTGCAACGTTTCGACCGACCGCGCGCTGGTCGCGCTGGAAGGTGTCGACGATCTCGTGGTGGTCGCAACGCAAGATGCCGTGCTGGTCTCCAGGCAAAAGGACTCCAACGGCCTGAAGCGGCTGGTCGCGAAATTGAAGACGGTGGCGCCGCAGGTGACCGAAGATCACATCCGGGTGCATCGGCCCTGGGGCTCCTATCAGTCGGTCGACAATGGCGACCGTCATCAGGTCAAGCGCATCATCGTCAAGCCGGGCGGGCGGTTGTCGCTGCAGAAGCATCATCATCGGTCCGAGCACTGGATTGTGGTGCGCGGCGCGGCGCAGGTAACCGTCAACGAGTTGGTCAAGACCGTGCACGAGAACGAATCGATCTACATCCCGATCGGCGCGGTGCACCGGCTGGAAAATCCCGGCAAGATCCAGCTCGAACTGATCGAGGTCCAGACCGGCAGCTATTTGGGCGAGGACGACATCATCCGCATCGAGGACGACTACAAGCGCAGTTGAGCGGAGACCGTAATTCTACCGGTCCTGCGGTTGTAACTGTTTGAATCAAAACGTGTCCGAAAACCGCCAATCGCATTCGCCACGTCTGTGACGGCGTGCTAGAGAACCGCCGGGGAAAGTTCCAGCGCCGAATCTGCTTGGGGTCTACAAATCATGAGTTCCAAAGGGTCCGCTTCCGACGCGAAGACCGGTGAAAAACGCGGCTTGCGTGTAGGCGTCGTCGGCGCGGGCGTGATGGGCAGCAACCATGCCCGTGTGCTGGCCGGCCTGCCCGGCGTGACGCTGGTCGGTATCGTCGATCCCTTGCCTGAACACCGCGCGCGCGCCACTGCGCTTGCCGGCTGCCGCGCCTTCGCCGAGCTCGACGAACTGTTCGACGAGGGCGTCGATGCCGTGACGATCGCGGCGCCGACCCATCTGCATCACGAGATTGCGCTGGCCTGCATCACCCGCAACATCCATCTCCTGGTCGAGAAACCCGTCGCCTCGACGGTGGAAGAGGGGCGGGACATCGTCGATGCGGCGAAGAGCGCCGGCGTGACGCTGATGGTCGGCCATGTCGAGCGCTTCAACCCCGCGGTCGCGGCGATCAAGCAGGCGATCTCGGGCGAGGATATTCTGTCGATCGGCATCACCCGCGTCGGGCCGTTTCCGCCGCGCATGTCCAATGTCGGCGTCGTCATCGATCTTGCCGTTCACGATATCGACCTGATCCGCTGGTTCACCGAGTCCGATATCGTCGAGGTGCAGCCGCAGCTTTCCAGCGCGGTTGCCGAGCGCGAGGACATCGCTCTCCTGCAATTCCGCACCGCCTCCGGCGTGCTCGCCCACATCAACACCAACTGGCTGACGCCGTTCAAGGCGCGCAGCGTCACGGTGGCGACCCGCGGCAAATATGTGATGGGCGACCTCCTGACGCGGCAGGTGACCGAGTGTTTCGGCTTCAAGCCCGACGGCAGCTATTCGATGCGCCATCTGCCGGTCGGCCATGACGAACCGCTGCGCGCCGAGCTGATCGCATTCCTCGATGCCGTCCGCACCGGCAATGTACCGGCGGTGTCCGGCGATGAGGGCGTCGCCAGTCTCGAGATCGCCATCCGCTGTCTCGAACAGCCCGCCAAGCCCGCGGCCTCCGCCGTGCGCAAGGGACCGCGCCGCGTCGTCGGCTGACCTCACTCCGAATTCCTGCAAGGCTCCATGAACCAGCACATGCGCCCAGAACCCGTTCCTTTCTATGATCTCGCGTCGCAACGCCGGCGGCTCGGCACATCGATCGATGAGGCGATGGCGCGGGTGACGAGCCATTGCCTCTTCATCAACGGTCCGGAAGTCGCCGTGCTGGAGAAGGCGCTGGCGGATTTCTGCGGCGCCAGGCATGTCGTGAGCTGCGCGAGCGGCACCGACGCGCTGCTGATGGTGCTGATGGCGAGGGAGGTCGGCCCGGGCGACGCCGTCTTCTGCCCCTCGTTCACGTTCTGCGCGACCGGCGAAGCGGTGGCGCTGACCGGTGCGACGCCGGTGTTCGTCGATGTCGATGAAGCAACATTCAACATGGATGCAGCTTCGCTCAAGCGTGGGGTCGCGACGGCCAGGCAGCGTGGCCTGAAGCCGCGGGCGGTAATCCCCGTCGACCTGTTCGGCCAAAGCGCCGACCATGATGCGATCGCAGCGGTGGCGAAGGCCGAGGGCCTGTTCGTGCTCGACGACGCCGCGCAGGGGTTTGGCGCGAGCTACAAGGGCCGCCGGATCGGTTCGTTGGGACTTGCGACCGCGACCAGCTTCTTCCCGACCAAACCGCTCGGCTGCTTCGGCGATGGCGGCGCCATCTTTACCGATGACGACGAGCTTGCCGAGACGCTGCGCAGCATCCGCGTCCACGGCCAGGGTTCGGACAAATACGACAATGTGCGTCTCGGCCTGACCGGACGTCTCGATACCCTGCAGGCGGCGGTCCTGATCGAGAAGCTGAAGATTTTCGAGGACGAGATCGCGGCCCGCAACCGCGTCGCGGAGCGTTATGCCCGCGGTCTCGGCAACGTCGTGACGGTGCCGCGCCTGGCCTCCGGATGCACATCGATCTGGGCGCAGTATACCATCCGCCTGCCGAAGGGGACCGATCGTGACGGCTTTGCGGCAGCGCTGAAGGCGCAGGGCGTTCCGACCATGGTCTATTATGCGAAATCGATGCATCAGCAGACCGCGTATAAGGGTTTCCCGGTAGTGGATGGCGGGCTGCCGGTGAGCGAACAGCTCTCCGACGACGTCATCAGCCTGCCGATTCACGCCTATCTCGACGAGGCGACGCAGGATCGTGTCATCGCGGCGGTGCGCGGCGCCCTTTCTGCCTGATTTCACCGTTTGACGAATATGCGCTAGAAGCGGCGCATGCTCGGACGCATCTTCACTGTCGGCGGTTACACGCTGCTTTCGCGGCTGACCGGATTCGCGCGCGACATCATGCTCGCCGCCATTCTCGGCGCGGGTCCAGTGGCGGACGCGTTTTTCGTGGCGTTGCGGCTGCCCAATCACTTTCGCGCGATTTTCGCCGAGGGCGCCTTCAACGCCGCCTTCGTGCCGGCCTATGCGCATCTGCACGGCAAGAGCGAAGCGTCGGCGCGGCTGTTCGCCGACCGCATCTTCACGCTGCTGTTTGGCGCGCAGGTCATCCTGCTCATCCTGGCCTGGGTGTTCATGCCGGAGGTGATCGCCATTCTCGCGCCGGGGTTCAAGGACGATCCGGCGCGCGGCGAACTGGCGATTTCGCTGACGCGGATCACGTTTCCGTATCTGCTGCTGATCACGCTGGTGACGCTGTATGGCGGCATGCTCAACGTGATGCATCGCTTCGCCAGCGCCGCCGCGGCGCCGATCTTCCTCAATCTGTCGATGATGGCGACGCTGGCGCTGGCCGCGTTCTTTCCGGGCGTGGGCTACGCCGCCGCCTGGGGCGTGCTGCTTGCCGGCGTCCTTGAATTCCTGCTGCTGGCCGGCGACGCGACAAAGAGCGGGATCCTGCCGAAATTCGCAATCCCGAGGCTCGACGAAGACGTGCGCGCGTTCTTTCGGGCGCTGGGGCCTGCGACCCTCGGCTCGATGGGAACGCAAATCGCACTGTTCGCCGACACCATTATCGCGACCTTTCTGCCGGCGGGCGCGCTTTCGGCGCTGTATTATGCGGACCGCCTCAATCAGTTGCCGATCGGCGTGATCGGGATCGCGATCGCCACCGTGCTGCTGCCGGAAATGTCGCGGCGCCTCTCCGCCAACGATGTCACCGGCGCCTCCGTCGCGCAGCGTCGGGCGTTCGAATTCTCGCTGTTGTTTTCGGTGCCGTTCGTTGCCGCGTTCCTGACCGTGCCTGATGTCATCATGCGCGCGATGTTTGCGCGCGGCGCGTTCTCGAAGGCGGATGCGGTCGCCGCGGGCGCCACATTGGCGGCTTACGCGATTGGGCTGATTCCATTCGTGACCATCCGCAGCGCGGTCGCGACCTTCTACGCCCGTCACGATACCGCGACGCCAGTCAAGGCGGCGCTGACCGGCGTTGCCGTCAACGTGGCGCTGAAGGTCGCGCTGATGGGTACGCTGGCGCAGATCGGCCTGGCGCTCGCCACCGCCATCGGCGCCTGGGTCAATCTCCTGCTGGTGCTGTTTTTTGCGGTGCGGGCCGGCTATCTCGAATTCGATCGCACCTGGATGACGTCTTTCGCCAAGTTCGCGGCTGCCGGTGTCGTGCTCGCCGCCGCATTGTGGGGCATCGCACGATTCGCGGCCGTCTATTTCGCGTCAATGCATACTTTCCGCGACGAGACCGCATTGTTGCTGCTGATTGTCGCTGGCGCGTTCGTTTATGGGGTTACCATCATTCTGCTGTTCGGCAGGGGATGGCTATTTGTGCTGGTCCGCGACCGCCAATCCCGGGGCTAAACTTCTGTGAATAAACGAAATTTTCTGGAAGTGACGCGGTGGCCGCGCTGACGCATTTTCGCGTCTGCTGACGGAAAAACGCCGGCATTGTGAGCCGGGCATCATCAAGTTTTCTTGTTGTGCAGGTGCGGAAAATCCGGCTGCTGGAATGGTGCTCGCCACCGAAAGCGGGGTTTGCGCTGGCTCGCGAACCGCTGCAATATAGAACGCTTCCAGGTGCGTGATCCGCAAGCGCGGATAGGGGTCTCTCCGAAAAGGATCATGCTCAAAACAAAAGTAAGCGCGATAACGTTTCAAGTCACGACGCGCTAATGGAATTGGAGATACGATGGCAGCTCCCATCAAATTCGGCGTCGGTCAAAGCGTTCTTCGCAAGGAAGACGACGCGCTCATTCGCGGCAAGGGCCGCTATACCGACGACCATTCGCCACAGCCGGCGTTGCACGCGCTAATGCTGCGCTCGCCGCATGCGCACGCGAAATTCACCCTCAACGTCACCAAGGCCCGCGGGATGCCGGGCGTGTCGTTGATTCTGACCGCGGCCGAGGTCGGCGATCTCGGCGATCTGCCATGCCTGTTCAATCTGGAAGTCGACCCGTTTACCGGCCCGCCATACCCGATCCTCGCCAAGGACGAGGTGCGCCATGTCGGCGATGCCGTGGCCTTCGTGGTTGCCGATTCCATCGACCAGGCGCGCGATGCGATCGAGGCGATCGACGTCAAATGGACGCCGCTTCCGTCCGTGGTCGGTGTCGTCAACGCCGTCAAGCAGGGCGCGCCACAGGTCTGGCCCGACAAGCCCGGCAACGTGCTGTTTGACGTGCCGGTTGGCGACAAGAAGGCGGCTGAGGCCGCCTTTGCCAAGGCGCACGCGGTCGCCGAAGTAACGATCGTCAATCCGCGCGTCATCACCAACTTCATGGAAACGCGCGCAGCGGTCGCCGAATACGACGCCAAGCGCGATCACCTGACGCTGACGATCGGCAGCCAGGGCAGCCATCGCCTGCGCGAAATCCTGTGCGGGATGGTGCTGAAGATACCGATGGAAAAGATGCGGGTGATCTGCCCCGACGTCGGCGGCGGCTTCGGCACCAAACTGTTTCCCTACCGCGAATACGCCCTGATTTCGGTCGCCGCGAAGAAGCTGCGCAAGACCATCAAGTGGACCGCCGACCGCTCCGATCATTTCATGGGCGATGCGCAGGGCCGCGACAACGTCACCACCGCGAAGATGGCGCTGGCCGAGGACGGCAAATTCCTCGGCATGGACGTCGACCTGATGGGCGACATGGGCGCCTATCTCTCGACCTTCGGGCCGTACATCCCGCACGGCGGCGCCGGCATGCTGCCGGGTCTCTACGACATCCAGGCCTTCCACTGCCGTGTCCGTACCGTGTTCACCAACACTGTGCCGGTCGACGCCTATCGCGGCGCCGGCCGTCCCGAAGCGGCGTATGTGGTCGAACGCCTGGTCGACGCGGCGGCACGCAAGCTCGGAATGACGCCGGATGCTATCAGGCGCAAGAATTTCATTCCGCCGAAGGCGATGCCCTACAAGACTGCGACCGGGAAGGTCTACGATTCCGGCGACTTCACCGCGCACATGAAGCGTGCGATGGAAGTCGCGGGCTGGAAGGAGTTTCCCAAGCGCGCCAAGGCGGCGAAGAAGGCCGGCCTCGTACGCGGCATCGGCATGTCCTGCTATGTCGAGATCTGCGGCACTATGGGCGAGGAGACCGCCAATGTCGCGCTCGATCCCAATGGCGACATCAACATCCTGATCGGCACCCAGTCGAGCGGGCAGGGGCACCAGACGGCCTACGCGCAGCTCGTCGCCGAGCAGTTCGGCGTGCCGCCGGAGCGCGTCCATGTGCTGCAGGGCGACACCGACAAGATCGCGACCGGTCTCGGCACCGGTGGCTCGGCGTCGATCCCGACCGGCGGCGTCAGCGTCGAGCGCGCCACGCGCGAACTCGGCGCCAAGCTGAAGGAGATCGCGGCGGAAGCGCTGGAGACCAGCGCCGGCGACCTCGAGATCAGCAATGGCGTCGTGCGCATCGCCGGCACCGATCGTTCGATCAGCTTCGCCGACCTCGCGAAGCGTCCCGGCGTCGATCCCTCGAAACTGAATGCGAGCGCGACGTTTGCGCAGGCCGACGGCACCTATCCGAACGGCACGCATCTTGCCGAAGTCGAGATCGATCCCGCGACCGGCATCATCAAGATCGTCAACTACGTCATCGTCGACGATTTCGGCGTCACGCTCAATCCGCTGCTGCTCGCCGGCCAGGTGCATGGCGGGGCGATGCAGGGGATTGGCCAGGCGTTGATGGAGCAGGCGGTCTACAGCGCAACCGACGGCCAGCTCGTCACCGGCACCTTCATGGATTATGCGGTGCCGCGTGCTTCCGACGGTCCGTCATTCCATTTCGAAACGCACAACGTGCCGTGCACGACCAATCCGCTCGGCGTCAAGGGTGCGGGCGAGGCCGGCGCGATCGGCTCCTGTCCCGCGGTGGTCAATGCGATCATCGAGGGGTTGTGGCGCGAGTACAAGATCGACCACATCGATATGCCGGCCACGGCCGAACGGGTCTGGATCGCGATCCGCGAGGCGCAGAAGCAGCATAATCTCTGATATTTTGTCGCATGCGGAATGATGCGCCGGGTGCGGTGTTTACAAACAGTCGGTCCGCACTTTGGGGCCGATACAAACCCGAATTGAAGGGGGATTAGCCAATGAAGCGGATCGTCGTCGTCGTAGCTGTGCTTGCATTCAGTGCCGGTGCGGTCGTTGCACAGCAGGATCAGGTCAAGCGGACCCAAGCCATGATGAAGGACAATGGCAAGAACGCCGGCGCGTTGTCGGCGATGGTCAAGGGCGAAAAGCCCTATGATCAGGCGACCGTCAACGCCGCGATCGGCCAGTTCGACGACACCGCCAAGAACCTTCCTACATTGTTTCCTGCCAGCCTCAAGGGCGTGAAGTTCGAGGGGGACTACAGCCCGTCACCGAAGATCTGGAGCGACAAGGCCGGTTTCGACGCAGCCATTGCAAGCTTCGCCAAAACGGTCACCGAGGCCAAGGCAAAGATCAAGGACCTGGATTCGCTGAAAGCAACCATGCCCGCGATCGGTAAGGAATGCAGCAACTGCCATGAGACCTTCCGCGTGAAAGGCTGATGATTGGTCGTCCCGGCCCTGTGCGCAATTGCGCATAAGGAGCCGGGACCCATACGCCGCGGCGGCTATTGTCGAGTATGATCGCCGACGGCGTCGCTCAACAATAGACGACCGGGATTATGGGTCCCGGCGTTCGCCGGGACGACGATTTGTTGTTACTGTCTTCAGTGCGACTAAAACGAAAAAGGCAGACGCTTGATGCGTCCGCCTTTTTTGCTTCGGCGCAAATGCGAAGTCTACTTCGTTACCTGGCCGCGGATTTCGCCGCCCGGATTGGCTGCGGTGTGGATGTTGATGTAGTACTTGCCGCCCACGAGGTCGGCGGCCTGCGCATCGGTCAGGGTCGCGCTGCCCTCGACCGGACTCGACGTCGCATTGGGAATCGCGACCGCGACGCCGGCATTCTTGCCAGCTTCGGCCGGGCCGTGGAAATGCGCGGCAGTGGCAGGACCGGACAGGCCGGAATAGCTAAGCTTCCAGCTCAGCTTCTTGCTGGCGGGATCGTAGTCGATGTCGGCCGTACCGGTGGCCGTGCTGGTGTTGGGCGGCACCTGGGCCTTGCCGTCGAGCGTCGCCTTCATCTTGTCGGCAGACGCGGGTCCGGCAAAAGCAACGGCTGCCCCCAGCGCAAGCATGACAAGCATGGTCTTGTTCGACATGGTGTTTCTCCCTGTTGATTAAGAAGCGGGCCGTGTCAGCCTCAAAACAACGACTTTCCGGATTTATTCCCCGAACGGCGGCCATGACATCAGCAATTTCGTGGAAGCTTATGGCGCGATGTGCGTTCATACTGTCATCGAATTGAGACTCCTGACGATGGATCGGTGAATGCTGCGACGAATTCTCCTTGGCTTGATCTTCGTGGGCGTCGCTGGCGCCGGAATCTTCTGGTGGCTGACGATCCCGGCGGTGATTGCCCCGGGCTCGCTGGCTCCTCGCACGCCGAACCTGGCCAATGGTGCTGCAACGTTCAATGCCGGCGGCTGTTCCTCCTGCCACGCCGTTCCCAACCAGCCGGACCGGCTGAAGCTCGGCGGCGGGCTTGCAATGCCTTCGCCGTTCGGAACGTTTTACGTTCCCAACATCTCGTCCGATCCCACTTACGGTATTGGCCGATGGAGCGAAGCGGATTTCGTGACTGCGGTGCTCAAGGGGACTTCGCCGGATGGCACGCATTATTTTCCGGCTTTTCCCTATGCGTCCTATCAGCATGCGACGGTCGAGGACGTCCGCGATCTCTTTGCCTATCTGAAGACGCTTGCGCCGGTGACCGGCAAACCGCGCGACCACGACGTGCCGTTTCCATTCAGTATCCGCCGCAATGTCGGAATCTGGAAATGGCTGTTCATGGACGGCAAGCCCATCACGGCGGACGCCTCGCGTTCTCCGTCCTGGAATCGCGGCGCTTATCTCGTCAACGGTATGGGCCATTGCGCCGAGTGCCACAGCCCGCGCAATTTCCTGGGCGGCATCGTCGAGGCGCAGCGCTTCGCCGGCGGGCCCAATCCGGAGGGCGAGGGCTGGGTACCCAACATCACCCAGAAGAGACTGGCCGAGTGGAGCGCAAATGACATCGCCTACTTCCTCGAAACCGGACAAACGCCCGATGGCGACACCGCCGGCGGATCGATGGTGCGCGTGATCAAGAATACGTCGCAGTTGTCGCCGGAGGATCGCGCCGCGATTGCGGAATATGTGAAGTCGCTGCCTGCAGTCGAGGGACCGCCGCGGCCGAAGAAGAAGGAAGGCTGAGAGCGCGGAAAGCCTTGCGCGCCGTCAGGGCGTCAGGGCCGCGGTGACCGGTTCTCGCCTTTCCCTTTCCGGCAGGGAGGGCACGATGGTCAGCGGCTTTTGCGGCACCGGCGCGGGCGTGGCGGTCTTGCTGCGCCTCAAATCCGCAGCACGCTTGGCGGCTGCAATGTCGGCAGACGGGCGGTCGAAATCGTCCACCCGGTACAGCACGAAGCCGCGATCCAAATAGGCGGCTGCGAAGCGCGGATAATACTGAACGCCCAGATTGTATGTGGCGAAAGCCGGCACCGGCTCGAAGCGGCCGACCGGCGCGGCGCCCGCTTCCTTTACTGCCGGCGCTGCGGAGGTCAGCGTGACCGCGCCGGTCGAAATCTCTCCACCGCGCGGGGAATGGGCCTCGTCCTGCACCGGGGTGTCGGGCAGCAGCGCCAAAACTTCCTGCGCGCGGCCGGTGGTCCTGTCGGCCAGCATTTCCGCGGCGCCAGGTGGCGTCGAAAAAAGCCCGAACAGGACGTAGCCGCCCACCAGCACCGCCGAAATGACCGAGGCCGCCATCGTGTTGGAGGCGAGCTTGTGCACCCTCTCGTAGGTACGCGTTGTCTTCGTCGTGGGGGACGGCTGCAGCGCAATGGCGAGCAGTTCATCGTAGGTCGCGCGCTGCTCGGCATCGTTCAGGATGTCATAGGCGCGCACGAGCTCCCTGAACCTCAGCGCGGCATCTGGATTGTCGGGATTGATATCGGGATGCGTCGCCTTCGCGGCCTTGCGGAACGCCGTCCGCAATCCCTCGGCGTTATCGCTCGGAAGGGCTCCGAGCAAATCGTACAGCGTCCCCATGGTGGTACTCGCGACTACTCCCCCCGGAACGTCCGCCGCCGCGGAACTCCCGATTGACGACGCCCCAGATAATGAAAAATATCAAGGCGGTAGGATGATCCTGTTATGGCAAAAGCATGCCATGGTTAACGTCGTCACCGTGCATTGCGGTAAATCAGTGCCGTTTTGTGCAGCAGGGGTTGCTGAGGGCGCCCCGGGGTCAACTTCCCGCAAGGCTATCCAATGGGCCGGCCGGTGCCGGTCGGCAGCCTCGACCGCCAGCCACAGGCCTAGTCTCCAAGCCGCGATATTCCCAGGTCGTCGGCGACCTGGTCCAGTGCGCGCAATAGCGCCGGGGCGACGGGAATTCCTGCGCTTGTCCGCTTCATCCGCGTTTCATGGCTGCGTTCGCCGGGCATCCAGATGCGGTCTACACCCGGGATGCGCTCGCTGTTGCGGAAATCGCGCACCAGCGCATCGACGCTTCGCTTGAAGACGGCGACGTCGCCGAAAGCGGCGACGTTGATCGCGGCGATCGCCTGTCCGGTGTTGGTGACGCTGTCGTCATCGTGGTTGAAGTCGATGACCTCGCGGCCCATCGCGGCGCCGCCGAGCGTGCCCGCGAGCAGGCCGATGATCATCGCCAGCCCATAGCCCTTGTATCCGGCCTCCATGCCGCCGAGCGGCAGCAGCATGCCTTCGTCAGCGCGCCTCGGATCGGTCAGCGGCCGACCTTTGCGGTCGATCATCCAGCCCTCCGGCATGGTCTCGCCGCGCAACGCCTTGGTCTTCACCTTGCCGTAGGCGGCGACCGTCGTCGCCATGTCGAGCACGATCGGCTTTTCCTCGCCGGCCGGAATCGCCGCCGCGATCGGATTGGTCGACAGCAGCATGTCGAGGCCGCCCCAGGGCGGAAGGTGGTTGGCATTGCCGACTGCGAAATAGAGCCCGATCATGTCATGGGCCAGCGGCATCGTGGCGTAGAGCGAGGCGGGGCCGGCATGGTTTGAGAACTGCGAGTTGACCCAGCCGATGCCGGTGGTCCGCGCTTTTTCGATCGCCATCCCGGCGGCGCGTTTCATGACGAGATGGCCCATGCCGTTGTCGCCATTAAGCACGGCCGTGCTGGCGTGCTCGTGCACGACATGGATGTTCGGCCGGACGTTGAAGCCGCCGGCCTCGATCCGCCTGATGTATTGCGGCAACCGGCTGACGCCATGCCCGTCCGACCCCTGCAGGTCGGCCGCCGCCATCAGCGCCGCGACCTCTGCGGCGTCAATGTCCGGCAAGCCGACCGCGGTGAGCGCGTGCTGAATGAAGGCCTTCAGCCGGTCGAAAGTAACTGACGTCTCGGACAGGACGGGCACTCCCGTAAGGCCCGCGGGCGTGGCCGCGCCGGGCGAAGTCGACGGCGATGTGCGGGCGGGGCCGCTAGCCCGTGCCGAACGCCTTGAAGGTGATGATGGTGTGGGTGTCCTGGATACCCGGAATCACCTGCACCTTCTCGTTGACGAAATGGCCGATGTCGGTGTCGTTGTCGACGTAGAACTTGACCAGCAGATCGTAATCGCCGGCGGTGGAATAGATCTCCGAGGCGATCTCGGCCTCGGCGAGCGCATTGGCGACGGCGTAGGACTGGCCGAGCTTGCATTTGAACTGGACGAAGAAGGGAACCATCGCTGTCGTCTCCGAATAAATTGGCCCCAATAGGCCAAAAACCGCCGGTCATGGCAAGCCAGCTTGCTGCACACGGCCGGGCGCGGTAGGACAATCCATGATCCCCAACACGCCAACTGCGCGAGGCTTGCGGTGACGACGCCGATCGCCCTGACCATCGCCGGCTCCGATTCCTCTGGCGGCGCCGGTATCCAGGCCGACCTGAAGACGTTTGCTGCGCTCGGCGTCTACGGTGCCTCCGTAATCACGGCGCTGACAGCGCAGAATACCCAGGGCGTCAGCGGCATCCATCAGGTGCCGGCTGAATTCGTCACCGCGCAGATCGACGCGGTGTTTTCCGATCTCGTCGTCGGTGCGGTCAAGATCGGCATGGTGGCGCATCCGCCTGTCATCGATGCCATCGTCGCGGGGCTTGCGCGCTGGTCGCCGAAGCACGTCGTGCTCGATCCCGTGATGGTCGCAACTTCGGGCGACCGGTTGCTCGCCGCCGAAGCCGTCGAGGCGCTGCGGACAAAACTGATTCCGTTGGCATCGGTGATCACGCCGAATCTGCCGGAGGCGGCGGCGCTGCTCGATGAAGCCGTGGCGGCGGACGAAGCCGCGGTCGAGCAACAGGGCAAGCGTTTGCTCGGGCTGGGGTGCAAGGCGGCCCTGATCAAGGGCGGCCACGGCGAGGGCGCCGAGAGCATCGACTATCTGATCGGCGCGAATGGCGCGATCGCGCTGGCCGCGCCGCGCATCGCGACGAAGAACACCCACGGCACCGGCTGCTCGTTATCCTCGGCGATTGCGGCGGGGCTCGCGAGGGGGGAGGGCATGGAGACCGCCGTGCGCAACGCCAAGGCGTGGGTGACCGCCGCGATTGCAGCGGCAGACCGGTTCAGCGTTGGGCATGGCCACGGCCCGGTGCATCATTTTCACAAGTTTTATTAAGCGTCTCCGTTGTCCCTGCGAACGCGGGGACGACGTCGAGATATCGCCGCCGCGATGTCGCTTGCCTGTCGCATCGCGCTGCTATCCGCAAACTGCGGGGCGCGACATTGATTCTCGTGGGGCTATGGGTCGCGTGAACTAGTCATCGCCCTGTCACAGAAATCTGTCAGGGGACAGGCATGGGTAGTGACGCCTTGAGTGAAGAGAGCCCGGAACGGCGCTTTCGTACCTTGTTCATCTCCGATGTCCATCTCGGGGCCCGCGGCTCGCAAGCGGATCGATTGCTGGATTTTCTCAGAACCCACGACGCCGACACCATCTATCTGGTCGGCGACATCGTCGATGGCTGGGCGCTGAAGTCGAGCTGGTACTGGCCGCAATCGCATAACGACTTCGTGCAGAAGATGCTGCGCAAGGCGCGCAAGGGCGCCAAGGTCATCTACGTGCCGGGCAATCACGACGAATTCCTGCGCAACTATTACGGCACCCATTTCGGCGGCATCGATGTGGTGGAGAACACCATTCACACCGGCGTCGACGGCAAGCGCTACCTCGTCATCCACGGCGACATCTTCGATCTCGTGGTGCAGAACGCGCGCTGGCTCGCCCATCTCGGCGACAAGGCCTACGACTTCGCCATCCAGATGAACCGTCTGGTCAACTTCTTCCGCCGCATGTTCGGCGTGCCCTATTGGTCGCTGTCGCAATGGGCGAAGCTGAAGGTCAAGAATGCCGTGAACTATATCGGCGCGTTCGAACAGACGCTGGCCGGTGAAGCGCGGCGGCACGGCGCCGACGGCGTGATCTGCGGCCACATCCATTACGCCACCATCCGCGACGAGCATGGCATCCGCTACATGAATTGCGGCGACTGGGTGGAGAGCTGTACCGCGCTCGCCGAGCACGAGGACGGCCGGTTCGAGATCATCACCTGGACCGATCCGGTGCGAAGGGCTGCGCCGGTTCCCCGCGTCGCGGCGCGCGCCGCATGACGCATATCCTGGTCGCAACCGATGCGTGGCATCCCCAGGTCAACGGGGTGGTGCGCACGCTGACCGCAATGGCGGAAGCGGCCAGGGGACTTGGTGTCGAGGTGAGTTTCCTGACGCCGCAATCGTTTCGCACCTTTGCGATGCCGAGCTATCCCGACCTGCGGCTGGCTCTGCCGTATCCAGCAAAAATCGCGCGATTGATCAAAGCGGCAAGGCCCGACAGCATTCATATCGCGACCGAGGGCCCGATCGGGCTTCTGGTGCGGCGCTATTGCCGCAAGCATGGCTTGCCGTTTACCACGAGCTTTCACACCCGGTTTCCCGAATATGTCTCGGCGCGCTCGCCAATCCCGGAATCATGGGTGTGGAAGGCGCTTCAGTGGTTTCATCGGCCGAGCCGGGCGGTGATGGCGGCGACGCCGGCGCTGGCAGCCGAATTGCGGATGCGCGGGTTTCGCAACGTGGTGCAGTGGTCGCGCGGGGTCGATACCTCGCTATTCCATCCGCGCAGCACCGATCTCTGCCTGCCGATGCCGGTCTATCTCTGCGTCGGCCGGATCGCGGTGGAGAAGAATCTCGAAGCCTTCCTCGACCTCGATCTGCCTGGCACCAAGCTTATCGTCGGCGATGGACCGGCCCGGATGGCGCTGGAGCGGAAATATCCTGATGCCGTGTTCCTCGGTGCGAGGCACGGCGAGGAACTGGCGGAAATCTACGCAGCCTCCGACGTTTTCGTCTTCCCCAGCCGGACCGACACGTTTGGGCTGGTGCTGCTGGAGGCGCTGGCCAGCGGGCTGCCGGTCGCGGCCTTTCCTGTCACCGGTCCGCGCGACGTGATCGGCGCGGCGCCGGTGGGCGTGCTGAGCGAGGATTTACGGGCCGCCTGCCGGGAGGCGCTGCAGATCTCGCGGGAAGATTGCGTCGAATTCGCCGCCGCCCATACCTGGCAGGCCTCCACGCGGGTTTTCATCGAGCATGCCATGAATTCTCGCCCGGTCGAATCGGAGGGTGAGGCGGCCGAATTTGTGGCGGAAGACCCGCATTTCGCCGCCTGAGATCACCTGAATCTGTATTGCCCGTCGGCCTGCTTGCGCGATACAAAGTATGGATGACGGAAAAAGCCTCAACGGCACCGGTCGGTGCCGCAGATATCGACGCGGCGGCGCGGGTAGTTGCCCCGTTCGCGGTGCGGACGCCGCTCTTGTCGTTCCCCGTTCTCAACGAGCGCGTCGGCACCAAGGTCTTTCTCAAGCCTGAAATGCTGCAGCGGACCGGATCGTTCAAGTTCCGCGGCGCCTTCAACAAGCTGGCCTCGATCCCGCAGGACAAGCGGGGCGGCGGGGTCGTTGCGTTCTCTTCCGGAAACCATGCCCAGGGCGTGGCGGCGGCGGCGCAGATCCTCAACATGCAGGCGACGATCGTGATGCCTGCGGATTCTCCGGTCACCAAGCGCGAGCGCACCAAGGGCTACGGCGCCGAGGTGGTGCTCTACGACCGCGACAAGGAAGACCGCGAAGCCATTGCCAACGGCATCGCCAGCAAGCGCGGTGCGACGCTGGTCCGCCCCTATGACGATCCCTTCGTGATCGCCGGGCAGGGCACCGCGGGCCGCGAGATCGCCGAGGACATGGCGGCGCTCGGGCTCAGCCCCGATATCGTGGTGGCTCCGGCGTCGGGCGGCGGGCTGATCGCCGGCGTTGCGACGGCGGTGAAGTCAAAATTTCCGCAAGCGCAGGTGATCGTCGCCGAGCCGAAGGACTATGACGATCACGGCCTGTCGCTGCGCGCCGGCCATCGCGAGGCCCATCACGCCGCCGGCCGCACCATCTGCGATGCGCTGATGGCGGCGATGCCGGGCGAACTCACCTTCTCAATCAACAGCAAGCTGCTGGCGAACGGCGTGACCGCCTCCGACGAGGAAGTCGGCGCGGCGGTCGCCTATGCCTATCGCGAATTGAAGCTGGTGGTCGAGCCCGGCGGCGCCGTCGGCCTCGCTGCACTGCTCGCCGGACGCATCGACGCCAAGGGCAAGAACGTCGTCATCGTGCTCTCCGGCGGCAATGTTGACGCGGACCTGTTCGCCAAGCTGGTCGCCTGATTCAGCGCTCTAAAAATCAAAACCGGGCAGAGCTTGTGCTCTGCCCGGTTTTTCATTGCGCTGGGTTTGAGTTAGCGCCTGAAGCCGCCCCCCATTCTGCCGAACGAGCCACCACCGAACGAACTGCCACCGAACGAGCTGCGGGACGGACCTGCGGCGAAGCGGTTGAAATTCCCACCACCCATGCCGCCGTTGAATTGGCGCGGCGCGGTTTTGATCATGGGCCGCGAGGTCATCATGGGCCGTGAGGTCAGCATGGGCTTGTTGGCGAACCGCGTCGGATGGCGGTCGAACTTGCCGGGGGAGGTGGCGATCTTGCCGGCATTCCCGCCGTTGTTGACGGAGCCGGGCTTGAACTTCCCAGGCAGGGTGGTGACCTTACCCGCGTTGCCGTTGAGGTTGCCGCCATTGACCGGGTTGATGCCCTTGGCGGGAAGCGTGACGATCTTCGAGGGCATGTGACCGTGGGGGCCGAAATTGCCGCCAAGATTGCCCTTGGAGATGCCGAGGGTGGACACGTTGCCGACGTTGCCCGGCTTGAACGCCGGCGACTGCTTCGCCAGATGCGTGAAGTGCATCAGCGGAACAGCCTTCGGCGCTGTCTGCAGCTTCAGCGCGGACTTGGCGTAGGGACTGCTCGAATAATTGTCATAGAAGGTCTTGTAGGCGAACGGCGAGTTGGCGACGACCGCCTTGTGCCAGGCCGTCGCCACCCGCAGGTTGCCGAGCAGCAGGCGGATGTGGTCGCACAGCGGATCGTGCGGGTAGAGGCGGATGAACTCTTCATAATATTCGGGCGAGCCTTCCGACAGCACGTAATCGTAAGCCTGGCGCGCCGAACGCGACGGCAGGTTCGACGCGACCTGCATGATCGGGCGGCGATCCGGCGCGCGGCCTGCGGCAACCGCGGTATCGCCGAAGAAGTAGAAATCGGCGGTCAGCGAGGAGCTTTCCCACGGCGTCTGCTTGCCGGAGGTGGTATTGTTCACCTCGAGCCGGACGCGCTTGAACAATTGCTCGATCGGCAGATTGGGCTCACGTGCGATATTGAGGAACGCCCTCGTATACGGGCTGTGGTTGCCGTCGCCGTCCTGGGCTTCCATTCCCGGCGCGGTGGAGTAGCCGACGATCGAGCCTCGCGGCGCATCGACGATAGCGAGGCCACGCCCGGCGTCATTGACCTCCGGGAAGGGATTGTTGCGGCAGGCGTCGAGCACGACGATGCGCATCCGGCTCTGGATCGATTCCAGCGTGCCCATCACGTCGACCAGCCGCAGCGAGTTGCCATCGAGATCGGACGGCGAGGAGATCCTTGCGTCGACCGGCAGCAAATAGTTCTCGCCAGCCACCTGCACGCCGTGGCCGGCATAGTAGATCATGGCGACCGCGCCGGGACCACGCTCGGCGACCTTGTTGGAGAAGTCCTGCACCACCCTGACCATGTCGCTGCGCGTCAGGTCGGTCGCCTGGGTGACCTCGAAGCCCGCCGAGTTCAGAAGCTGCGCGATCGATTGCGCGTCGTTGCCGGGATTGGCGAGTTTTGGCGCGGTCTGGTAATTCGAATTGCCGATCACCAGCGCGACGCGCTGGTCGGTCAGCGGCCCTTGCATGCCGTTGCGGATGTCGACGTTCGGCGCTTCGGCGAAAGCCGCACCGGTAACAGCGAAGCTCAACAGGCCTGCCAGCAGGCTGGCACCCAGTAGCAATGGCTTAAAACGGGACATGGCTGCCTCCTCGGGCGGACCTCGTTGCGAGGTTTGCTGCCGGGAAGCTAAGTCAGGTCCGGGTTGCCGTACGTGACCGCGATCACGGTTGCATGCGCCGGCGTCATCGCTCTTGCCGCGGTTCAATGCGGCTGACAATCTCGGATTGCGTGAAGGTCGAAGGAACCCAACATGGGCTTCGGGCTGAAGACCACCACGGGACTCATCGCGGCGGTGCTGGTCACGGCGGCGCTGGCCCAGGCGAGCAAGGTGTTCGCGCCGCTGGCGGCGGCCCTTTTCATCATCGCGATCGTGTGGCCGATCCAGAAGCGGTTGCAGTCCTGGATGCCGAAGCTTGTCGCGCTGGCGATCACAATCGTTGCAACGGTCGCGGTCTGTCTCGGCGTTGCTTCGCTCGCGGCCTGGGGATTTGGTCGTGTCGGCCGATCACTGGTCAGCGATCTGCCGCGGTACCAGGCGCTTTATTCGGCGATGGTGACGTGGCTGGACGGCCACGGCATCTCGGTTGCCGGGCTCTGGGCCGAGCATTTCAACGTCGGCTGGCTGCTGCGCGCGACGCAGCAGGTGACGGCCCGCGTCAATACCACGCTCACCTTCTGGGTGATCGCGCTGGTTTACGTCATGCTCGGGCTTCTCGAAGTCGAGAACATCAGGCGGAATGTCGAACGGTTGGACAACAAGGCCGCAGCCCGCGTGTTGCTCGACGGCAGCGCGGCGACGGCGGCGAAATTCCGCAAGTACCTCGTGGTGCGGACGCAGATGAGCGCGATCACCGGCCTGTTGGTCGGCGCATTTGCGTGGGTAGCCGGATTGCCGTTCGCATTGGAGTGGGGCGTGATCGCCTTCGTGCTCAACTATATCCCGTTCATCGGCCCGTTCGTCGCGACGCTGTTTCCGACATTGCTGGCGATGACGCAGTTCGAGAGCTGGCCGGCGGTGCTCGGTGTCTTCGTCTGCCTGAACGTCATCCAGTTTGCGGTCGGCAGCTACATCGAGCCGCGGGTGGCCGGCTCCATGCTGTCGATTTCGCCTGTTGTCGTGCTGTTCGCGATCTTCTTCTGGACTTTCCTGTGGGGCCTGTTCGGCACCTTCATCGGCGTGCCGATCACGCTCGCTATTCTGACCTTCTGCGCCGCGCATCCGTCGAGCCGCTGGGTCGCCGATCTGTTCGGCGGACCGGATCAGACGAAGCCGGGCAAGCTCTAGCGCGTTTACTCACTCCCGGGGCTTCGCAAGATGCGAGGCATTATGATCCTCTCTCGCCGAGCGCGCGATCTGGGCAGCGCGTAGCCGATGCGAGGTCTAGGGCTCCACAAGCTTGATGGTCGAGACCGGCCATCTTCCATCATGACCTTTGATGGAAATCCGAAGCCCGTGCATTTCGTCGAGCCAAACGTTTTCGACCGTGCCAGCCTTTCCGTCGGTAAGCACGACGGCTTTGCCGATCAATTCGAATTGCGCCGCACCGTACTCATTCAAAATTTTTGACGCACGGCCCTTCACCGATGGCATTGCTCGTCCATGTTCGGCCGAGCCGTCTGCGTCTCAACGGCGACGCTTGTCCCAGTGCTCAGCCGCTGGAATGATCGATGGTGACTGCTTCTCAAATTCGCGGAGCCGGTCGAGTTGCGTTCCAAGGCTCCCCGGGAGTTCCGGCTCTTCTTTCAGGAGCGCGCGTAATCTTTCCCCGATCTCTTGAACGATTGCTCGGCTGTGTTTGGGGTCTATGTCAAGGCGGTTGCGCATAACGAAGCCTCGTTCGGGTAAGAACGCACCAGCATCGGCGCCCACCCCTCCTGCAGATCTCCCGCTTGCGCGCACTGCTGCAATTCTGAACGGAACCGAGACCGCCGCTTTTGGCTATCTGCGCGAGCGCTTGTTTTTGAGAACAGCGGGCCCTGCAGTAGAACCTTTGGCTATCCGCGACATGCGCCGTGAAGTTAACGGCGAGCGACGGTCTCAAGCTTCTAAAGTCTTGGCCAGAGCTTTCGTTCCCTGACTTCTGATCGTGACGCCGTTCGGACGGAACGCCGCGCTCGGCCGGATTGACGAGGGTGCCATCCGGGCGCCGCGCAAGCAGGCGGTCCAGGGCCAGGGTCAAACTGCGCTCTGGAACCAATTTAGAGAGTGTCCGGTTATTCTGTGGAAGCCCATGGAGGAACCATCGCCATGAGGATCGAATATCTTGCTGCAATTGCGATAGTTGCCATTGCCGCTGGTACTGGACTGGTGGTCCAGTCTGTCGGCTCACTGCCGCCCGAAAAGCAGTCCACGCCTGCCACCGCACAATTGGCGACCCTGTTAGCTGAGTCCGTGCATCCGTTTTTGCCTCGGTCCGGAGGCTAACGGATGGCGCAACTCAAGACGCATGGCGGCGCTGCCTAAGTCAATTCGGCCGGCGGTGTTGATCAATTTGGAGGTCACCGTCGCGGCGTGACCGGACACCGATCAAGCATCGTCACTGTCAGCTTCTTCCCACTGCCGTCACGCACGGGCTGCGCAATGAGCCGGCTTGACGGTTGAGTTTTCACCGAGTTCAAACAAACCGATCCTCTATCGCGCGACGATCCCACAATCGCCCCAGGACTGCTGCGCTCCCGCCTCGCTTCTGTCAAACCAGGTTGGCCTCTTCAGCCAATAAGAACCGCGGGGTGGAGTCACCAGATGTTATACTCGCAAAGCCCACCGCTCGCGGAGCAGCAGTGGCCGAGCGCCGAAGAAATTTCGTCGGGCGGGCTTGCGCGCGATCTGGACGTCCGATCCGATCGGCGTATGGGTAGAAGACGCACGAAGTCGTCGGTCGATTCTTCGCATTCCTATCGCTTCGGCGAGGGGCCGGCGACGGGCGGCCGGCCGTCGATTGGCAGGCGAATGACCCGCAGTCTCATCCGGTTTTCTATTACGGTTCTCATCGGTGTCGGCGCTACGCTTGGCTGGCAGTCCTATGGTGATGTAGCAAAGGAGATGGTGGTAGCCCGCGCTCCAGCGCTAGCCTGGTTGTTATCCACTTCGACGACGAAATCCCCGGCCGTGGCAGCAACTTCCCCTGGCCCGGTGCAGCTTGAGCCCCTGGCGTCCAATCTCGATGCCGTGCGGCGCAGCGTAGAGCAACTCGCTAACAAGCAAGAACAGATCGCCCAGACCGTTGCGGCACTGCGCGCTGTTCAGGAGGACATCAGACAGAAGATGTCGGTTACGCCTCCGTCCCCGGCCCAGCAGGCGACCTCCATCCCGCAGCCCAATACTCCGCAACCCAGGGCGCAGTCATCGGCTGTGCAGCCATCGTCGGTGCCTCGCCCTTCGCCTTCTGCGGGAACACTCTCGGATCGCGATCGGCGAAATTGACGATCGCCTTTCCATTTGGAACCGGTCAACTTGTGGCGACCGAACCTTCTGCCTCAGTTAACTTCGAACTGAGGCTGCTTCATTTTGCGGAGTCCACTACGCTCACCCAACATCGCCGGCGCTAACCTCTGCGACCGTCGCTTCCATCTTGGGATGCGTGCCAATGACTGGTTCTGGTACCCAGAGCGCCCATTGTTTGAGCCGATCGCACCACTAAGGCTCAGACCGTTTCTCTCGGCAATCCCACAAAAAACGAGGCGGGTGTGAAGTAGATAACATTTGGCACGTCTATGTAGGGAGATAATTTTTCGCATCAACTAGAGCGAGCACACACCAATCTGAGAAAGGACAGGTCATGAAGTTCGCAGCATTGTTCTTGATCTTCGCTCTTTCCGCGTTAGGTGCGGCGGCCCCCACCAACTCGGCCAATGCGTGCCCGCGGCCTTGCGGCAGTGTTTGTTGTCCCTAGTCGTCGAAGGAGGGGAATCTGATGTTTCCGATCCTTAAGTGGGGAGCAATATTTCTAGCGTGTGCAGGCCCCCCAGGCGCCGTAGCGGCGGTATACATGCACAAGCCTAACCCCGATAAACTAAACGAAGCCATTGTGGACATTGGCTTCTATCCAATTACGCCACCCACCAGCTTGCGCGCTCCGGGGTCACTCTACCATGTATCATCGGACGGCAAATATTATTCCATGCTCTGCGAGGTTGAGCCTCAACGACTAGTCGCTGTGACTCGCACCTCTTTCACAAATAAACAGGTCTCTTCGGAGCTCCGAAAGGCGCGACTTGGAGTGACTACAGAGTTATTGCGGAATATCGAAACAACCGTGAATGCAAAGCTTGTAGAATCTGTCAAGCTTGAGCTTGATGACGTTGAAGTTCTTGAAGTGTCACTCGAGGATCTCGCGGTCATAGCAAATGAGTTGTTACACAGAGGGACATGCGATCAGGAGGTGAGAAGGTATCTGCAGGAAGGTGACTACATCTGTCAGGGACAGCAAGTTCTGAAGGCAACGACCAAATATACGGTTGCGTTTGACGATACAGCAACTGGACTACTGAACCGAACAGCAGAAGTGATCAAGCTAACTTTTGATGCGGACGCAAGGTTCGAGGGTGGACAAATCATTTCTGGAAAGAATCTTTACTATGGAATGAAATTGGCGCCTCGGTGCTTGTACCTTCCAGGTCAAAGATCGCGGCGACCGCCACTCAGTTTTTGGCATCGAATTACGGACCGATTTCCGGTGCTGGACTTCCGCAACTGACTTCACGTCGATGAGATAGTTGTCCGAGAAGCAAAGAATGCCGGCCGCTTGTGAGCTCCGGTCCACTGCGCCGCGGGATCCGATGGTGAGACAAGCTTCCGAACAACTCGCTGGCGATGCCCCAGCCGAATCGCGACGGTCGCTAGACACTGGCTTGACTTCGCCGGATCGCGATCTCTACGCCAATCCTGTTCCGTGATCGAGCGCTGCTTGTTGGCATCAGCCGCAATCGGCCTCGCATCGATGGCAAACCTTCACCGCACTTCGCGGCAGATCAATCGCTCCGAGCGGATCGCAAAGACATAGCCTGCGACGTAGCTGCCGTTAGCCTCGACCGTCGCTCTTGAATCGAAGCGGTCCTTTAGATCGAGACAAGCAAGTTAGCATTCCAGCCATTCTACCTGTGATCGGGTTCACAGCGCCCATACGCGCCGACGTGGTAAGGAAGTGGAGGTGCAAAGGAGGTAAGTCATGTTCGCGATTTACTTGCTGGTGCGCAAAATCGAGCTCTTCCCGGCATCCACTTGACACATTCGTGCCGGGAGACTTCAGGGTCCAGTATTTAGCAAAAGTGATAACGCGAGGAGTGAAGCCATGCGTGCATTTTCAGTAGCGATGTTTTTGCTAGTTGGATTGACCGATGTTGTGTTCGCGCAGAACTGCAGGGAATTGCAGCGCACCTGCGAAATGAAGGACGCGCTCGGCGAGCGCGGTCAAGGCCATTGCCGCAGATTCCGCGAAGCGTGCCAGCGTCCGTCATTCGATCGTCCGTCATTCGAGCGTGTATCAACCGGCCAGGTTTGCGCGAAATTGCGCGCGCACTGCCTCTACAAGGATGAGCTTGGCGAACGGGGCCAGGGAAACTGCCGACGGTATCGGGAAATGTGCCGCGGCGGGCTCTAGTCTTTTTCCGAACGCGTTCGAGTCAAACTCACCGCGTCGGGCTCGTGCGGGTTCGGATTGCCCTCGAACTGCGCACGTAGGCTCGCTTTATCGCGACGTGCCCGCGAGGCTGCCGCTGAGGTTGGCGTTCGATCTGAGCCACTTCCGATCGAACGCCGCTTGCCCTAGGCGTTCTTCTCGCCGGCAATCTCCACGCGCTGCGGCGGCAGCAGATCAAGCCGCCCTTCCGGGCCGGCCGCCAGGGTGTGAATGTAGAAATGCGTGGCCGCATCATCGGTCGCATTCATCACCGGGGAGGGCGCGGAGATGATCTTGAGCGAACCGCAGGCGCCGATCCAGTCGATATGGCGGTGACCGTGCATCACCACGGTGCGACCGGCCAGCGCATCCAGCTTGCGCACGAACCAGCTGCCATTGATCAAGGCGGTCCCGATGCGTTCGGAGAATGCTTTCACCGGCATGGGATACTCCACGACGTGGTGGTGCAATGCGAAGATCCAGCGTGCGGCCGGATAATGCCGGATCGCCGCCTCGAGGCGATGCGTCTGTTCGACCGACACCAATCCGAGTGCGTTGGTGAAGGAAAAGTGAGTTTCCGCGTTGGAGTTCAGGACCGCAATTCCGAGGCCGCCTTCCGCATCGGGCGGCAGGATCATCGGAAACTGGTCGTCGAACAGGCCGCGCAGCGCCGCGGCACGACGCAGGCCGCCGTGCTGAGCGAGGGCCACGATCGAATCGCGCTTCGGTGCCAGCGAGGCGCTCAGCGTTACGGCCATTTTTCCGTTACCGTCGACTATGTGCACGCGATCGCCTTGCACGGCCGCCATCGCCGACAGGGTGCGGATCTGCCGCAACCGCTTGTTCGGGCTGAACGGCAGGTCGAGCCGGGCCGGATTGGCGCGGTCGACAATGTTGAGGTCATGATTGCCCGGCAACAAGATCGTGCGCGCGGCAAGTTCCGGATGACGTGCCATGGCGTCGAGGAATGCGGCCCATTCGCTGGCGCGGCCGGCGTCGGTCATATCGCCGGTAACGAGAATGTGGTCGAGCGGGCCGGCCGCGTGAATGGCGGCGAGATGCGCCAGGACGCGCTCGAGCCGGTCGTTTCCGCGTGGGCCGGCCCGTCCGCTTTCGATGCGGAAGCCGTATTGCTCGCCAATCACATGAAGGTCCGACAGGTGCGCAACGCGCCAGCGGCGCGCATCGGACGAGGCGGTGTCGAACGTAGCGAGATCGACGGGTTGCTGCATGCTGGCATCGGCAAATCCCCACATCAGCGAAGCGACCGCCAGATATCCTGACACCAGCAGGATTGCATTTGCCAGCGTCGGCACTGTGAGGCGGTGCAGCAGGACCAGGTCGTTCCAGCCGCCTGTCCAACGCGAGGCGGGCCAGGCCAGCATCGCAATCAGCACCGCGCCGGCGGACAGCAGGACGGCTGCCCCAATCGAATTGGCGCTGCGTAACCTCGCCCGGCCGACGACGGTCAGCTTCCTGCCCCACATTCGTTCCGTCAGGTGGCGCAGCGCTTCGCGGGTGAAAGCGTAGCCGGGCTGCACGGCGAGCGCATTGAGCGACCAGAAATTATTTTCGGCGATCCGCAACAGCGGTCGCCATCCGATCCATCCGACCGCGACGATCGCAAGCAAGGCGAGGGCGGTGCCGATCCCGGTCAGCGCGGCGAGCTTTTCCGACAGGGTTGCGAGCCAGGCGGAGACCAGCAATGGCGCGAGGCCCAGCAGCACCGCCGGCAACAGCAGCAACACCGTCCAGGCAAACAGCAACTTCGGCAAACTGATTTCGACCAGCAGGCTGCCGGCGATGGCGAGCAGAGATCGCTGCCCGGGACTAGCGGCATCGTCCTCGATATCGCCGTGGCGCGGATCGACGAGCATGCGGTCTTCCATGCTGGCTGAGTCACGCTCCACGGCCGGATCCGTCATCGTTGCTCCAGCTATACGCCCCAGGGAAGGCCCAACAGGTACCACACGACGAAAAGAACTACCCAAAGCGAAAACATCCAGGCCACGTAGGGCAGCATCAGCGCGACGACCGTGCCGACGCCGGCATTTCGGTCGTATTTTCGCGCAAACCCGACGACCAGCGCGAAATAGGCGTTCAGTGGCGTGATGGAATTGATGGGGCCATCGCCGACCCGGTAGGCCGCCAGCACCGCGGCGGGATCGACGGCCAGTTGCACGAACAGCGGCACGAACACTGGCGCAAAGATGGCCCATGTCGCGATCGCTGGCGTGAAGATCAGGTCAAGGACAGCAACGAGCAGGATAAGACCCAGCAACAGCCACAGCGGACCGATGTTGGCGTCCTTCAGGATATCGGCCATGCTGACCGCCAGCAACGTCGGCATGTTGCTGTAGTTGAAGTAATCGACGAACTGGCTGATCACCACGAACAGCAGGATCGTGCCGCCCAATCCCGAAACGGCTTTGGTCATGGCGTCGACCACATCGGTGGCGCGCTTGATCGTTCCGGCTCCAATGCCGTAGGCGATACCGGTTAGCAGGAACAGCAGCATGACAAGGCCGATCAGGCCGCTCATGAAGGGTGAGTTTCCGAGCAGCGCACCGGTCGCGGGATCGCGGAGCGGGGCTCCTGATGGCAGCGTCAGCAGACAGAATACCAGTATGACGGCCAGCAGCGCCGCGCCGGCGTACCTCAGGCCGAGCGTCTCCTGGGCGGAAAGCCGCCCGCCTTCGTGCGGAGGCAGGGTTACCCCCGCCTGATCTTCGCGATACAAGCCAAGGCGAGGCTCGATGATCCGTTCGTTGATCAGCGCAATCACGATCGTCAAGACGACGACGGATACGATTGAAAACCACAAATTGGCGGTCACCGCGATCGACAGCGACGGGTTGACGATGTGAATGGCGTCATTGGTCAACTCGGTGAGCACGGCATCGAGCGGCTTGATCAGCATATTGACGCTGAACGCGCTGGCAACGGCGGCAAAGCCCAGCGCGAGCCCCGCCAGCGGATGCCGGCCGACGCTCAGAAACGCGGTGGCTGCCAACGGGATCAGCACGAGATAGCCCGCATCCGAGGCAACGCTCGACATGATGCCGACGAAGGCGAGAATGTAGGTCAGCGCCCAGCGCGGTGAGACGGTCACGAGTTTGCGTATGCATGCGTTGACGAGGCCCGCTTCCTCGGCCACCCCCACGCCGATCATGGCGATGATCAGCAATCCGGCGGCGGAGAACCCCATGAAGTTCGGCACCAGCCGCGTATAGATGTGCCTGATGCCCTCGGCCGTCAGCAGGCTGTTGGCGCGCGCTGTCACGGTGTCGGTGCCATGCGTCGCTGGATTGATAACCTGATAGGAGACCGAGGCATCGAGCAGATAAAGCAGGTGCGATGCGAGCGCGGCGACGGCAATCAGGATCAGGAAGATCACGACGGGATGGGGAACGCCGTTTCCGATCCGCTCGATGGTGTCGAGAATTGTCCGGGTGGTTGCCTTTGCCGGTTCGGTCGTCACTTCGCCCGCGGAGCGCATGACAGACATCCTTGCAGAGCATGCTTTCGGAGCATGCCTTGAAGCGCGGCCGGCTGCGGCATCGCGACCGCAGCCGGCTGATCGTTTGGCCGCCGCGAACTAGGCGGCGTTGGTCTTGGGTCCTGGCTCCTCGGTGCTCGTCTTCGCCAGTGCGTCGCGAAGTTGCTGTTCCTTGCTGTCGTCAAGGGATGTCTTGAGCACGGTGCCTCCCGCGTCCTTGATCTCCCGCAGCACCTTGTCCGGGGTCATGTTCTTGATGAGCACGAACAGTGCGGCATTGCCCGGCTGCATGCTCTTGGAGAGGTCCTTCATGAAGGCGTCATCGATACCGTAATCCGACAGGGCGCCGCCGAGCGCTCCGGAAGCTGCGCCGAGCGCAACACCAAGGATGGGATTGAGGAAGATCACCCCGATCAGCAGCCCCCAGAAGCTGCCCGACACGGCGCCGATCGCCGTCGTATTGACGAGCTGGTTCAGCTTGATGGGGCCTGCTTCGGTCTTCACCGCGATCACGGCATCGCTGATCGAGATCAGATATTCTTTCTGTAGCTTGAACAGACGCTGCCGTACCTCTTCGGCCTTTGCTTCGGATGGATAGACGATCGCGACTAGATCTGACATCTCCGTATCCTCCCACTCGATGTGAACATGATATAGGCCGCACGGGGCGCATTGATGGATCGACACTCCTCAAGCGTTGCCGTCGCAGCGGAGAGCTTCCGTCAACTGCCGATGGCAAATGTCCGACGGCGGCGAGGTCATCCCGGAGAGCCGCGCAATGAACAGCGGCCGTGCGGCAGAGGCATCACCGTATCATAACTCGGGAGCGAACGGATCACGGTTCGCTGATCGCACTCTTGGGTTCTCTGTAATCAAATTCGCTCTTAATTCGCCGGACGTTTCCTGCGCGCACGCAGCGTCTACGCATCGCCGGCGTCGAGCGATTTGTCACAAAATGTTGTAGCAAAACGCACGCGTCGCAAACCTTCTTCCAGGTTGTATTGTTGACTCGACATAGACTTGAGCGTTACGGTTCATCCAATCAGCAAGAAGGCTGAAGCGATCGAGCACGATCGCTCGTCAGCGTGTAGTCGTGTTGCCGAACGGCTCGACAATCCGCGAGCAGGATCGTTCGAGCCGGGTGGAGGAGTCCGATGGACATGCCTTCGATCTCGGAACCCGCAGACCGGCCATACATTTCGACAGGGCATCTGCCCGAGCCAGAGATGGTGCAGAGGCTGGTGTCCGACGCCCACCAGCGGTTCAAGTCGAATGAAGAGGGCCACAACTCTCAGGTCTATCCGGCACTCGCCCGGGTCCCCAGAGAGCTGTTTGGGGTCTGCGTGGTCGGGACCAGCGGGCGCGTCTACGAAGCAGGCGAGACCGAGTATAAATTCTCGATCATGAGCGTATCGAAGCCGTTCGTGTTCGCGCTGGTGTGCGAGACGATCGGTCCGGAGGAAGCGCGCGCGAGGCTTGGCGCGAACGCCACCGGACTGCCGTTCAACTCGCTGGCCGCCATCGAGCAGGGCGGCGGCCGCACCAACCCGATGGTGAATGCGGGCGCGATTGCGACGACGAGTCTGGTGCCAGGCCTGACGGCGGAAGGCCAATGGCAATTCATTCACGACGGGTTGTCGCGGTTTGCCGGGCGCAAGCTCACGCTCAATGAAGAGGTGTACGCCTCGGCCTCGCAAACCAACTATCGCAACCGCAGTATCGCCCGGCTGCTGCAGAGCTACGACCGCATCTATTGCGACGCCAAGCAGGCGACCGATCTCTATACCAGGCAGTGCTCGCTGAATGTGAGCGCGCGGGATCTGGCTGTGATGGGCGCGACGCTGGCGGACGGCGGCGTCAATCCCGTTACCCGCCAGCGCGTGGTGGATGCCGCGGTCTGCCACTATGCGCTGACCGTGATGATAACGGCGGGCCTGTACGAGACCTCGGGCGACTGGCTCTACGACATCGGCTTGCCGGGCAAGAGCGGGATCGGCGGCGGCATTGTCGCGGTCTCTCCGGGCAAGGGCGGCTTCGGCACCTTCGCGCCGCCGCTCGATGCGGCCGGCAACAGCGTGAAGGGACAACTCGCAGCAAAATTCCTGTCGCAGCGGCTGGGAATGGACCTGTTCGTATCGCAACCGGAAAACTGAAGCAGATGCAAAGAGTGGCTTGATCGAGCTGATGGCCGGTCGATCCAAAAAGCCGAGCAACTCGGGAGGACACCATGGCAACGCACTCGATGTCGATCGGAGGCATCCGGGAAGGGGCGCGGGAATCATGGGTGCCGATGATCGCGATCGCGCTCGGTCAGATGATCATGTCCTTCAACGTCGCCTCGCTCCCGGTCGCGCTCGGCAGGATGGTCAAGAGTTTCGGCGTGCCGCCGACGACGGTTGCCACCGGCATCGTGGCGTATTCGATGCTGGTGGCCGGCTTCGTCATGCTCGGCGCCAAGCTCGCGCAGCGGTTCGGCGCGTTGCAGGTGTTCCGCTTTGCCGTGGTCCTGTTCTGCGCGTCGCAGATACTGATGACGTTCAGCCCGACGGCAGCGCTGATGATCACGGCGCAGGGGCTTTGCGGCGCGGCGGGCGCCGTGATCGTGCCGTCGCTGGTGGCGCTGATCGCCGAGAATTACACGGGGCGGCAGCAGGCGACGGCGGTGGGCGCGCTCGGCTCGGCGCGTGCTGCCGCCGGCGTGCTGGCATTCATCATCGGCGGCGTGCTCGGCACCTATATCGGCTGGCGGCCGGCGTTCGGAATCCTGATCGCGGTTTCCGCAATTGTGTTTCTGCTGAGCTTCCGTCTCAAGCGCGACTACGGCCGCCCGGATGTGCAGATCGATATGGTCGGTGTCGTGCTGGCCGCAGCGGCGATCGTCTTCATCAGTTTCGGCTTCAACAATCTGAATGGCTGGGGCCTTGTGCTGGCGACGGCAAATGCGCCATTCAATCTGCTCGGCCTTTCGCCCGCGCCTGTCCTCATCGTTCTCGGCGTCGTGCTCGGGCAAGCTTTTCTGATGTGGACGCACCGGCGCCAGGCGGCGGGAAAAACGCCGCTATTGGCGCTCGAGGTGATCGACTCGCCGGAGGAGCGCAGCGCCGTATATGCGCTGTTTGCGGTGGTCGCGCTGGAAGCCGCGCTGAATTTCTCGGTGCCGCTTTATATCCAGATCGTCCAGGGCCGCTCGCCGCTGGCGACCGCGATTGCGATGATGCCGTTCAACCTGACGGTATTTTTCACCGCAATGCTGGTCGTCAATCTCTATGACCGGCTGACGCCGCGGCAGATCGGCCGCTACGGCTTCGTGCTCTGCACCATCGGTCTGGTGTGCCTCGCCTTCGTCGTTCGCAACGATTGGAGTGAGGTTCCGGTGCTGTTTGGCCTCATTCTGTTCGGCATCGGCCAGGGCGCGCTGGTGACATTGCTGTTCAACGTGCTGGTCACGGCTTCGCCCAAGGAACTGGCAGGCGACGTTGGTTCGCTGCGGGGCACCACGCAAAATCTGGCCAGCGCGGTCGGAACGGCGCTGGCTGGCGCGCTTCTGGTCGGCCTGTTGAGCACGGTCGTGCTGGCCCAGATCGCTGCGAACCCCGTGCTGCCGAAGGAGGTCCAGAGCCAGGTCGATCTCGACAACATCAATTTCGTCAGCAACGACCGGCTGCGCAGCGTGATGGAAGGCACCACCGCCACGCCGCAGCAAGTCGAGGAAGCGGTACGCGTGAATACCGAAGCGCGGCTGCGCGCGCTGAAGATCGGACTTTTGATCATGGCCGGTCTTGCATTGCTGGCGATCATCCCGGCGGGTCGGCTTCCGAACTATTTGCCCGGCGAAATCCCGAGCGATGCGCCCGGCAGCCGGTTGAGGTCCGGCTGATCAGCACGAGCATGCGAGGGAAGGGACGTTCCAAGAAGGAGAACAACCATGGATGCGATTGACCGTCGCACTGCGCTGCGGACTCTGGTGTGCGGTGCCGTGACCATCGGCCTGGCCACAAGCCTGCCATCAGCCATGGCCGAGGCGGCGCCGCTCGCGGTGCAGAAGGATCCTGGAAAAAACGCCGGAGATTTCAAGCTGGAGGCTCAAGGTCCCGGCATGGGGCCGCCTGGATCGCCGGCTGGACGGCCACCGGGACGACCGCCTGGAGGACGGCCGCCCCCGCGGCCGTCGCGTCCTCCCCCTCACAGGCATCGCCGTCGACGTCGACGTTGGGTCTGCTGGTGGCATCGCGGCCGTCGCCGGTGCGGCTGGCGATGGACATAAACTCGAGGTCGGTGAGACCCAAAGCGAGGAAATGACATGACGACATATGACAACAGCTCGCCGATGGGCGTCACCAACCTGCCTGCGCCGCCGTTCTGGATCTGTATCCTGCTCGGGCTCGCGTTGATCGTGGCGGGATTCTTTGTGCTCGGCGACGTCATGCTCGTCACCGTCATCAGCACCATCTTCATCGGATGGGTCTCCATCATTGCGGGCGCATTCGAGGTCGTCCATGCGTTCTGGACCAAGGGGTGGGGAGGGTTCGTATGGCAGGTGCTGCTCGGCATCCTGTACGTCGCCTTCGGCGTCGTGCTGGTGGGGCAGCCGATCGCCAGCGCCCTGATCCTCACCTACGTCCTCGGTCTGGTGTTGGCGGTTTCCGGTTTCGTCCGCATCCTGATCGGCATCAGCCATTGGCGGGAAGCGGGGTGGATCATGCTGCTGTCCGGCGTGTTTGGCATCGTGGCCGGCATCATCATTCTGACCGGATTTCCCGCGACCGGGTTGTGGGTGCTCGGATTTCTGCTCGGCGTCGACCTGATCTCCCACGGGATCGGCTGGCTGGCTTACGCGTGGCAGCCTACCGCACGCAGCGCATAGTTCCTCCCTGCCACTGGAGCGAGATGGCATCGTCATCTCGCTCCTTCTTTCTGTTTGAGCAGGCAACCCCCGTGAAATCGCTCCTCGCGGTGGATGTTTTGGCTCTTGCTGGTCGTCACGGGCGACAAGGCCAAGCCCGGCTGGCTTCCTGGAGCGGACGTCTCGATGAGCCTTACGCGCGCGGCTACGGCCGATTGGCCGCCACCTTCAGGTGGAACGGCAACATCGTCACCGACATCGGCAACTGCCCGATGCTTTCGCCGTCGACATCGGCGCGGACCATGTCATCGCTGTCAATGGTGATCCGCGTCGCGTGGCGCCGCGAGACTTTCGGATGTTCCAGATAGCTGCCATCGGCAAGGTTCGGGACGATCTTGGTGAGGCTTTCCCAGCGCCCCATGTCGCCGACCATGATCAGGTCGAGCTTGCAGTCGGCCGGATCGGCGCCCGGCGCGAGCATCAGGCCTTCGCCCGCGCCGTCGAAACTGCACAGCATCAATGACCACATCGGCAGGCGCTGTTCGGCTTCGTCGTCGATCTGGATACGATAGGGGCGGGGGCTGTAGGTCAGCGACGTGAACGCGGTCATCAGCACATAGCTGATCGGGCCCAATCGCTTCAGCAGCGGCACGCGTTGCGCACGCCAGGAAATCGTGGCGGCGGCGCCGACGATGGCAAGCACGAAGCCATAGCGTGTGACGTGGCCGCCCGCGTAGCCCTTGGCGTCGGCGCGGAACACATCGATTTCGCGCGTATGCCCCATGGCGATGGCCTTGCTGGCCTCGGCGAGCGAAAGCTGGCCGAAGGAGCGGGAGAGTTCGTTCGAGGTGCCGCCGGGCAGTTGCGCCAGCACCAGGCCGGGCACAATCGGGCGATCATCCGCGATCATGCCGTTCATCATCTCGCTGAAGGTGCCGTCGCCGCCGACCGAGACCAGGCGGCGATAGCCGGCATCGACCGCTTCCCGCGCCAGATGGGTGGCGTGATTGCGCTCGCGCGTGATCGCAACGTCCGAGGACGCGAGTGGGCCAAGATGTTTTTCGAGTTCAGCGCAAATCTGCGGCCAACGCTTGCCGCAGTTTCCTTTGTTCGCCATCGGATTGACGATGATCTTGGTTCGCACGACTGTCTCCCAAGAAGGCAATCGGGCCAGCTTGATCTCGGCGGAGAAGTGAATCAACCGGAAAGCGAACTATTCGCAGGTGCAACAAATGCTGCGGATGCGTCGTGGAGGCCGGCGCGCTTCACGCGACAGCGCAGTTCTTATGAGAAGAACGCGATCTTCTCGGCCTGGCTCATGCGCCGGATCGGCGCCAGCGGATCGTTGGCTGCACTGACCGGCTTTCGCAGCATACCGCTCGCAATGAGGGTCGACCCGAGCGACACTTCCATCGCAGGCGCAGGCGCAGGCGCGGCAGCGGGCGGTGGGGGAGGTTGAACCACTTGTTGAACCGGCGGCGGCGCCGGCGTGGCGGTCGGCTGGGGCGCTTCGGCGACCGCCTTGGGAGCGACCGGCGTAGGCTCCGCAGAACGGATCTGCTCTTCTATCGCCTCGGCGATCTCTGCGTCGCTGATCGGATCCGGCGCGCCCATCTCCATCGCGATGATGTCGAGGAGGGCCTCGTCCTGTGCATCGGGGTCCTCGACGTCGACATTCGGGATAGAGTTGTCTTGAGTGGCGTTGTCTTGCGTGGTCGCCTGCAGGGCTGCGGCGTCCTGCACCGAGGTATCTTGGACCGAAGTATCTTGGACCGAAGTATCCTGGGCCGAGCTGTCCTGAGCCGCGGCGGCTTCGGCAGCCTGCCGCGCTTCCGCAGCCTTCAGCCCGGCTTCCGCCGCCGCAAGCGCCGCTTCGGCAGACCTGGCCAGTGCGGTGAACGGCGTCTCGGAAGTGAACGGCGTCTCGGCAGCTTTCTCAGCTTCCGGCGCGACGAAGGTTTCGGCTGTCCCCGTCGCGGGCATGTCCTGCGCGGCAGAGAAGGGGGCCATAGCGTCGGTCTCGGCAAGAGGCACTGGCGAAGCGTCCTCGTCCTCGACTTCCACAAGCCGGCCCTGCAGGGCGGCAAAGGCCGCACGGAGGGCCGCTCTCGCATCCTCGGACGAAAACTGTTCGGTGCCCCTTTCGATGACGGTAACCTGCGAATCGATCAGGTCGCAGATCCGCCCGTCATTGCCGATTTCCCGCAACCGCCAGGCGATTTCGCGCAGCACCCGCGCGCCCTTGCGGACCGGCGCCAGCCGCTGGTCCAGCGCGAGGCTGTCGAGCGCCTCGACCGCCGATTCCTCGGCCGCCTCGACCGCGCCGCGGATGGCGGCGAGCGCCTCCGTCAGCCGCTCCTGCGCTGCGGCCGCCGCAGCGACGGCTTCCGCGGCCTGCTGCGCCGAAAGGCCGTCTTCCCGGCGAAGGCTTTCTTCCCGCTGACGGCTTTCTTCCTTCTGGGCGGTGAGGCTTTGCTCGATCCGTGACACCGCGTCGAGCACCATGCGGGTGTCGGCATTGCGGTTGCGCTTGGCGTATTCGGTCAGGAACCAGCGGCCCCGCGAGGTCTCCATGAAGGCTTCGGCGATCGCAGCATAGTCCTCCTCGCTCGGCAGCGCGGCGCGGGCTGAGATCGGCGAAAGGGCGAATGCTTCGTCGGCCATGTCAAACTCTTCGCGCAAATCGGCGCGCATTGCGATATCGAAACAACACGATACTGACCGAATCGCAATTGAATTGATGCCAAGCGAATCACAAATCCCCATCGCTTCTCAAGACGCATCGAAGCGATTCGCGACCCGGGTGGCGTTATTTTACGGCACGCTGTTCGGCATGACCGGCACCCACCTGCCGTTTTTCACGGTATGGTTGAAGGCGGTCGGGATCGATGCATTTTGGATAGGCTTGATCACGGCCGTACCCCCGGTGACCCGATTTACCGCGCTTCCGCTGGTGACCGGCTTTGCGGAACGGCGTCAGGCCTTGCGCGGCGTCATCATCCTGACCGCCTTTGCCACCGCTTTGGGCTTTTTCGTCCTCGGCACCCAGCATTTGCCGGTGCTGGTGTTCCTGATCTACGCCCTGACCTGCTGCCTGTGGACACCCATGGTGCCGCTGACGGACGCCTATGCGTTGCGAGGGGTGAAGCGCTACGGCCTCAACTACGGACCGTTGCGGCTGTGGGGTTCCGCCGCCTTTGTCCTCGGCGCGCTGGTCTGCGGCATGCTGCTGGACCTGATCGCCGCCAAAAATCTGATCTGGATCATCGCCGGATCGGCCGCGCTCGGGGCGGTGGCGAGCCTTTCGCTGGCGCCGCTGGACGATGCCAAGGCCGCTCGCCCGGTCACCGGCGGCGCGGACGCGCTGCTGCGTGACGGCGGCTTTCTCGCTGTTATCGTGGCCTCGGCGCTGATCCAGGGCAGCCATGCCGCCTATTACATTTTCGCGTCGATCGTCTGGCAACAAGCAGGGTATGACGGGCTGACGATTGCAGTTTTGTGGGTGCTCGGCGTGATCGCCGAGATCGTGCTGTTCGCCCTGTCGCCGCGATTCACGCTGCAGCCGTCGATGCTGGTGGTGATCGCGGCGCTGAGCGCGGCCGTGCGCTGGGTGTTGACGGCGCAGGACCTGCCGCTGGCGGTTCTTGCGATCGTCCAGCTCGCGCATGCGCTGAGCTTCGGGCTGACGCAGGTCGGAATCATGGGGCTGATGCTGCGCCATGTACCCGGCCATGTGATGGCGAGGGCGCAGGGCTATCTCACCGCCTGCGGCGGCATCGTCGCCGGCCTCGCCTCGGTCGCGTCAGGCACGATCTACGAGATTTGGGGACAGGGCATCTATTACGGGATGGCGGCGATGGCCGCCTTGGGCGGACTGGTGATCTGGCTGGCGCGGGACCGGCTATCGCATCAGCCCCACAAGACGGCCTCAGGCGGATAGACCAGGCTGCCGTCGTAGCGCAGGCCGCCGTCGCGGTCGCGCGCCAGCAGCAGCGGACCATCAAGGTCGACGAATTTGGCCTGTTGCGCGAGCAGCATGGCCGGCGCCATGGCTAGCGAGGTCGCGACCATGCAGCCGATCATGATCTCGAAGCCTAGCGCCTCGGCGGCATCCGCCATCGCGAGCGCCTCCGTCAGCCCACCGGTCTTGTCGAGCTTGATGTTGACCGCGTCGTAGCGCGCGCGAAGTCCTTCGAGCGAGGCGCGGTCATGCACGCTTTCGTCGGCGCAGACCGCGATCGGGCGCTCGATGCGCGCCAGCGCCTCGTCGCGCCCGGCCGGCAGCGGCTGCTCGACCAGCGTGACGCCGGCATTGGCGCAGGCGGCGAGGTTGTATTCGAGATTGTCCGGCGTCCAGGCTTCGTTGGCATCGACGATCAGTTCGGACTCGGGTGCCGCCTGGCGGACCGCGGCAATCCGCATCTCATCGCCATCGCCGCCGAGCTTGATCTTCAGCAACGGCCGGTGCGCGGCCTTCGCGGTTGCCGACGCCATCGCTTCCGGCGTGCCGAGTGAAATCGTGAACGCGGTGGTGCAGGGGCGCGGCGCCTTCCGGCCGAGCAGGGTCCAGACCCGCTGGCCGGCGGTCTTGGCTTCGAGGTCAAGCAGCGCGCAATCCAGCGCGTTGCGGGCGGCGCCTGCGGGCATTGCTGCCTGCAGGGCCGCGCGGTCCAATCCCCCGGCGAGCGCTTCATGCATCGCTTGAAGCGCTTCCAGCGTCGCTTCCGCCGTCTCGCCATATCGCGGGTAGGGCACGCATTCGCCGCGGCCGGTCTGGTTGCCCTGGCTCACGGTGGCGACGACGGTGACAGCCTCGGTTTTGGCGCCGCGGCTGATGGTGAAAGCGCCCGCAATCGGCCAGCGTTCGATGCTGACGGCAAGGTTTCGAGATACGCTGGAAGTCATTTTAAAATCTGGCAATTTTCTGAACCGTAAGCTTGCCCGCCGCTACCAACTATGGCTGGTTAGGGGCAGATTCGACAAGGCGGTACGACGTGCGGAACCTTCAGCGTTTTGCACCGCTGATGTACCGGTCGAGGGGTGGGTATTGTGAGCGGCAGCCCGACATTGGAGCGGATAGCCAGGGGCAACGCGCTGGCGCTGTGCGCGGCGGGCTCGTGGACGGCCCGCTTTGCGCCGATGCTGGAGCGAATGGTCGCCGATGCCGAGAAGCTCAGCGGCACCCGGCCCAACATCTTCATCGACGTCTCGCAGGTGTCGAAGCTCGACACGTTCGGCGCCTGGCTGATCGAGCGGCTGCGCCGCAGCCTGACCCACGGTGGCGTCGAGGCCCAGATTGCCGGGCTGTCGGACAATTATTCGAGCCTGGTCGACGAAGTGCGCCGGGTGAACGCCGAGCCGGTCGCCGACACCGACCGGGTGACGATCACGGGCATGCTGGAGCAGATCGGCCGCGCCGTGGCCGGTATCGGCGGCACCCTGATCGGGCTGATCGACATGCTGGGCGCGGTGCTCGCCGCAACCGCCCACGTCATCATTCGTCCGCGCGGCTTCCGCCTGACTTCGACCATCCATCACCTGGAGCAGGTGTGCTGGCGCGCGGTGCCGATCGTGGTGCTGATCACGTTCCTGATCGGCTGCATCATCTCGCAGCAGGGCATCTTTCATTTCCGCAAGTTCGGCGCCGACATCTTCGTGGTCGACATGCTGGGCGTGCTGGTGCTGCGCGAGATCGGTGTGCTGCTGGTCGCGATCATGGTGGCGGGCCGCTCGGGCTCGGCCTACACCGCCGAACTCGGCTCGATGAAGATGCGCGAGGAGATCGACGCGCTGCGCACCATGGGCTTCGATCCGATCGAGGTCCTGATCCTGCCGCGGATGCTGGCGCTGGTTTTGGCGCTGCCGATCCTGGCGTTTCTCGGGGCGATGGCGGCGCTCTACGGCGGCGGGCTGGTGGCGTGGCTCTATGGCGGCGTCGAGCCCGAGGCGTTTCTGTTGCGGCTGCGCGACGCCATCTCGATCGACCATTTCATCGTCGGCCTCATCAAGGCGCCGGTGATGGCGGCCGTCATCGGCATCGTCGCCTGCGTCGAGGGGCTCGCCGTGCAGGGCAGCGCTGAATCGCTCGGGCAGCACACGACGTCTTCGGTGGTGAAGGGAATCTTCTTCGTGATCGTGATGGACGGCGTATTCGCCATCTTCTTTGCATCGATCGGAATGTGACCATGGCGGGTGAGATTACCGACGCCATCATCCGGGTGCGCGACATCACCGTGCAGTTTGGCAAGACGCGGGTGCTGGACGGACTCAATCTCGACGTCAAGCGCGGCGAGATCCTCGGCTTCGTCGGCCCGTCGGGCGCCGGGAAATCGGTGCTGACGCGCACCATTATCGGTCTCGTGCCAAAGATCGCCGGAAGCATCGAGGTGTTCGGCGTCGATCTCGATGCGGCGAGTGCCGCGGAGCGGCGCGGCGTCGAACGCCGCTGGGGCATCCTGTTCCAGCAGGGGGCGCTGTTCTCCTCGCTCACCGTGCGGCAGAACATCCAGTTTCCGGTGCGCGAATATCTCAAGGTCTCGCAGCGGCTGCTCGACGAGATCATGGTGGCCAAGCTCGGCATGGTGGGCCTGCGGCCCGAAGTCGCCGACCGCTATCCGTCCGAATTGTCCGGCGGCATGATCAAGCGCGTGGCGCTGGCGCGGGCGTTGGCGCTGGACCCTGAACTGGTGTTCCTGGACGAGCCGACCTCGGGGCTGGATCCGATCGGCGCCGGAGATTTTGACGAACTGGTGCGCACCCTGCAGCGTACTTTGGGCTTGACGGTTTTCATGGTAACCCATGATCTCGACAGCCTATACACGGCCTGCGACCGCATCGCGGTTTTAGGGAACGGTAAGATCATTGCTGCAGGCACAATTGCTGACATGCAGGCCTCGCAGCATCCCTGGCTGAGGCAATATTTTCACGGCAAACGCGCCCGCGCGGTGATGGGCTAGGGCATGACCCCAAAAGTGTGATCGGTTTTCGGATCAGATCGTGCTCAAACATGAGATAATGACGGTCTATCGGCTACGCTGGATAGATCCTGGTTTCGGAGTACCTTGAGTTATGGAAACGCGGGCGAATTACGTCCTGATCGGGGCCTTCACGCTGGCGGTGATCGCCGCCGCATTCGGCTTCGTGCTGTGGTTTCAGAGCCTGCATACCACCAAGCAGCGCAGCCCGATTCGTATTGTCTTCGAAGGCCCGGCGTCAGGGTTGCGCAATGGTGGTAGCGTCAACTTTAACGGTATCCGGATAGGGGAGGTTGTGTCGGTCAAACTCGACAACCCGCGGCGCGTGGTCGCACTGGCGATGGTTGAGAACAACGCTCCGATCCGGAAAGACACGCTTGTGGGTCTCGAATTCCAGGGACTGACCGGCGTCGCTGCGATTTCACTGAAGGGCGGCGAGGAAAATGCGGCTGCCGTGCCGCTCGACGAGGACGGCGTGCCGATGCTGACCGCCGATCCGAGCGCGCTGCAGGATGTCACCGAGTCGATCCGCGCCACGCTGCAGAACGTCAACCGGCTCGTCGCCGACAATCAGGAGTCGGTGAAGAACTCGCTGCGGAATCTGGAGACTTTCACTGCTGCGCTGGCACGCAACTCCGAGAAGATCGACAACGTCATGCTCAGGGTCGACGGCGTGATGGGCAAGGCCGACAGCCTGATGCTCGGGCTGAACACGATCGCGGGCGGCGCCGGCGGCGGCGAATTGAATCTGATGGTGAAGGCGATCAAGGATCTGGCCGAGGATTTCGACAAGCGGTCGGGCGCGCTGATGGCCGATGGCCGCCGCACGCTCTCCGACATCAGCCGCGCCGTGAACAATTTCGACCGCAACCCGACCCGCGTGATCTTCGGCGGCGGCAGCAGCAGCAACAGCCAGGCGGCAGCACCGCCGCCGCCAGCGCCGGCAGCGGCTCCGAGGGCGCCGAGCGGGCAGAAGCGGTAGTGATTTGCGAATAGCGAGTGGCAAGCAGCGAATGGAATTCCGGCAACCAGCCGTCATTGCGAGCCAACGGGTCGCGCGAATGCGCGCCCGATGACAGGCTCAGCGAAGCAATCCATCGTGCCGCATCAAGAAAGAATGGATTGCTTCGTCGCTGCGCTCCTCGCAATGACGACGGGCAGATAGTGCATTCAGGCTTCAAGGACTAAAAACAAAACGGAGGCCGCGAGGCCTCCGTTTTCCATTCGCTATTCGCCACTCGCTATTAGCGCTTACCCCAGCCGGCCCGCCGCGTGCGCGAGCAGGGTGTAGACCATCCCGGTCTCCGAGGTGAGGTGGCCGCGCAGCGCCTGCGGTCCGCGATCCTCGCGTGCGACCTCGTCCAGCAGCCGTTCGAATTCGGCGATGTAGCGGTCGACCGTCTGCTTGAAGCTGCGATCGGCGCGGTACTTGCGGGCGACCTCGTCGAACGCCTTCTGGCCGGCGGGCGTGTAGAGGCGCTTGGTGAACGCCTTGCTCTCGCCGCGCTGGTAGCGATCCCACATTTCGGCGGCAAGGTTGCGATCCATCAGCCGGCCGATGTCGAGCGACAGCGATTCCAGCGGGTTGGCCGCGCCCTGCTGCCGGCCCCGCGGCGTTTCGCGTCCGCCGGCATCGGTGCGGCTCAACAGATCGGACAGCCATCCGTCGCGTCCCGCGTCCTGAGCAGCCGGCGAGACCGGCGGGGCTTCGGTGCGGCGCTGGGCGGGCATCGGCATCGGCATGCCGAGATCGGGCGGGGGCAGGGTGGAAGCGCTGCCGGCGTCGCGCATGCGTACCTCGTTGCGGCCGCTGACCGCGGCGGCCATCACCGGCTCCTCCTGGCGTTGCACACTGGCGCGGCCGGAGGTCACGACGTCGAGGCCGCGGCCATGATGCGCGACGATCCGGTTGAGCTCGGCGAGCGCCTCGATCTGGTCGACGATCACCTTGCGCATCTGCGCGGTGTTGTCGGCGGCCTCCTGCGGCATCTCGAGCACGCCGCGGCGCAGCTCGTTGCGCGTCGCCTCCAGCTCCTGATGCATCTCGGCCGCCATCTGCTTCATGGTCTGCACCATCGCAGCGAACTTCTCGGTCGATTGCTTGAACATCGCATCGGTTTCATGCGTGCTCTGCTGGTAGAGATCGTTCATCGCATGGAGGGTCTGCTGCCGCTCGTTCTCGGCCGCAGTGCGCACCGCCTCGAACTGGCGGCTGATCGCGGCCGATCCGGCGCCCGCGGTCTCCGCGACCACGCGCGCGATGTCGCGGGCGCGCTCTTCGGCCGCGGCGAGCGATTCGTCGAGCAGGCCGGTGAAGCGCGACAGCCGCTGGTCGAGGTCGGTGGTGCGCAGGTCGATGGTGGTCACCAGAGACTCAAGCTGCGACTTGCGGTCGGCGACCGACGTCGTGGTGGAGAGGTTGGCTTTTTCTACCACGCTGGCCGCCTCGACCAGCGCCTTGCCGTGCTTCTCGAACTCGCTGGAGAGCGAGGCGAGGTCTTCCAGCGCCTTGGTGGTCTTGCCGTTGAAGACGGTGAGCTGGTCTTCCAGGGTCTGCGTGGCGACTCCATTGCGGGCGGTGACGTCGTTCATGGCGGACACGAAGTCGGCCACGCGGGTCACCAGCGCGCGTTCCAGCGAGTTGAGGTTGTCGTGGGCGCCGGTCAGCACCTCCTGCAGCAGGATGTTGCCTTCGCGCAGCCGCTCGAACAGTGCGACCGTGTCGGTGCGCAGGATCTTGCTGGTCTCCTGCATCTCGGTGACGGCGGCGATCGACACCTGTCGCGACTGGTCGATGGCCGAACGCGACGCCTGTTCGAGGTCCTTCAGCGACTTGGCCACCGCGCCGGTGGCGAGATCGCCGGCGGTGGTAATCGTGCGCGCGACGTCCGAGCCGTGGGTCGACATCGATTGCGAGAACGCCTGGCCGCGGGTTTCGATCGATTTGAGTGCGTCGGCGGTGACGCGGTCGATGTCGGTCGTGAGTTGCGTGGCCCGGGCGCCGAGCGCCTCGACCAGCGAACCGCGGCGGCTGTCCACGATCTGCGCCAGACGGTCGGTCTGCTGCTGAACATAGGTGACGATTTCGTCGGTCTTGCCGGTCATCGTCGAACCGAAATTGCTGCTCGCGGCGAGCACCGAACGCTCGATATCGGCCGAGGTCGATTTGACCTTGGAGCTGACCTCGTTGGTCGCGGCAACCAGCGCGCTCTGCGCGTTCTGCGCTGATGTCTGGATGGTATCGGTCGTAGAGGCGGTGACGGCACCGAGCGAACGCTCCATGTCGGCGGCGATCGCCTTGATCTGGTTCGCAGCCTCAGCCGAGGTCGTGGACAGCGAGCTCTGGGCCTCGCGCGCACTGCCGAGGAGGGAGGTGGCGGCGGCGGCGCCGACCGCGGCCAGCGTGCGTTCGACGTCGATCGCCAGCGACTTGACGTGGTTGGTGGCTTCCGAAGACGCCGTCATCAGCGTGTTCTGGGCTTCGCGCGCGCCCGTCGTGATCGACTCGGCGGTGGCATTGCCAGCCATCGAGAGCGAACGCTCCATGTCGGCGGCGAGCGACTTGACCTGGGTCGACGCTTCGGCGGACGCGCTCATAAGGGTATTCTGGGCCTCGCGGGCGCCGGCCGTGATCGATTCGGCGGTGGCGGTGCCGGCAAGCGACAGCGAGCGCTGTACGTCGGCGGCGAGCGACTTGACCTGATTGGCGGCCTCGGTGGAAGCAGCAACCAGTGTGCTCTGTGCCTCGCGGGCGCCCGCGGTGACAGCCTCGGCGGTCGCCGTACCGGCGATCGATAGCGAACGCTCGACATCGATGGCGAGCGACTTGACGTGGCTGGCGGCGTCGGCCGACGCGGTCACCAGCGCGCTCTGCGCCTCGCGCGCGCCTGATAGAACCGATGCGGCGGTGGCGTCGCCTGCGGCCGAGAGCGTGCGCTCGACGTCGGCGGCGAGCGACTTGATCTGCGTGGCGGCCTCGGAGGAGGCCGACACCAGCGTGGTCTGGGCATCCTTGGCGCTGGTCAGGATCGAAGTGGCGGCGCCGGTGCCGACGGCGGTGAGGGCGGCTTCGACCTCGGCGGAGGTCAGTTTGAGCTGCGCGCCGACATCGGAGGAAACCGTCAGCAGCGCCTGCTGCGCGGTGCGCGCGCCGGTCTGGATGGTCTCGGCGGTATTGACCACGAGGTTGGTCAGCGAACGCTCGGCGTCCTCGACGTGCGACTTGATGCCGGAGGACAGCATTTCGGCGCGCGACATCAGGTCTTCGCTGGCCTGGCGGCCGCTGCTTTCGATCCGGCCTGCAACGGCCTCGATGCGCGAACCGAGCAGATCCTCGAACTGCGCAACGCGGGTGTCGATGTCGCCGGCGATGGCGCCGACCCGGGTTTCGATACCGCTGGCCAGATCGCCGACGCGGGTCTCGATGCCGCTGGTGAGGTTGCCGACCCGCGTCTCAATGCCGGCAGCGATTTCGCCGACCCGCGTCTCCATGCCCTGGTGAATTTCCTGGAACCGCGCCTGGATGGTGTCGGTAAGATGGGCGCTGCGGCCATCGATGGTTTCGGTGACGTTGGTAATGCGATGGTCGACCGCTGCAATCGCTTGCGCGGTGCCCTCGGTCAGCGAGGAGGTGAGCAGGCTGAGCCGCTGGTCGATCGACTGGATCGCCTGCGCCGCGCCGTCGGTCAGTGAGACCGACAGCGTGCTGAGGCGGTTGTCGATGGTTTCGGTGACGGATTTGGCGCGGCTATCGAACGTCGTTTCCAGCGATTTCAGGCGACCGTCGACGGCCTCGTCGAACCATTTGATCTTGCTGTCGAGCGAGGTGTCGAGGTTGCTGACGCGGGTGCCGAGCTGGGTTTCGAATTGCAGTAGCCGCTGATCGAGGGAAGCGGTGATCTCGCCGCTGTTCGAGACCAGGCGCGTATCGAAGGTGTCGACGTAGTTCTTCAGGCTGTCCGATATCTCCTGGGTCCGCTGGCCCATGCGCTCGACGATCTCGCCGCCGAAGGTCTTGACGGTGCGGTCGAACTCCGAGATGTGCCGCGTGATCAGCGCGCCGAGCGTGCCGCTGTCGCGGGCGAACTTTTCCGCAAGCTCAGCGCCCTGGTTCTTCACCAGCTCGTCGTACGCGCTCATCTGCAGCGCGAGGCTGTCGTGTGCGTTCTCGGTCTGGCTGATCACCTTGGCAACCAAGGTGTTCACGGTCACGTCGAGCGCGTCGCTGGCCTTGTCGCCGGAGGTGAGGATGCGGCTCGCCAACCGGTTGCCGGCATCGTCGATCTTGCTGACGAGATCGCCCGAACGCAGTTCGAGCTCGAGCAGCAGCGAGTCGGAGGAGTTCTTCAGGGAGTCGTGGACCTGTTCGGTGCGGTCGGAGATGCCGTCGACGATGGTCGATGAGCGCTGTTCGAACTCGCCGGTGATGCGGTCGATGCGTTCGTTCAGCATCTCGTGGACGCGGTCGGCGAGATCGACGAACTCGTCGTGGACGTGGCCGGTCTTGAAGTTGAGGCTGGTGGTCAGCCGCTCGGAGGCGTCGAGCACGGCGCGCGTGGTCTCGGCGCTGGCTTCTTCCAGGCGGTCGAGCAGGTCGCCGCCGCGCTCGCCGAGTGCGAGGATCATGTTGTCGCCGGCATGGCTGAGCGCGCTCGTGATGTGCTGGCCGCGCTCTTCCAGCGCGCCGGTGATGCTTTTTGCGACCTCGTCGACGCGCGAGGCGATCGCATCCGAGATCAGCGCGATGTCGTGGCGCAGATCGATCTGAACGCCGGAAATGGCGCTGCGAACCTGCTCGGCCTGGCCGACCAGATTGTCGCGCTGATGGGCGATGTCCTGCAGCAGCGCGCGAATGCGCACTTCGTTGTCGGTATAGGCGCGCTCGAGCGCGGCGACTTCGTTGGCGACGAGCGTTTCCAGCTCGCCAGCGCGCGCGATCGCGCGCTCGACGCCATCGCCCATCGCGGCGACTTCGCGGCGGATCGCCTGGCCGACGGTCACCATGGAATCGGCGGCGGCGCCCTCGGGCTCGGAGAAGCGGATCGCGACCTGCGCCATCGACTGCGCGATCATCCGCATTTCCTGGCCACGCCAGGCAAGGCTGGCGAGGAAGTAGAACAGCAGCACCGGCGCAAAGAACAACGCCGCAAGGCCGGCGAGCACCAGCACGCCACCGCTCTGTCCGATCGCCGCCTGCAGCGAGGGCAGGAAGCTGATGGTCAGAAGGGCGCAACCGAGCACCCAGACGCCGCCAAAGGCGGTGGCAAGCGTGTAGACGCTGCGGGCGGGGTGGTTCTTCTGGATCGCCTGCAGAATCTGTCCGATGGTTTCGCGATCGTCATTGGCGGCGCGACGGGGGCTGCGCGGCTCGTCGATCGAATCGAACACGGGACGCTCGGCGCTTCCGCGCGTGTCGAACGGCGCTTCCGAATAGGAGGGGGCGGCGGAGGGCATGGACGGCGGCGCGAGTTCACCGCCGATCGAATTTCGGTTGGGGTCGACGGACGTATCGCTGATGTTGAGCGCTTCCTGAATGGCGGAGAGCGCGACTTCGGTGGGATCTTTGACCTTCTTCGGATTGTTCGCCATGTCAGTCCGAGCCCTCTTAAACGTACGCGCCCAGCCGTTCTTGCAAAAACCCCCGCAAGCTCGAAGCCGGATTCATAACCCCCAGCGGACCGCAAGCGTGCCCGCCGGCAGCTTGTCCGCACACATCCGCAAACATCCTATTGGTAGAGCGATACGAATGAAATGGCCGCGATTAAGACATTCTTAATCATCGTTAACAGTTTTGTTCCTTAAAGCCTTACGGATACACAAATTTCTGGAACCGGATTCCGGATCAAGACAGATTTTTGTCAAAAATAAGGAGAAATTACGGCGAATACGGAGAACGTTCCGTTAACTACTGTCGTGGTTGGCTCACCCAAGAGCGCTCCTCCGAGAATCAGTGGCGGGGGCGGGATCTCCAAGGCCATGCCGCTTCCTCTCGAACGGATTGAATGGATGCCATCGCCACCGCTGGCTCCCGGCGGCGGGCCGATCGATTTCGACCACCTCCAGCGCATGACGCTCGGCGACGCCGGTATCGAGCAGGAGGTGTTGACGATGTTCTCGGCCCAGTCGTTAAAACTCGTGCTCACGCTCGCTGCCGCACCTGCGGATGCCACTGCGCTGGCGCACACGCTCAAGGGGTCGGCCCGCGCGATCGGCGCCTTTGCCGTCGCCGAGGCTGCAGCCCGGCTGGAGGCGGCCATCGCGAGCGGCTCCGACGCCGCCGCGGCGCTCGCCGAACTCGGCGAGGCGGTTGCGCAGGCCCGGGAAGCGATCGAGGCGGTTCTGCGCCGTTCCTGAGCGGAAAACCGGCCAAAACCTTCGTATAATGCCTCGTTTAAGGTTTTCGTCCCGACCGCTGGCGCTGTACGGATCGACCCGTTATAGGACTGCCGGGACCTTCCTCACAGATTCCGGCAGCACGAGCGATCATGGCCAAAATCCACTTTGTCGACCACACGGGCGAAAAACGAACCATTGAAGTCGAGAACGGCGCGACCGTGATGGAAGCCGCGATTCGCAACGCCATCCCGGGCATCGAGGCCGAATGCGGCGGCGCCTGCGCCTGCGCGACGTGTCACGTCTATGTCGAGGAAGCCTGGCGCGAGAAGGTCGGCGCGCCGACCCCGATGGAAGAAGACATGCTGGATTTCGGTTTTGACGTGCGGCCGAACTCGCGCCTGTCATGCCAGATCAAGGTGAGCGACGACCTCGACGGTCTCGTGGTGTCGACGCCGGAGCGGCAGGCCTGAAGTCCGGAGGACGTTCAGCGCGATCCGGCGTTGGCGGTTTCGGCGAGATGGTCGTCGACCGCATATAGCGCGCAATCGGGCGCATACTCTGCGCAGGCGGCAAGCGCTGTTTCCGCCGCTTCGCGCGCCGACCGGCGCGCGCTGCGGAAAGCAAAAGCGCCCTTTGGCGAGACAGCAAACGCCCTGTGCGGGCTCGCGGAAAGATAATCGGCAAATCCCGCGCGCCCCTTGTCGCGCAGTTGCGGCGGCGGTGGAATTGACGAGGGTGCCGGCATCGCGGCGATGTCGCGCGTTCCGAGATTTTGATCGCGCAGGAAGCCATCGACCGCTGACGTCCAGAGCGGGATGCCACGCGAAAATAGAAAATGCCCATCTTCGCCATGTGGCGGAAAATGCCCATCTTCGCCATGTGGCGGGAAGTCGACGAATTGAGCCCGCCCGCCGGCGCCGGTAAAGCCAGCGTGCATTCTGCGCACCAGCTCGGGTCCGAAGAACCTGTCGTTCTGCGCATAGATCCACAGCGTCGGAATCCGCGATGTCTTGCCGAGCGTGGTGAAGGCGCGGACGAGGGCATCCTCGTCGCAGACCTCGTTGTTGGCGCGCGAACCGCGGCCGCCGGCGAAGTTGATCGCGGCGACGAGGCCCGGCGGTGGATCGGCGGTCAGCGCCAGCGATGCGAAACCGCCGGCGGAGACGCCGACGGCGATCATGCCATCGGTCGAAACGTCGGTCCGGCTCCTCATGGCCTCGATCGCCGCCCGCAAATCGCTCGCCGACTCGCGCGCCGCCCGCATGTAGTCGCGCCGCTCACATGGGCCGCTGCTCTCGGCATATTGGCCGCCGGAATCGCCGTAGCCCCTGCGCATGAAGACCAGCGCCGCAAAGCCCCGCCGGGCGAATTCGAGCGCTTGGCGATAAGATCCGTACGGCGACATCGGCGCCCGCGAAAGCCCCTCGCGCGGCGTGCCGTGGCTGATCAGGGCGAGTGGATAGCGCCGCGTGCCCGAGGGCCTGAGCAGCATCGCTTCAAGTCCGCGCGGACCCGCAGCCTCCATCGGAATGCGCAACTCCTCGCGATGATATTCCGCCGCCGCGGCAGATCGTGGCGTGATGCTCGCGACCACAAGCAGGAGCAGGGCGGCCCACCTCATCCGGGGTCGACGCCGTGGCGGATCCACGGCGCAAATTTTGCCTTCAGCTCAGGTGTCAACGGCACCGGCTTGCGCGTGACTTCATCTATCAGAACCGTGATCGCACGCGCTGAAGCTACGCATTTGCCTTCGGAAAACACCACCTGATCGAAGCTCACCGAGGTGCGGCCGAACTTGGCGACGCCGAGCCCCAATTCGATCTTGCCCGGCCAGTGCAACTCGGCGCGGAAATGGATGTCGATCCGCACCATGATCCAGCCGAGGCCCTCCGGGATCAGCCCGTAGCTGCGATCCTTCATCAGCGTGACGCGGCCGGTTTCGAAATAGGTCGCGTAGACCGCATTGTTGACATGCTGGTTGGGATCGAGGTCGGCAAAGCGCACATTGTCCGACAGGCGATAGGGAAAATCTTCCAGACGCGGGGTCGCGTCGGGACGCAAGGGGGCGTTCACGGGGCCATCTCCGAAAATCTCGCCTCCTTACAGCCCACTTGTCGAATGGCGGCAAGGGGTTGCGGCGACCGGGAACGCGATATTTGGCTTTCCTGTTGCCGCCGCCTTGGCTAGACAGATGCGGCCTTCCCGACAGTTTAACCGAAAAGAAGCTGATATGAGCGAAGCGATCAAAACAGATGTGCTGATTATTGGCGCGGGTCCGTGCGGACTGTTCGCCGTCTTCGAACTGGGCCTGTTGGACATGAAGGCGCATCTGGTCGACATCCTCGACAAGATCGGCGGCCAGTGCGCCGAGCTCTACCCGGAAAAGCCGATCTACGACATTCCCGGCATCCCCTTCGTCACCGGGCAGGGCCTCACCGAGGCGCTGCTCGAACAGGTCAAGCCGTTCGGCCCGACCTTCCATCTCAACGAGATGGTCGAGACGATCGACAAGATCGGCGATCCGCTGTTCCGCGTGACGACCGATGCCGGCAAGATATTCGAGTGCAAGGTGGTGGTGATTTCCGCAGGCGGCGGTTCGTTCCAGCCGAAGCGTCCCCCGGTGCCGGGCATCGAGGCCTATGAAGGCTCTTCGGTGTTCTATGCCGTGCGCAAGATGGAGCAGTTTCGCGACAAGAGTATCCTGATCGTCGGCGGCGGCGATTCCGCGCTCGACTGGACTCTCAATCTGCATCCGATCGCAAAGCGCGTGACGCTCTTGCACCGGCGCGACGATTTCCGTGCTGCGCCCCACAGCGTCGAGCAGATGCGCGCGCTGGTCGCGAGCGGCAAGATGGATTTGAAGATCGGTCAGGTGACGTCGCTCGAAGGCGAGGGCGGCAAGCTGTCTGGCGCCGTGATGAAGGGCAACGACAACGCGATCTCGAAAATCGAGTGCGATACGATGCTGCCGTTCTTCGGGCTGACCATGAAGCTCGGTCCCGTCGCGAACTGGGGCGTCGCGCTGGAGAACAATCTGGTGCCGGTCGACACCGCGGCGTTCGAGACCAACGTTCCCGGCATCTTCGCGATCGGCGACATCAACACCTATCCCGGCAAGCTCAAGTTGATCCTGTCCGGATTCCACGAGGGCGCGCTGATGGCGCAGAAGGCGCACCGCTACGTCTATCCGGACAAGCGGCTGGTGTTCCAGTACACCACCTCGTCGTCGAGCCTGCAGAAAAAGCTCGGGGTCACCTGAGTTCCCAAAAATGTTAGGCGCGGTGCTTGGTTGGGGCGACGATCGCGACTGGAACCCTCCGCGAAATGGCCTTAGTCTGCGGCCATTCATTTAGGGAATTGATCAGGTGATGACGATGCGCAAGCTGACCGGATTTCAACTGGTGCTCTCGATCGTGATCGGTCTCGCCTTCACCGGCGAGCTCGCCGCGCAGCCGGCGGAGCCTTCCGCGGCGGGGCTGTGGGAGAAGGTCGAGAAGGGCAAGCCGGTCGGATGGTTCCTGGTGGTCGATCGCAACGGCCTGTTCGAAGGCGTGTTCGCCAAGCTCTTTCTCCAGCCCGGCGATCCGCCCAATCCGACCTGCGCGAAATGCACCGACGATCGCAAGGATGCGCCGTGGCTCGGGCTCTCCTTCATCCGCGACATGAAGCGGGAGGGCCTGAAATACGAGAACGGCAACGTGCTCGATCCGCGCGATGGCAAGATCTACAAAGCCAAGATGACGCTCAGTCCCGACGGGCAGACGCTGACGATGCGCGGTTATCTCGGCATCTCGCTGCTGGGCAAGGATGAGGTCTGGAACCGCTTGCCGGACACGACGCTGGCGCAAGTCGATCCTGCGATCATCGCCAAATATCTGCCGGCGCACGCCGCGGCGATGAAACAACCACCGGCGAAGGCTCCGGCCGTCAAGAAGGCCACCACTCCGGTGCCTGCGGCACCCGCGCCTGCCAAATAGCAAACGCGCTGCGAAGCGATGTCGCCTTGCTAGTACAGCCCGCCGCTGCGGCCCGGCGGCCGCGGCGCATTTTGCATCTGTGCCGGTGGCGCGATCGGCTGCGAAGTGACTTCAGGCACCGCCGCATCGAGCTGCAGCACGGCGGCGGCGGCCGGCACGGCTGCATCCGCCATTGCAGCATGGCCCTCGGCGCTCGGATGCACCGCGCCGCCATAGACCGCCGACAACACGCCCCAAGTTGCGTCATGGATATCGGACGGCTGCTGCGACGTCGGCAGGCCTTGCGGATAGGTCATCGCGGCGAAGTAGCTGTCATTGGCATCGCGGATCCAGCGCGCGCGCGGCAGATAGGCGCGGTACTCGCCGGCGCTGCGGCCGCACAGCATCGGCTGGTTGGCGGCCGTGACGATATCGGGATCGAAGCTGTCGCCCTTCGCCGAAAAGCACTGCCGGTCGAATTCGGGATCGCTTTCGGCGCGCGCGCAGAAGCCGTGGCTGGCAAAAGCGGCCTGATGGCTGTCGACGAAGGTCATGCGGTCGGTGCGCGGATTGCGGCACAAGATGCCGCCCTCGCAGAGCGCCAGCCCTCGTAGCTGCGGCAGGAATTCGTTTTCGACGAAGTTTGACACGGCGGTCAGCCGCTGCGGCTGGGCATTGAAGGAGGGATGAATGTCGAAGCCGCCGCGTCCGCCGGGGCAGGGAGCACCGCCATTCACAAGCGTCGGATTGGCGTAGGAGGTGTAGACGACCCGCGACAGGTCGCCACCGACAAGGGGCTTGAGCGCCTCGCGCAGCTTGGCAAAGCCCTGCGGCAGATCCCGCGCCATGGCGCTGCGTGCATCGTCGACCGAAGCCATCACGCCGCTGCGCCGAAACAGCGCGCGTTCGGTCGCGGTGTCCACGATGACGTCGGCGACGAGGCCGGAGAAATAGATGTCGTTGGCGCCGATCGACAACAGCACCAGGTCGAGCTGACGGTCCGACTGCCGGCGCTTTGCGGCGGTGACGGCTTCGCGCAACTCGGCCAGTTGTCCGTTCACGGTGCCCTGACATGCGCCGCCCGCTTTCGACGGCAGGCAATCGCGGGCGCGCTGCGAGCCGAACAGTCCATCGGCGATAGTGGCGCCGGTGCAGGCCAGCGGCAGATAAGTCACCGCGATGTGCGGATATCTGATGGCGAGCGCCAGTGCGGTCCGGGTCTGATAGCTGTAGAGCGAACGGTGGCAGGCAGGGTTGAACCACAGCGCGCTCTGCCGCTGCCAGACGGCGAGGGAATCAGGCGCCTCGCAGGCGCGCCCGCCTTTATAGCTGGCGCGGCTCGGCCGGTAATATTGCGCAGCCGCCGTTCCGAGATAGGAGCGGAAGCAAAAGCCTTCATCGGCGAGCGCAATCGGGCGGTCCGGATTTCCTTCGCCGGAAGCGATGCTGTCGCCGATGCCTGCGATGAAGATGTCGCGCACCGCGATCTCGGTGAAAGCGCGCTGAGTGCCTTCCGAACTGGATATGTCGGCGGTCACGACTGTGGTGCGGCCATAGCGGACCCGCAGATTGACCGGTTCGGCGCAGTCAAAGGTCGAAGTCTGCGGGCCGTCGCCGTCGTCCACCGTCCAGGCGCAGGTGGCGCCGACCGGCACCGGGCCCGTCAGACGGATCACGACCGGATGATCGATCGGCGTCAGATAGCTTTCCTTGACGTTGTCGCGGTTGCAGGGTTCGTTGACGCGGCCGGCGAGATCGATACAGAGTCGGTTCACGGTGTTGCGCGCCCAGCCGCGACCGTCGCTCTGGATTGCCAGCACCTGCTCCGACGCCAGCACGCTGCGGCCGCGCCCGGCTTCTGCGTGCAGCAGGAAGTCCCGCTCCTCGCGGAACAGGCGGAAGCGGTTGCGCACTTCCCAGGAAATCTGCAGCGGCCCATAGCCGCCGGCGGTCTGGGCCTGCGCAGCGGATGCGGACATGCCGACCAGCCCAGCGGCAATCAGCGCGACCGACATCATCGAACGTATGAGAATTCCAGCCATGGCGTCGTTTGACGTTAGCGGTAAGGCGGAAATAAGAGAATGAGCCAGCTTCGGCCCAAAAGACCAGACGGCGCAGATAACGACGGCGTTACTGGCCGCGGGATTGGCCTCTCTCGACACGTTGCCGCACCCTGGCCTTGGCGGTGCAGGCTTCGCTGAGCCGGCGGCGTTCCAGCCAAGGCTGCACCACGCTGAGCCAGAGCTCGCGCGTCCCCATGATCCAGATCGAGATGCCGAACGGGATCAGGAAATATAGAATTCGGAACACCACCAGCGTCGCGAGCAATTGTTCCTTGCCGAACTGCGGCAGCGCCACCAGCATCGCCGCGTCGAACACGCCAATGCTGCCGGGCGCGTGACTGGCAAAGCCGAGCAGCGTCGCCAGGATGAACACCACCGCCAGCGAAACGAAATCGATATGCGGCGACATCGGCATCAACAGATACATCGCCAGCGCACAGAAGCCGAGATCGACGACGCCGATCAGGACCTGCAGCAGCGTCAGTCGCGCCGAGGGCAATACGACTTTCCAGCCATTCTGCCCGAGCTCGCGGCGGCCCTTGCCCATCAGCAACCAGACGAAATACGCCGCGATGCCGGCCAGGCAGCCGATCGCGATCAGCCGGTTCATCGCCGGCGGCAGCAGGTCCATCGCCGATGCCGCTTCGGGATGCCAGGCCATGCCGCAGCCGAGCACGAACAGATTGCCGAGCCAGAAGGTGAGGCCCGAGAGAAAGCAGATTTTTGCGACATCGATCGCCGTCAGGCCGTAGTCGGAATAAATCCGGAACCTGATCGCGCCGCCGGTAAAGACGGTGGCGCCGATATTGTGGCCGATGGTGTAGCTGGTGAAGCTCGACAGCGCGGCGATGCGGTAAGGGACGTGATTCTTGCCAATGGTTCGCAATGCGAAGAAATCATAGAAAGTGAGCGTGCAGAACGCACCGACCACGCACAGCGCCGCCAGCGCGATGCGATGCGGCGCGATTTCGGTCAGCGCAGTCAGAATCACCCCGGTATCGACACCCTTGAGGGTGCGAACCAGATGGGTGATCGCAAGAGCTATGATGAGAAGACTCGCAGCGATTCCTAGCCGTTTCCAGCCGATCTTCTCCTTGAAGCCGCGCCCGAGCGCGGTCAGCAGCCGATGCATTCATCCTCCCGGCGGGGCGGCAATAGGTAAAGGTGGGCCTGTCACGGCACGTGACAGTCGACGGGCAGAGGGCACCGTGCGCGCAACCCATAAGCCAAAACCGGACCGTTGTGCAGCCCTTGACAAGCATGCCTTTTGGCTTCGCTCGCCGTCTTTGTCATACGCCCTACATATGTCGCCGCGTTAACGATTTTGAGTCGCAATGAGGTCCGTTTCCGCGGTGCTGTTTTTGTCCGCGGCGTTCCAGCGTTTCCAGCGTTCCATCGCGACGTTTTCGGGGCGATTAGGAACATCGCATTCGCGAGCCGGTTAGCCTCCATCAGCATCGAACACGAAGCGCGCGACGGGGCCAAAAACCAGGCCGTGCACCCGCGTGTTCCAAACGGAGGACGACGGCAATGGGACTCTTCACCAAAGACATCAAGACCATGAACGACCTGTTCATCCACCAATTGCAGGACATCTATTACGCCGAGAAACAACTCGTGAAGGCGCTGCCAAAAATGGCCGAAAAGGCCACCGACAAGCAGCTAAAGCAGGGCTTTTTGACACATCTCGACGAAACCAGGACGCATGTACAGCGCCTGGAAGAGGTGTTCCGCATGCACGGCGCCGAGGTGAAGGCGGTCGATTGCCCGGCCATCGACGGCATCATCGAGGAAGCCGATGAAGTTGCGGCCGAGGTCGAAGACAAGGCTGTGCTGGATGCAGCGCTGATCAACGCCGCGCAGGCCGCCGAGCACTATGAAATTACCCGCTACGGCAGCCTGATTGCGTGGGCGCGGCAGCTTGGGCGCAACGATTGCGCCAGCATCCTGCAGCAGACGCTCGACGAGGAAAAGACGACCGACAAGAAGCTGACCTCGCTGGCGGAAGGCAAGGTCAACCTGCGCGCCGCAAGCTGATCGTCGCCCTGGTTGAGGCAAATCGCCGCGCGGGAAGAATATCTCGCGCGGCGTTTTTCTCGCGCAGGCGGCTGACAGCATCCATACTTCGATATCCGTTGAAGTGTTATATCGAAACGGACCTGTTTGAGCGGCATGGGCGCCCTGAAGGGTGACCCATGCGCAACGCTCACCTCAGATCCGGGCCGCTTTTCGGGCCCCGCTGCAGCAGTGGTGCTTGCTAACGCCCGTTAACCATCGGCAGGCTGCGGCCGGTTGAGTTCCAAAACGTTTGTTCACCATCCGCCCACTCCGGATTGAGGTGGTTACTCCAAATATACGAATGGGACCGTTGTTACAGACCGCTGGGGGAGTCTGTAATGTACCGCGTCTTAACTTGCCTCACCACTGAACATGATTGGCGCCTGGTCGTATTGGCAGGCACCATCTGCTGGCTCGCCAGCGCTGTCGCCATAAGCCTGTTTCATCGCGCCAGGGCATCGCGCGGCCGGACGCGCGCAGTCTGGATCGGTCTCGACGCGGCTGTCGGAGGCTGCGGAATCTGGGCCACTCATTTCGTCGCGATGCTGGCTTACGATCCGGGCGCGGGTGCCGGATACAGCATACCCGTCACCTTGTTGTCGCTGGTCTTCGCGATAGCCATCGTGGCCACCGGTCTTTGCATTGCGTTATCCAGTTCACGTCGGTGGGTGGTTGGCCTTGGCGGCGCCGTCATCGGCGGCGGTGTCGCAGCGATGCACTATACCGGCATGGCAGCGCTCGAGCTGCCGGCGTTCATTGTATGGTCGCACGGCCTCGTGCTGGCCTCGATCGTGTTTGGCAGCCTGTTCGCGGCCATCGCGCTTCTTGTCGCGATACGCCGTGACAATCCGGTCCATACCATGGCCGCCACCGGGCTGCTGACGGTTGCCATCGTCTCGCATCATTTCACGGCGATGGGCGCGGTCACGTTGATTCCGGATCCGACTCTCGGCTCCGACACGATGTCGATTTCCCCGACCGCGCTATCGTTCCTGACGGCGGTCGCGGCATTCGCCATCCTCGGCCTGTCGCTGCTGGCGGCGATGATCGACCGCCGCGCCAAGGGCGAACTCCATAGTCAGAAAGTCCTGCTCGATACCGCGCTCGACAACATGTCGCAGGGACTTTGCATGTTCGATGCGGATGGCCGCATCCTGCTCAACAATCAACGCTATGCCGAAATGATGGGGCGCACCGGCATGGCTCTTCAAGGCCGTTTGCTGCTCGACGTGCTTCGGCAGCAGAAGGCGCTCAATCGCTGGGACGGTGATCCCGATCAGTTCGTCGCCAGCGTGATTGCCGCCGCCAGGGCCGGCGACAGCGTGACCAGGACGTTGACCCGCAATGGACGGTCGATCCGCGTGGTCGATCAGCCCAAGAACGGCGGCGGATGGGTCGCTACCTTCGAAGACATCACCGAATGGCAGCAGGCCCAGGAACAGATTTCCCACATGGCGCGCCATGACGCGCTGACCAATCTGCCGAACCGGATACTATTCCGCGAGCAGCTCGAAAAGGCGTTGCGGCTCGCCAAGCGCAGCGATCAGCTCGCGGTGCTCTGTCTTGACCTCGACCACTTCAAGGACATCAACGATTCGCTCGGTCATCCCGTTGGCGACGCGCTATTGAAGGAAGTCGCCCGCCGTCTCGGCGCATGCATCGGTGAGAACGACACAGTGGCGCGGCTCGGCGGAGACGAATTCGCCATTGTGCAGTTCTGCAACGATTGCGATCCGTCCGCCGTCGCCTTGCTCGCCAGCCACGTCGTCGAGCAGGTTTCCGCGCCTTACGAGATCGCCGGCCACCAGCTCGTCATCGGCGTCAGCATCGGCATTTCGCTGGCGCCGGAAGACGGCAAGAATCCCGACGAGCTGCTCAAGAAGGCCGATCTCGCGCTCTATCGCGCCAAGGAAGACGGCCGCGGCACCTATCGTTTCTTCGAGACCGGGATGGACGCCCGCGCGCAGGCGCGGCGGCTCCTGGAACTCGACTTGCGCGCGGCGCTACAGCGCAAGGAGTTCGAAGTCTATTACCAGCCGATCCGCGACGTCGCCAAAGACGTCGTCGTTGGCTTCGAAGCCCTGGTGCGGTGGAATCATTCGCTGCGCGGCATGATCTCTCCGGTCAACTTCATTCCGCTGGCGGAGGAAACCGGCCTGATCGTGCCGATCGGCGAGTGGGTGTTGTGCCAGGCCTGCATGGACGCCGCCCGGTGGTCGCGGGATGTCGGTGTCGCCGTCAATCTCTCGCCGGTGCAGTTCAAGAATCCCAATCTGGTGTTGACGGTGAAGGAGGCGCTGAAAGCCTCCGGTCTTCCGGCGGACCGGCTTGAGCTCGAGATCACGGAATCGGTATTGCTGCAGAACAGTGAGGCCACGCTTTCCGTTCTGCACGAGCTTCGCGCCTTCGGGGTGCGGATTTCGCTCGATGACTTCGGAACCGGATACTCTTCGCTCAGCTACCTGCGCAGCTTCCCGTTCGACAAGATCAAGATCGACCGCTCGTTCATCACTGAACTGGCGACGCGCGATGATTCGATGGCGATCGTCCGCGCCGTGACCGGCCTCGGCAAGAGTCTGGGCATCGTCACCACGGCGGAAGGCGTCGAGACCGTCGAGCAGTTCGACCTGTTGCGCCAGGAAGGTTGCACACAGGCGCAAGGCTATTTGTTCAGCCCGCCGCGTCCCGTGGCCGAGGTGGAAACGATGCTGTCGAAGGCCCGCGCGAAGGTCGTCGCCTGATTGTTTTAAGCCTGCTTTCCTCAGGCCTTGCGCAGCGCGAAATGCGCGCCGCAAAACGCCATCACGGCACCGAGGCACAGGGCGGCGAGACCGGCGAGCACGCCCGATACGGTCGGGACCGGGCTCGGCGCCGAGGCGGCCTGTCCGGCTCCGGCAAGGATCAGCACACCGACCACGATCAGGAACTGCCGCATCCGTTGCGGAATCTGGCCCGAGGCCGCGCCATGCATCAAATTGGCGGTGAAATAGCCGCCGGAAAAGCCCACGGTCGCAATCAGCCACCACGCGATCGCCGCGCCCGCGGGCATGAACTCGCCGGTATTGGACCGCCACAGGCCGCCGAGATCGAGCCCGTAGCGCGCGCCCAGCATGTGCACGGCAAGCGCCAGCAGCACTCCGGAAACTATCGCGCCGGCCAGGATCAGGCGGCGCGGAAAATAAGTCGTCTGGGCCATGGCCCGCTTGTAAGGTAAAGCCGGCGCGCCGCGCAAGCAGGCGGGCTCAAACGTCACGGATATTTTGAATTGCCGACATCACTACCGAACCAGGCAACGGAAGGCGAGCGCGCGCGCACGGTCAGCTACGCCTACAAGGCGTCGCTGATCTCGTCGGCGCAGCAATTCGAACTGACGGACGCCGGATTGTCGTGGCGGATCGGCAGCCGGTCCGGCGTATGGCCCTATGCCGAGATTGCTTCGATCCGCCTGTCATATCGGCCGATGACGATGCAATCCCGCCGCTTTCGCGCCGATATCGCAAGGACCGGCGGCGGACGGATCGCCATCCTTTCGACGAGCTGGCAGACGGTTGCATTGATGACGCCGCAGGACCAGGGCTACCGCGCCTTCATCACCGAGCTGCATCGCAGGATGAAGGCGGCGGGCAGTACGGCTTCCCTGAACGGCGGCATCGGGACGGTGACCTATGCCGTGGCAGTTGCAATGCTGGCACTGCTGGCCATCGCCATGGTCGGACTTCTTGTGCGGGCGCTCGCGACTTCCGAATTCATCGGCGCGTTGTTTCTGGTCGGCATGGCGATCTGGTTTGCCTGGACCGTCGGCGGCTTCATCAAGCGCAATCGGCCGCGCAGATATTCGTTCGACGCGCTTCCCGAGACACTGCTGCCGTAGTCTGATTCGCAATCAAGCGACACGAAATGTGATTTCGCGAAGCGCCGCAAGGCGCGGCACTTTGTGCGGCATTCCCTGATACGAAGCGAGTGGCCGTGACAATTCCGACGACGCGATTGCCAACGGAAGCCGAGATCGCCGCGATCAATGCGCGGCATCTGGTCGAGACGCCGCTGCGGCCGGCCGACCTGCTGTTCGTATTCGGTACGCGCCAGGATGTCGACGGACGCGTCGACGAAGCCTGCCGGCTGTGGCGGGCGGGATATTTCCGCTGGGCCATCGTGAGCGGCGGAGTGACGCCGGGATCGGACCGCTCGGAATGCGCGATCATTGCCGATGCAATGATGGCGCGCGGCGTTCCGGCCAACATCATCCTGAGAGAGGATCGCGCAATGAACACCGGCGAGAACGTGATCTATTCGCTGCCCATCATCGACGCCGCGCTGGGGCTCGGCAACATCCGCAGCGTGATCTGCCTCGGCAATACCTGGACGGCGCGCCGCTATCCGATGACGTTGCACCGGCACTGGCCGGAAGTGGAGAAGATGCTGGTCATGGTCGACAGCTTCAAGACGCCGCGGGCGCTTTGGCACACCGACGCCGAATTCAGCCGCCGCATGCTCGGTGAATGGGACAAGATCGAGCCCTACAAGGCGAGGGGCTTTATCGCGGAGTGGCCGGCGGGCGAAACCTGCGACCGATAGCGCTATTCGGTCGTGTCGACGTCTTCCTTCGCCGTCAGCATCCCCGACAGGGTGCGCAGCGCCAGATCGAGCTGTTCGGTGGTAGGGGCGCCGAGCGCCAAGCGAACGGCATTGGGGGCATGACCGGGAGTTACCGCAAAGGTGGTCGAGGGCGTCAGCGCGATGTCGCGGCGGGCCGCGGCCGCGACGAATGTCTGCGAGCGCCAATGCTGCGGCAAGGTCAGCCAAAGATGGTAGGATTTGACGTTGGCCTGAACCTCGAAGCCGGCGAGGTATTTGGCCGCCATCTGCTGGCGCCGCGCCGCGTCGATCCGTTTCAGGCGTGACAGTTCGGCGACCGTGCCATCAGCCATCAGCCGCTGCCCGGCAGCAAACGCAAATCCGGAAGCCGTCCATCCGCCCGATCGAACCGCGGCCATGACGCGTTCGCGAAGGCGCGGCGGCGAAACGATGAAGCCGAGCGCAAGGCCGGGCGCCACCTTCTTCGACAGGCTGTCGAGGGTGATGCAGCTATCCGGCGCGAGCGCGGCCATCGGCGTTTCTTCGTCGAGAAAGCCGTAGACCGTATCCTCGATGATGGTGAGGCCGAGTTTCTCGACCACGCGCAGCAAATCGGCCCGGCGCGCCGGCGGCATGGTCATGCCGAGCGGGTTTTGAATCGTCGGCTGAAGGTAGAGCGCCGACAAATGCGCTTCGCGGTGAGCCTTCTGCACTGCGTCCGGGCGAACGCCGTGCTCGTCCATCGCGAGCGGCACCAGCGTCACGCCGAGCCTGACGGCGATGTCCTTGATGAAGGGATAGGTCAAGGCCTCGACGCCGCAGCGGCCGCCGCTTGGCACCATCGCCGCAAGGGCGGCGGCGATGCATTGCCTGCCGTTTGCGGTGAAGACGAGCTGATCGGGGGCCGGGGTCCAGTCCTCGCGGGAGAGAAATTCGGCGGAAATGGTCCGCGCCGCCAGCGTGCCTGTCGTGGTCGAGTGCCGCAACGCGAGATCGAGCACTTCGGGGCGTTCCAGTCCCGCAAGGCTTCTTGCGATCATCACCGATTGCGTCGGCAGTATCGGATAATTCACTTCCAGGTCGATGCGCGCGCCGCGCGGTTCGACCGGCATCGCGACACCACGGCGCGTCTCACCTGAAACGAACGTGCCGCGCCCGACTTCGCCGACCACGAGGCCACGGCGCAACAGCTCGGTGTAGACGCGGCTCGCGGTCGAGACTGCGATCTTGCGCTCGTAGGCGAAGCTGCGCTGCGGCGGCAGGCGGTCGCCGGGCTTGAGCGCGCCATTGGCGATCTCGGCAGCGACGGTATCGGCAAGCTTCAGGTACTCGAACTTTGACATAATTGCACCGAGAGCAATGTTTTCCTTGCACCGAGAAATGTATCGGATCATTTTGAACCCATCAAGCCAGAGATTGCACTGAGAGGGGTGCAAGCAATCGGATCAATAGGCGCAAGCGCATTGGGCGTTTGCGTCGGCGGCAGCGGTTTGCCGCGCAAAAGCAAGGAGAAGAACGATGACGACGGTATCCCAGACGGCAGGTCAGCCTGCGTCCCGAAATGCGCGGACCGGATTTTTCCGCCTGCTCGAGGGCTGGGTGAACGGCATCATCACCCATTTTGCGCACCGCGAAGCCGTCAAAACGCTGAGCGAGTTGGACGACCGCGCGCTTCGCGATATCGGGGTGGAGCGCAGCCAGATCGAGACGGCCGTGCGCGGCCTGATTGATCCGACGTTCGGGCGGACGATGTGAGATTAACGGCGCCGCCGTGCTGCGGCGGCGCTACCCTCAGTGCCGGACCACCAGCACCGAACATTTGGCATAGCGCACCACATGGCCGGCATTGGAGCCGAGGAAATAGGTCCGCATCGCCGGCCGGTGCGAGGTCATCACGATCAGGTCGGCCTTGATCGCGGCCGCCTCTTCGAGGATTTCATGATAGATGCCGCCTTTTCGCACCGCAGTAGAAATGCGCGGCGCGGCGATGCCGGATTCTGCAGCCACGATCGCGAGCGCTTCCTCCGAGGTCGCCTGCTGCTGGGCATCGAAATCGGCCGGCACATATTCCGCCAGCATCACCGGCGTCATCGGCAACACATTGAGCAGGCGCACCGAGCCGTTCCAGGTCTGTGACAGCGTTGCGGCGGTCGCAATCGCGGGCTTGGCCAGATCGGTATCGGCCAGATCGATCGGCACGAGAATCGACTTGAACATCTGCCCCTCCCGCTGCGGCCGGTCCGGTTCCGATTTGTCAGAGCCCGACGCCAGCCCATTGTTTTGACGCGTTTTCTTTTACGCGAACTTGTTGCTAATTCGCTCGAAAACAGGTCATCGCCAGCCTAGCACGGACGGGCCTGGATGTCCGCGGGGCTCAATCGTCCAGCGCCTGCTTCAGCAGTTTCGGGCTGGTGAAGCGAACGAGCGTGCCGCGGCGGAACGCCACCTCGCACCAGTCGTCGGTCGCGAAATCCAGGATGGCAAGGCCGGCGGTAGGCAGATTGTCTTCAAGCGCTTTCTTCGCCGCCTTGTCGCCGGTGCCGGTGAGCATCAGCGCCAGCTCATGCATGCCGGGATTGTGACCGATCAGCATCAGCCGCGCGGGGTCGGTGACCTCCGCCATGCGGATGATCTGCAGAAGCTGTGCCGGCTCGGCGCCGTACAGTTCGTCGAGCAGTTCGACCTGCGGCTGCCGATGCCGTTCCCGCACTGCATCCTTGATCGCATCGCGTGCGATCTCCCAGGTCTGCCGCGCCCGCACTGCGGTGGAAACCAGAATGGCATCGGGGAGCGGCGGATGTTGGCCGATCCAGGTTCCAATGGCGGCGGCATCCAGCCGCCCGCGCTCGTCGAGACGGCGGTCCTGGTCATGGCCCGAAGGCGCGTCATGTTCGGTCTTGGCGTGACGCAGCAGCATCAAACGGCGCATGGGCGCAATCTCGATTCGGTCTTAGTCTGGACTAATCTACAAGCTCATGTCTCGGATAAGGTGACAAGCGCCGCAGCGGTCCGTTAAGAAACGCTATGCCCGAGACTTTCACAAGTGCGACCAACGGCCCCGACGACGACGCGCCTTTTCGCTCGCGCCTCTCCTTCGACCTCGATGTTGACATTTGCGTGGTGGGAGCCGGCCTTGCCGGTCTCACCGTAGCGCTGGAGGCCGCACGGCTCGGCGCCAGCGTCGCCGTGCTCGAGGGACGGCATGTCGGCTGGAATGCGTCCGGTCATCAGCTCGGCACGGTGATGCCGGGCTACAGTCTTCCGATCGGCGACCTGATCGAGCGCATCGGCCTCGAGGACGCGCGCGAATTGTGGGCGATGTCGAAGGAGGGCGCTGATTACGTTCGCGCTGCCGCGACTGAAGAGGCGATGCCGGGCATTGCGCTGAGCGAGGGTGCGCTGGAGGTCTCCAATGTCGACGCCGGCGAAACGCTGATCAGCCGGCTGCAGATGCTGAGTGAGGATTTCGAGACCGAGGTCGAGGGGTGGCAGGTCGATCGCGTTCGCGATCAACTCGGGACCAGGCGTTATTTCCACGGTATTTACTATCCGCGCGCGTTCCAGATCGACGGCCGCAAATACATCCACGGCCTCGCCGCGCAGGCGAGGCGGGCGGGCGCGCGCATCTTCGAGGATACGCCCGTGGTCAGCATCGATCCGTCCGGCATTCGCAAGCGCATCGTGACGCCCTCGGCACGGCTGCGCGCCTCGCATATCGTGCTGGCCGGCAACGTTCACCTCGGCGCTCCCTTGCGCCGCTTGTCGGAGACGTTGCTGCCGGTCTGGCGCTATGCCGCGGTGACGGAGCCGCTCGGCGAGCGGCTTGGCGAAGTGATCGCATTCAGGGGATCGGTGACCGATAGCGACGGCATCGATCATTTCCGGATCGTCGACGGCGATCGGCTGATGTGGGCCAGCCCGGAAACCACGTGGGACGCGCGGCCGCACCGCTTTGGCCCGGCCATCCAGCGCCGCATTGCGACTGTTTTCCCCAAGCTCGGCAAAGTCCCGATATCGGACGTGTTCGGCGGTGCGGTCGGAGTGACCGTGCACGGCATGCCGCAGATCGGCCAACTCCGCAAAGGACTGTGGGTCGCCAGCGGCTTCGGTCGGCAGGGACTGAACACTTCGGCGATGGCAGGGCAGGTGATCGCGCGCAGCATCCTGTGGGGTGAGGACCGCTGGAGATTGTTCTCGCCGTTCGAACTGGTCTGGGCGGGCGGTGCCACCGGTCGTGCCGCCGGCCATCTGATCGGCCTGTGGGGGCGGGGCCAAGCCGCCGCGGCGGGCGCGCTGGCCCGTTACCGCGAGGGCGCCCGTGTCCGGGAACGCGTACGTGAGGCGCGGCTGGCGGAGGCCAACCGGCAGGCCGGAACCAGGCCACCGCACCGTCCGTCGCCAGGCGCGCCACGCCCGGTGCGGCCGCAGCCGCCGCGGCCGGCGGACCCGCAGGACGGCGGGATGCCCGTCGTCTCCTCGCAGGAAAGTGAGAAAATTCGGGACGGATCAATGTAACGTCGGCGGACCGGGTCCGTATTTGATGGCGAACCGTTACGTCCGCTACGCACGGAGATTGCCATGTTCGACCGCCGTATCCTGCTCGCATCCGTAGCCGGCCTGTTTGGCCTGGCTGCTTTCCGCTGGCTGCGTACCACGCCGGCGCAAGCCGCGGAGAAATTCGAGGTGGAAAAGACCGACGCCGAATGGCGCGCACAGCTCACGCCGCAGCAATATGAAATCCTGCGCAAGCACGGCACCGAGCGGCCGGGCTCGAGCCCGCTCCTGAAGGAAAAACGCAAGGGCATTTTTGCCTGCGCCGGCTGCGATCTGCCGCTGTTCTCCTCGGACACAAAATACGACAGCGGCACCGGCTGGCCGAGTTTCTGGCAGCCGCTCGACAACGCTCTGGGCAAGACCGAGGACCGCACCTTCGGCATGCTGCGCACCGAAGTGCATTGCCGCCGCTGCGGCGGCCACCTCGGTCATGTCTTCGACGACGGGCCGAAGCCGACCGGACTACGCTATTGCATCGATGGATTTGGCATGGTGTTTCACCCGGCGGGGCCCTCGGCCTCGTAAGGCTTGTGCCCGGCAATTGTTGCCCGCCCGGCAAATGTGCCCCGGTCTCTGGACCGGGGCTTTTTATTTAAGGCGTTGATTTATCGTAGTTTTCCTGTTTGGCACGACGCTTGCGACATCTTCTCCCGACGCGGCCTGCACCGGCGAGCCGCCCGGATCGAATTTGGAGAAAATGTCATGGGTATCTTCGGCGCTCTCACCACCGCGGTCGGCGGCCTCCGCGCCAACTCCTACGCGCTGGAAAACGTCTCGGGTAACATCGCCAACTCGCAGACCACGGCGTTCAAGCGCGTCGACACCTCCTTCCTCGATCTGATTCCGCAGACCTCAGCGACCGCGCAGCTCGCGGGTGGCGTCACCACGCAATCCCGCTCCACCAACTCGGTGCAGGGCGACGTGCAGACGGCTTCGGTCGCGACCTTCATGGCGATCAACGGCAACGGCTTCTTCGCGGTGCAAAAGCCGGGCAACTTCACCGACGGCACGCCGGTGTTCGACGGCGTCGACCGCTACACCCGCCGCGGCGACTTCCAGCTCGACAAGAGCGGCTATCTCGTCAACGGCGCCGGCTATTATCTGCAGGGCGTTCCGATCGACCCGACCACCGGCAACCCATCAGGCAGTTCGCCACAGGTCCTCCGATTCCAGAACGACTTCTTGCCGGCGCAGCAAACCACCAGGATCGACTATCGCGCCAACCTCGCCAGCTATCCGCTGACGACCAAGCACGACGTTTCCGTTCCCGGATCGGAATTGATCGTGCCCGGATCATACAGTGCCGGACGTAATCCGCTGGCGCTCGGCACGCCTGCGGCGCCCTTTACCGACGCCTCCAGAAGCGGCACCACTCAGAACAACAAAGCGACGCCGTCGGTTGCGAACACCGCCGCAACCCTGCTCAACGGCGCGGCCGGCACCAACTCGATCTCCACCAATTTCCTCGCGGGCGACACCATCACGGTCAACGGCCAAACCCTCACCTTCATGGCGTCGGGCACCGCCGTCGGCGCCAACCAGATCAACGTCGACGACAACATCGGAACCTTGCTGGGCAAGATCGACGCGCTCCAGGGAACGTCAGTCGCGTCCACGATCGCCTCGGGCTCGATCACGCTGCATTCCGGCACCACAGCCAATCTCTCGGTCTCCAGTTCGAACACCTCAGCTTGGGCTGCGCTCGGCTTTACCGGCACCGTGACGGCGACGCGCGGCGGCGGCGGCGGCGTCGGCACCGGCCAGGTCGTCGGCAACGACAATTCGACGTTCCTCGCCGAGTCGATAGCGGGAGGTGCGGTCACGACCTACGACGTCTCGGGCGCGCCGGTGAACCTGCAGTTCCGCTGGGCCAAGGTCGACAGCGCCACGCTCGGCGCGGGCCATACCGATACCTGGAACCTGTTCTACCAGGTCAACCCCAACGCAACCGGTACCCAGGTCGCGTGGCAAAACGTCAACACCAATTTTACCTTCTCCGCCTCGGGCCAGATGACGCCGGCGATTCCCTCCGTGGAGCTCACCAATGCCGTCGTCAACGGCGTCTCGCTGGGCAGCCCCGTCATCAACTTCGGCACCGGCGGCGTCACCCAATTCGCGGACGCCAATGGCAACGTGCAGGTCAACCAGATCCAGCAGGACGGCTTCCCGGCCGGCCAGTTGCAGTCCGTCGGCGTCGGCACCAACGGCCGAATCGTCGGCAACTATTCCAACGGCCGCAACCTCGACCTCGCCGAAATCTCGGTCGCTACCTTCAACGGCACCAACTTCCTCAAGCGCGTCAACGGCGGTGCGTTCGAGGTCACCGACGGATCCGGACAGGCGCTGTTCGGCAAGGCCGGAACCATCGTCGGCTCGTCGCTAGAGGGATCCAACACCGATATCGCCGACGAGTTCACCAAGCTGATCGTCACCCAGCAGGCTTACTCGGCCAACACCAAGGTGATCACGACTTCCAACACGATGGTGCAGGATCTCCTGAACGTGCTGCGCTGATCGCGCGACGAGCCGTTCGCGATGCGATTTGAGATGGGCAATTAGTCATGGGTTTGAGTCAAGCTCTCTCCACCGCAATGTCCGGCCTGCGCGCGACGCAAGCCGCGATCTCGCTGGTCGGATCGAACGTCGCCAACGCGGAAACGCCTGGTTACGTCAGGAAGTCGATCATCCAGTCCGCCGGCGTGACCGGCGACTACGGCTCGAGCGTTCTGCTCCACGGCGTCGACCGGCAGCTCGATCAATATCTGCAGGCCCAATTGCGCACGGAAACTTCGGGCGCGGCCTACGCCGATATCCGTTCGACCTTTCTCCAAAATTTGCAGAACGTTTACGGAAATCCGGCCGAAACCGGCACCATCGAGGACTCGTTCAACAAGCTGCTGACCGCGTTTCAGGGCCTGTCGACCAGCCCGGACTCGCAGTCGGCGCGGATCGGCGCCGTCAGCGCCGCGCAGACGATGGCGCAGACGCTCAATGCGGCGACGCAGGGGATTCAGAGCCTGCGCGCCAATGCCGAGATGGGCATCAACGACTCCATTGTTACGGCAAACAACGCGATGGCCCAGATCGCGTTCATCAACAATCAGCTCCAGAACAACGGCAAGACCGACGCGGCGACGGCCTCGCTGCTGGATCAGCGCGATCAATACATCACGCAATTATCGAGCCTGATGGACATCAGGACGGTCGTCAACGACCTCAATCAGGTGACGGTATTCACGAACTCCGGCGTGCAACTGGTGGGGACCGAGGCTGCGCAGCTAAGCTTCAATCCTCAGGGCACGATGACGCCCAACACGCTGTACAATTCCGATCCGACCAAGAACAACGTCGGCACCATCACGATCAATTTCCCGCACGGCGGCAGCTACGATCTGGTGTCGACCAACTCGATCCGTTCCGGCAAGATCGCTGCCTATCTCGAACTGCGCGACAACACGCTGGTGAAGGCGCAGGCGCAGATCGACCAGTTTGCGGCGTCGATGGCGAGCGCACTGTCGGACAAGACGACGGCCGGCACGGCTACTCCGGCGTCCGCGTTGCCGCAGGCCGGCTACGATCTCGACCTCACGGGCCTGCAATCCGGCAACGTCATCCACGTCAGCTACAAGGACAACACCACCGGCGTCACGCGCAATCTCTCGATCGTGCGCGTCGACGATCCGAGCGTGCTGCCGCTGAGCAATACCGCGACGCTCGATCCGAACGATGAGGTGCTCGGCATCGATTTTTCCGGCGGCATGGCATCGGTAGTCTCCCAGCTCAACGCCGCGCTAGGGGCGAGCGATCTGCAGTTCTCAAACCCGTCGGGATCGACCCTGCGCGTGCTCGATGATGGCGCGCCAAATCGCTCGGACGTGCTGGCGGCGTCGGTCACCACGACCATGTCGTCGCTCACCAGCGGCAACCCACAGCTTCCACTGTTCACGGATAATGGTGGTCTCTTTTCCGGTGCGATCACCGCCAATGGTTCGCAGCAGACAGGTCTCGCCGGCCGTATCAGCGTCAATCTAGGGCTGCTCGGCGATCCCTCGCGCACCGTCGTGTTTTCCACCAGCCCGTTGACGCCTTCGGGCGACACCACGCGCGCCGACTTCGTTCTCACGCAACTGCAGTCGGGGAACTATCGCTATTCGCCGCAGACCGGCATCGGGACCACCGGCGCTCCCTTCACCGGCACGCTGACCAACTTCGCCAAGCAGTTCATCAGCCAGCAGGGCGAGGCCGCAACCGCCGCCAAGCAACTCGCCGATGGTCAGTCCGTGGTGTTGAATACCCTGCAGAAGAAGGTGACCGATGCCTCGGGCGTCAATATCGACGACGAGATGGCGCATCTGCTCGCGCTGCAGAACGCCTATTCCGCCAATGCGCGCGTCATGTCGTCCATCAAGCAGATGTACGACACGCTGATCCAGGCCATGTGAGGGTTTCATGTCGATCGATGGCGTTAACGGCAGAACATCCTATATCGGGACCTCGATCCTCAATATCCGCAAGCAACTCGATGACCTGACGCAGCAGCTCGCCAGCGGCCGGGTCTCGACGACCTATGCGGGGCAGGGCGCCAATCGCGGCTTTGCGCTTAGTTTGCGCGCACAAGTCAGCAGCATCGATGCGTTCAAGGATACCGCGACCAACGTCAATACCAGGCTCAACGTCGTCAACCTTGCGCTGCAGGGATTGACCGACATCGGCACGTCGGTAAAGAAAGCGGCCAGTACGTCGACCATCGTGCTCAACGACAACGGTCAGACCTCCGGTCAGATCACGGCGCAGGCGGCGTTCTCGAATGCGGTGTCGCTGCTCAACAGCCAGACCGGTGACCGCTATCTGTTTTCCGGACGCACCACCGACACATCAGCGACGGTGCCGGCGGACGTCATGCTCGACGGCGTGGGAACCCAGGCCGGGTTGAAGCAATTGATCAACGAACGCCGCCAGGCCGATCAGGGCGTCAGCAACATGGCGCATCTGACGGTCGCCTCGCCGCCGTTGACGACCACGGTGACCAGCCTGGCCGAGGATGGTTCGTCATTCGGGCTGAAGCTTGGTCCGATCAGCTCATCGCTGACGGGAGCGACCGTGACGCAGCCGACCGGCGTGCCGCCGGCCGTCACCGTCGATCTCGGCGCCGTCAATCCGAACAATGGCGACAAGATCACGTTCAGCTTCAATCTGCCCGATGGCACCACCGAGTCGATCGCGCTGACCGCGACGACCACCAATCCGCCGCCTGCGGGTTCGTTCCTGATCGGCGCTGATACGGTCGCAACCACCGCGAACCTGCAGGCTGCATTGACGTCTTCGATCCAGACGTTGAGCGACACCTCGCTGGTTGCCGCGTCCGCCATTGCGGCATCAGACAATTTCTTCAATCCGTCCGCGACGGTTACGGGAAGTGCGGTCAACAATCAGGCCGCGGTGCCGGCGCCGATCACCGGCGCCACGCTGCTGTCCGGCGCGGCGGGAACGGATTCGCTGGCTGCGAGCTTTGCGGCCGGCGACACCATCACGGTCAACGGTACACCCATCACCTTCGTCGCGTCGGGCGCGACCGGCAACCAGCTCAACATCACCGACAATGTTCAGGCCTTGCTGGCCAAGATCGATTCGATCTCCGGCGCCACGACGCCGTCGACCGTCACTGGCGGCGTGATTGCGCTGCACGGCGCTGACGGCGCGAGCCTGACGGTTTCAAGTTCGAACGCGGCCGCGTTCGCAGCACTGGGCTTCAGCGCCGCTGCGAGCGCAAATCCGGCGCCGCTGCGTGTCAACGGCCCTCCTTTTGCCACGGCCACCAATCTGATCGGCGGCACATCCGCCAACACCGTCTCTTGGTACACGGGCGAAGTCGGTAATGATCCGGCACGCGGCACCGCGATCGCGCGCATCGACCAGTCGATCACGGTGCAGTATGGCGCGCGCGCCAACGAGCAGGCGCTGCGCTATCAGTTGCAGAACATCGCGGTGTATTCCGCGGTCACGACCAATGCCGCCAATCCGAACTCGAAGGCGCAGGTGAACGCGCTGCAGCAGCGGATTTCGGCGAACCTGGCGCCGCAGAACGGTCAGCAATCGATTCAGGACATGCAGGCGGAGTTCGCCGGCGCGCAGAACGCCATCAAGGCTTCGACCGACCGCCAGACCCAGCTCAAGGGCATGGCGCAGACCATGCTCGACCAGATCGAAGGCATCAACCAGGACGAGGTGGCGACCAAGATCCTGGCACTGCAGACCAGTCTGCAGGCCTCGTATCAAACCACGTCGATGCTCTACCAGACCACGTTGACCAAGTTCCTGCCGATCTGATCGCGCGCCGGTTCACTCCAACGACAAAAGCCTCCTTACGGAGGCCTTTTTCTTTTGAGATGCGAGTGACGATTATGCTGACTTGCGATCGGGCTGGTCGAGCGATTGCATTTTCCGGGCGTTTTCCAGGATCTGCTCCTCATGGCCGATCAATTTCTTCGCTTCCTTGAGCGCATGATAGAGATCGCCGTTTAGGGTGAAGTTGTTGATGCCCTCGATGAAAGGCCATGCACTCGGCATTGTCGTGAGGATGTCGCGGACCAGGCTGAAATAGGTCGGGTGGTGGGCCATCGGGTCCGGCGACAGGTACATGAGCTGCACCGCAAGATAGACCAGCTTGGCCGGCGTATCGGCGGTCTCCGGGGTGAGAATGTCCTTCTCGCGCAGGATTGGAATCCTGTCACCGTCGATCAACAGCCTGGCGCGCTGATCGGTGTTGGTGACCACGCAGGCGCCGATGATGATTCGCTCGTGCGGTTTGAGCTCGACTTTCAAGGCCATGCCTGTTCTCCCATTGGCGCTTTTCGCGCGTTGTCGTGCCCGCCGGCTGATTCGGCATCCTTCCCGATGATGGTTAACCAATGGTGAAGATGCGAGTTGTGCCCATTTGACGGGGCTTTTCCGCGTCTCACCAGTAAGAATACGGAAGCCCGTTCGCGCGCCGAACTAATTTCAATTTCGACGTCTTCCGGCGCTCCTTATCCGACCAAATTCATTTTTTCTTAGAGACTTGGTTTCAGAGTGAGCCGTCGCCCAATCGAGAGGTTGGGAATCATGGCTCGTTCTTTATTTCACACCAGAAAGGTATGAAAGATGTCCGGTATTGTTCTCTCGGCTTCGGTTCGCCAGAACCTCCTCTCGCTGCAGTCGACCGCCGATCTGCTCGCCACCACGCAGAATCGCCTTGCCACCGGCAAGAAGGTCAACACGGCCCTCGATAACCCCACCAACTACTTCACCGCGGCTTCGCTCGATGCGCGCGCCGGCGACATCAACAATCTGCTCGACGGCATCGGCAACGGCGTGCAGGTCCTGCAGGCCGCCAACACCGGCATCACCTCGCTGCAGAAGCTCGTTGACTCCGCCAAATCTGTCGCCAATCAGGCGCTGCAGACGACGGTCGGTTACTCGACCAAGTCGTCGTTCACATCCGTCGTGATCGACGGCGCAACGGCCGACAATCTGGTCGCCGATCAGGCACCGACCAACGCCACGTTCACCGGTGCTTCAGCTCCGCAGCGCGGTGCGTATACCAGCACCACGGTAACTACCCCGGGCGGCCAGCTCCAGACGGCCGGCCCGGTCAACGCGACCCCCTCGTCGCTGCTGTCCCAACTCACCGTTGCGGTTGCTGCTAACGACACGCTGGTCGTCAACGGCAAGACGATCACGTTCCAGGCGGGCGCGAATGGCCTCGTCGGTTCGGGCAACGCCTATACGATGGGTGTCGATACCTCGCTGAGCGATTTGATGACAGCGATCGACTCCCTGTCGGGCAACACGACCCCGGCCAACGCCTCGACAGCAACGGGCGGCATCATCACCCTGAGGTCCGGTACGGCCGCCGACCTCGTCGTGACCGGTACCGCGGCCGTCGCGCTCGAAATCAACACTGTCGCTCAAAGCACCGCCACTCGTGGCGGTGGCGCCCTGACGGCCGGTGCTCTGGCCGGTACCACCAAGCTGAGCGTCGGCGACGGCACGGCTCCTTCGCTGTCGAACGCCTTCGCGGTCGGTGACACCATCACCGTCAACGGCAGGACGCTGACCTTCGTGGCCGCGAACACGATCGGCAACGATCCGAACCAAATCAAGATCGACAGCGACGTCACCGGCCTGCTGGCGAAGATCGACGGTCTGACCGGCTCGTCGACGGCCTCGACGATCACCGGCGGCCAGATCACGCTGAACACCGGTACGCTGAGCGACCTGACGCTGACCAGCAGCAACGCTGCAGCTCTCACCGCGCTCGGTCTGCCAGGCGGCGTGACGCAGGCTCGCACGGAAGTCCCGGGCGTGCTAGAAGGCAAGACCCTGAGGATCGCTGCGACCGGCGGCGGTGTTGCCACCGACATCGTGTTCGGCGAGGCTCCCGGCCGTGTCTCCTCGCTAAACGAGCTGAACGAGGCTCTCGCCGCCAACAACCTGCAGGCCACTTTCGTGTCCGGCAAGCTGACGATCACCACGACGAACGAAGCGGCTTCGGCCACGATCGGTGCGATCACCGGTTCCGCGGTTGGCGCCGGCCAGGCGTTCGCCGCCGGCACCACGGCTCCGGCTCCGGTTGTTGATCCAGATGCCAAACTGACCCGTGACAACCTGGTCATCCAGTACAACAACATCATCAATCAGATCACCACCACCGCGCAGGATGCGTCCTTCAACGGCATCAACCTGCTCGGGGGTGACACTCTCAAGCTGACGTTCAACGAAACCGGCAAGTCCACGCTGAGCATCCAGGGTGTGAACTTCAACCCGGCCGGCCTCGGCCTCGACGTCCTGAGTTCGGGCGCCTTCAAGGACAACGCTGCGATCAACGACATCGTGACGGCGCTGAACGGCGCATCGACTACGCTTCGCTCGCAGGCTTCGGCCTTCGGTTCGAACCTGTCGATCGTGCAGATCCGTCAGGACTTCTCGAAGAACCTGATCAACGTGCTGCAGACCGGCTCGTCGAACCTGACGCTGGCCGACACCAACGAGGAAGCGGCGAACAGCCAGGCGCTGTCGACCCGTCAGTCGATCGCGGTGTCCGCGCTGGCGCTGGCCAACCAGAGCCAGCAGAGCGTGCTGCAGCTCCTGCGCTAATCACGGCAGCGACGCAGAACTTCAAAACGGCGGGGGAAACCCCGCCGTTTTTCTTTCGCGAGCGAGCGGCGAGAATCGGCCGCACAAAGAAAAAGCTTCTTCAGGAAAATTTGGTTTGCGATCTTAATTCCATCAGAACCGATGGCGGGCATGGTGGTGAAAATATGGATTTCGTCGGGCTTCTGACACAATCGGTAACCTTCGCTAACCATATTTAAACGCGCTACCTGTATGAAAGTTGGGCAGTTTTCCTGAATTCTCCGCGGTCGTCCTGCGAACCGCTCTCACAGAGGTTAGTGAATGTCTAATGCAGCCCAAGCCTACGCTCGCACGTCGCAAACTACGTCGTCCCCCCGTGAAATCGAGGCGCAGGCGCTGCTGAAGGCCGCACGACAGCTCCAGGAGGTCCAGACCAACTGGGCGGGTCCAGGCAAGGCCATGGAGAACGCGCTGCTGTTCAATCGCCGGCTCTGGTCGATCTTCATGAGCGCGGCGCAGGCCGACGAAAACCCGCAGTCGATCGAGGTGCGTCAGAACATCGCCAACATCGGCGTGTTCGTCATGAAGCAGACGGTAGACATGCAGTTGAATCCGGACCCAGCCAAGCTGAAGTCGCTGATCGATATCAACTGCAATCTCGCCGCTGGCCTGGCCGGTCGCGGCTAACCGGTTCGCAAGATGGCTGACCTCTGGAATATCATCTCAGCCAATTACAAGACGGTGGGAATGACCGTCCCGTCCAAGACTCCGTACGTGGCGGTCGATCCCAATCTCTATGAAGGTAGTTGGACGGGAAAATATGCGGACCAGAAGACGTTCAAGATCTCGGTCTCTAACGTCACGGGCTTCCGCGCCAAGGTGCAGTACCAGAGCGGCGGCACCAACAAATTCCAGGAAGTGCTGATCAAGGACAATTCGTTTCGGATCGGCGACACCAAGTTCACGCTGACCGCCCTTGGGAAAGCGCAGATCAAGAACGTCGTCACCGATCCATCGAGCGGCCAGACTTATCTCGACCAAGCCTACGCATCACGCTCGAGCTAAGCTCAGCCGCTACTCGTCCTAAGCCTTGCGGTCGGTGGCGCGAAGGCGCTGCGGCGCATCCTTGGTCAGGTCGAGGGTGTGGAAATAGGCGCGGCGGCGCAGCACCGCTTCCTCCGGAAACTGCTTCACCACCTGGCTCGTCCTGACGTCGATGACCTGATAGACGACAGCGCGGGCGTCGCGATCGATCACCACATTGTTCGACACCGAAGGATTGGCATTCGAAATCGAGACGCGGACCGCCGCGGAATCGGTGCCGGCGCGCGCGCTTGAATCGACTGCCGAGACGCTCTGGCTCGCCGGCAATTCGGTCGCGACCGCACGTTGTGCCGCCTCGCTCACATGCTGAACGATCGGCGCGGCAACCGGTGCCCCCACCGGTTTGATGTTGAAATCTGTACTCATGGCAGCCTCCGGGCTTGCTGCGAGTCAAATCCAACCCCTCATCGGTTGCAATATAGCCGGGCACCCCTCAACACGGCGTTAGGGAATACGCTGAATCCCGCTCTGATGCGGCCGCGCAAATTTAATGAAAATTGTAGAGAACCAAAAGGGATTCTCTTATAGCGAACGGCTGACCGAGAGCGGCGTGATATTGCGTGGTCCGGGCGCAGCACGTTGTCCCGAAGCCGTATAGGTGCTCGGAATGTTCTTGCGCTGGATTTCGGTGTTGACGCCGCGCACGATGCCTTCGGACACCGCGTGCGCGGTCGCCAGCACGGTGAGATTGATCTGCAGCATCGCGCGGAAAGTGTCGTGATGGCGGCGCAGGGTGGTCAGCAATTCCGGCGATACCTGCGCCAGATATCTTTGCGCGTTCTTCAGGTTTTCGACCGCGACCATGTAGCGGCGCGACAGCTCGCCTTTCTGCTCTTCCAACTGCATCGCCTCGCGCACGTTCCCGGCGCGCACCAGTTCGGTCTCACGTTCGATGATGCCGAGCAAAGCGCTCATCACCTCCATCAGTTCTTCGGCGAGCTTGCGCGCCTCGGCCGGCGTCGAGATCGATCGTGCCGGTGCCGGTGCTGGTGACTGTGCGGGCCTAGCCTGAGGACGCTGATTCATGTCGAATTTCCTTTTGGATCAGCCGGCGCGATTGGCTTGCTGCAGGATCAAGGTGCGGAAGACGTCGTTGGAAATGCCGATGCCGCCGGACTTGGCGAAGGACTTCGAGTATTCGTCCGTCAGCATCGAACGCCAGACGCCGGTGCCGGGCGTGTCACCGAACGGCCCTTTGCCTTTGACGCCGGTGGTCATCTGGGAAAACATCGAATTGAGGAACATCGACTCGAACTCTTCGGCCTTGGCGCGCGTCTTTTTCTGCGCTTCGGGCGAAATTTTCTTGAGCGCGTCGGCGAGCTGCGGGTCGTTGCGGCCGTTGATCAGCGAAGTCTTTTTCTTCGAGTATGCGCCGATGCCATTGATAAGGCTCGCGTCCATCACATCACCTCGATGTCGGCCTGGATCGCGCCGGCGGCCTTGATCGCCTGCAGGATGCTGATGAGGTCGCGCGGGCCGATGCCGAGGCCGTTGAGACCGTCGACCAACTGCTGCAGCGAGACGCCGTCTTTCACGACCGCAAACTTCTTGCCGTCTTCGGAAACGCTGACGCCGGTGCGGGGAGTCACCACGGTTCGGCCGCGCGACAGCGGATTGGGCTGGCTGACTTGCGGGCTCTCCGAAATCGAGACGGTGAGATTGCCCTGCGCCACTGCGACGGTGGCGACGCGAACGTCGCGGCCCATCACGATGATGCCCGAACGCTCGTCGATCACGATCTTGGCGGCGAGATCCGGATCGACCTGCAATTGCTCGATCTCGGTTAGGAAGGCGACGACGTTGCCCTTGAACTCGGCGGGGATCGAAAGCTGCACGGTGGAAGGATCGATCGGTTCGGCAGTCTTGACGCCGAGGAAATCGTTGACTGCGGCGGCAATGCGCTTGGCGGTGGTGAAATCGGCGTTGCGCAGCGCTAGCCGCACATTGGGCAGGCGATTGAGCGCGAACTCGATCTCGCGCTCGATGATGGCGCCGTTGGGGATCCGGCCGTTGGTCGGCACGCCGCGCGTGATTTTGGCGGCTTCGCCTTCGGCCTGGAAGCCGGAAATTGCCAGCGAGCCCTGGGCGACCGCATAGACGTTGCCGTCGGCGCCGAGCAGGGGAGTGACGAGCAGGGTGCCGCCCTGCAGGTTCTTGGCATCGCCGAGGGCGGAGACGGTGACGTCCATCCGCGTGCCCTGGGTGCCGAAGGCCGGCAAATTGCCGGTGACCATGACGGCGGCGACGTTGCCGGTGCGGATGGTGGCGCCGCGGATGTTGACGCCCATGCGCTCCAGCATTGCCTGCAGCGACTGCTTGGTGAAGGGAATGTTGTTCAGCGTGTCGCCGGTGCCGTTGAGACCGACGACGAGGCCGTAGCCGATCAACTGGTTCTGCCGCACGCCTTCGATGTTGGCGAGGTCCTTGATCCGCGACGTCGCGCCCGCGGACGAGGGCGATAGCGCCAGCAGCGCGGCGCAGGCCATCCAAATCAGTCTTGCCGAACGGATGCCGGGCATCCTGTGCTCCCCTCGAGAACTTCCACTGGACCGCAGGCGCCACTCCCATGACGGCGGTCCCACCATTAACTATGCGAGCGCCGTGCCATGTCGCGTTTTCGAAGCAATGCCTTGATATCGCTGAATGTTCGCTGGAAGCGCGAGGCCACGGCGGCTTCACCACGATGGGCGAAACTGCCGCATGTCGGCAGATTTTGCCGGGCCGTTTACGCGTCATTAACCATAGGAAGGCGAAGGTCCTTCCGACTCTCACGGCGAGATCACCACGATGCGCATCTACGGACCGAACGGCACCACGCTTGGATCGCCCGCGAGCCACACGCGACGAACCAGTTCGACCGGCTTCTCGCTGCCGGAAACGCCGGCTACGCCCGAAGAGCCGCGCTCGGCCACAGCACCCAAGGCCGCCGGCAACATCGATGCGCTGCTCGCGCTGCAGGGCGTCGAAGATCCGACCGAGCGCCGCAAGCGGTCGGTGGCGAAGGGCAGGGGCGCGCTCGACGTGCTCGACGAACTTAAGCTCGGATTGCTCTCCGGCAACCTCGACGCTTCCACGGTGAACCGGTTGCGTGACGCTGCGGCCAATCTGAAGTCCTCCTCCGGCGATCCCGGCCTCGACGCGGTATTGGCCGAGATCGAATTGCGGGTTGAAGTCGAACTCGCCAAGGCCGGGCGGTCCTAAGTTTACGCCGCGATATCCTTGCGCGCCGCGTCGTAACGGCGCTGCGCGTTCAATACCTCCTTCAGATTCTTCTCTGCCCACTCCCGCAACGGATCGACCGCGTCGGCCAGCGTCGCGCCGAGCGGCGTGATCGAATACTCGACGGTCACCGGCACGGTCGCGATCGCGCGGCGTCTGATCAATCCGTCGCGTTCAAGCGATTTGAGAACCTGGCTCAGCATCTTCTGCGAGATGCCTTCAATGGTGCGGCGTAACGCATTGAAACGCATCGGCTCGTCGCGCACGAGAAGCAGGATTAACACCGCCCATTTGTCGCCGACGCGATCGAGAATCTGGCGCGTCGGGCACTCGGCCGAATAGGCGTTCGGGGTTTTCGAATTGGCAGCTTTCACGGCGGTTACTCCGGCGTAATCAGGTGACCCAAAAGTGCTCTCTTAACACCTACATTCTTTTCGCTATCTAGTCACCATTGGATACCAAATTCGCGTATCGCAAGGGAGACCTCCATGAAAATCGCCGTCATCGGCGCGTCCGGCAACGCCGGTTCGCGCATCACCGCCGAACTCGCCCGCCGCGGCCATAGCGTGACCGCCATCGTCCGCCATCCCGAAAAGGTCGCTGCCCAGGCCGGCGTCACGCCGACCAGGGGCGACGTCATGGACCAGGCCGGGCTTGCCCGTTTGATGGCAGGCCACGACGCGGCGATCAGCTCGGTCCACTTTCTGGCCAGCGATCCGGCCAAGTTGATCGCCGCCGCGAAGGAATCGAAGGTCGGTCGCTACCTCGTCGTGGGCGGCGCCGGCAGCCTTGAGGTGGCCCCGGGCGTCCGGCTGGTCACCACCCCGGGTTTTCCCGTGGCATACAAGGCGGAAGCCGAGAAGGGCGCCGCCTTCCTCGACCGGCTCCGGGCCGAGAAGGAACTCAACTGGACCTTCCTGTCGCCCTCGGCCCTGTTTGTGGCAGGCGAGCGAACCGGCAAGTTCCGTCTCGGGACCGACCAGCTTTTGACCGCTGCCGACGGCAAAAGCTCGATTTCCTTCGAGGACTTCGCAGTTGCACTCGCCGACGAAATCGAGCGCCCGGCCCATATCCGCCAGCGCTTCACGGTCGGCTACTAAAGGGCAGGCCGTCCCGATAGCTTTGCCTGTGCAAGGCCTTGGGGGCGGTACTCCCACGGGGACGTACGATATTGTCTGTCACAACCCGCCGCTATATAAGGCCCGCGCGGACGGACAATTTTCCGCCCCGCCTTGCACGTGAAGATGGGCTGGCCTTGGAAAAGTTGAAGAATTATCGACCCTCCGAAAAAGAGCCTTTCATGAACGACCGCCAGCGCGATTATTTTCGCGCGAAGCTGCTGGCGTGGAAGGACGAGATCCTGAGGGAATCGAAGATCACTCTGCAGACCCTTCAGGAAGAGAACGTCAATCATCCCGATCTCGCTGATCGCGCCTCTTCCGAAACCGATCGCGCCATCGAACTGCGCGCCCGCGACCGCCAGCGCAAATTGATCTCCAAGATCGACGCCGCGCTGCAACGCATCGAGGACAACACCTACGGCTATTGCGAGGAGACCGGCGAGCCGATCTCGCTCAAGCGGCTGGAGGCTCGCCCCATTGCAACGCTGTCGGTGGAAGCGCAGGAACGTCACGAGAAGCGCGAGAAGGTTTATCGCGACGAGTAGGGGACCTGACGTCTGACCGGGTGCGGTTGGCGCTGCGGGTTGCAAAAGAGAAAGCCGCCGCTGATGGACAACATTCTTGCGGCCGCACAGACCATCGCTACTGCCCGTCGCAACCGCGCGCCGCTGGCCTCGCTTTCCGCTGAGCTTGCGCCCGGCGACGAGGCGGAAGGCTATCGCATTCAGCGCGCGGTCCACGACCTGCTGCTGCCGCAGGCAGGCGACCTGGTCGGCTACAAGATCGGCTGCACCAGCGCGGTGATGCAGGAATATCTCGACATCCTCCATCCCTGCGCCGGCGGCGTGTTTGCCAAGGGCGTTCACGACAGCGGCGCCCGGCTGCGCTACGGCGACTACGTCCGTGTCGGTGTCGAATGCGAGATCGCAGTGCGGCTCGCGCGCAATCTTGCGCCATCGGAAGCTCCGTTCACCGCAGAGTGGATGATGGAGGCGATCGAGGCCTATTTCCCCGCGATCGAAATCGTCGACGACCGCTACGTCAAATGGGAGACGATGGGCGCGCCGACGCTTGTTGCCGATGATTTCTTCGCCGCCGGCTGCGTGCTCGGCAAGGCGGTGGCGCGTATCAAAGCGCCCGATCTGCTCAAGGTCGAAGGCCGCGCCGTCGTCAACGGCAAGGAGGCCGGGCGCGGCAGCGGCGCCGACGTGCTCGGCCATCCCCACAACGCGCTGGCCTGGCTTGCCAATCATCTCGCCGAGGAGGGCAAGGGATTGCACGCCGGGCAGATCGTGCTGACCGGGAGCCTCGTGAAAACCGTGTGGCTCAATGCAGGTGATACCGTAGAGATGGAACTCGACGGTTTGGGCACGGTGAAAGCGTCGTTTAAATAGATCCGTAATGACTGAAAGCGTTCCGTCAGTTCTCGAATCAGATGCCAGAGGCGAGATCGCCGAGATCTATGCCGACATCCGCAAAGTGCTTGGCACCAGCGTGGTCAATCTGATCTGGCGCAACCTCGCGACCATGCCGGGCGCGCTGGAATGGACATGGTCCACGGTGCGGCCGCTCTATCTCGGCGATGCGCCGTTGCATGCCGAAGCCGTCAGGCGAACGATCGCGCTGCCGGATTGGCCCGGCTTTTCCACCGACACCTTGCTCGCCGCCGGCGTCGACGAGACCGAACGCGCGCTGATTCGTGACGTGCTCGACAGCTATCAATATACCAATGCGCTCGCGCTCGTCGTGCTCTCGGCGCTGCTGGCGCGTTACGAGCCGCGCCCGGCCGATACGGTGAGGGCCGCCGAGACCGCGCCAAAACCATCCGGCACCAAGATCCCGGAACTGCCGCCGATGGATGCGCTCGATCCCGAAGTGGCCGCGCTGGTCGAGGAGTTAAATACATTCGGCGAAGACACCAAGCCGCAATTGATTGCGAGCATGTACCGGCATCTCGCCTACTGGCCAGCTTATCTGGCGCTGGTCCGAACCATGCTCGTGCCGCTGCAGCAGGATGGGCGACTGAACGCGCTCACGCTTTCGGCTCGCGCGCTTGGGCATGCGCATGGCGCTACGCTCGCGTCACAACTGAAACCTGCCGCGCCGCCTGCTACGCTGATGGGCGCGCTCGCATCCTGTCGCCTGTTTGTCGAGCATCCGATCGCGCGGATGAGCGGGCTTTGCGCCCTGATTCGGCGCGCGACGCCGCAGTGAGGCGTCAGCTGTCGGAACACTTCAGCTCGGCCTTGTCCCAGAAGGCCTTGATCGCACTGAAGGGGACGGTGAGCCGTTCCGGATTTCCCATGAACCGCATCAAGACTTCGAAGCGGTCGTCCTTGACGTTCAACTGGTCGAATTCATTCTGCAGGATGATGGTCATATCGTCGGGATATTTCGACTTGAGACTGGGCGACAGTTTCACGCCATCAGCATGGGTACGGAAGGTGAGATTGACCGGCCGCTTATCCGAGGCGAGCTTGAGCGTCTCGGCGATCTTGGAGCGCGCCGTCGGCCTGCTGCACGGCTCGGCGAACGCAGGCGAGGCGTGAATAAGGATCGCCAGGAGGAGAAGCAGTATCGCCGCTTGCGGTGCGTCCAGCACGCCGCGACCTGTCGTTTCCATCACTGCTGTCACCGGAATAGCGCCCTGCCTTCGCGAGCGAACGACAACCTGGGTGTGTGTTCGCTCACTTTTCCCGAGCGGCATGCTAACCGGTTCCCTCAAAAAAGAAAGAGGGCACAGGAGCGCACGGCTTTCGTAGCACCCGCAGCCCGTGTGTATCGGCGGTAAGCACACGGTAATCATGACGGGCCCGCCGGGATCGGTCGGTGCATTCTACGCAATGGTCTGACGGTTTATGTCGTCTTCACTTGGCGACTAAACCCGTCGTGCCGCCATCGCCCGCGAACTAATGGTTAATCGAAAGCCTGATCGCGCTCGATGCATTGGCATGCATCAGACCACGCGGTCTCGCCGCCGGCAGCGTCCGTTAACCAATCGTATCGGCCGGCCATGTGCAGGAACGTAATGCAGGCAGCCGCCGTTGACTGGTGGGGTGCGCGCCAGACGGGAACGACCGTGAAGATGAAATTCATTAACTGCCATGGTCAGGGGAGGTCAGGGGACGTGAGCGCCGTCTCGAACCACCAGGCGAGGACGATTGCCGCATCCATCGAGACGCGCGCGAGCGATGGTGGGGAAACGCGCCGTTGCTTTCCGATCGCCTGCCGGCAGACTGCATCGCGGTTACAGGCTGATGACATAGGCGCTCGTCGCCAGCAAAATTGCGACGCTTACAGCGACAATGATCAAGAAGAATTTTCCCATCGTTCTGCCCTTTCGAATGATCCCAACGCGAAGCAGCCGGAATAGTTCTCTACCCGCAGGAAGATGCGAGCCGGCGTTCGCTGTCACGCCTGCCAGCAAAAAGGCCCGCCCATCCAGGCGGGCCTTTTGAAGGGCAGGGGTGACAGCGATCAGATCGCGACGCCGTAATAGTCGTTGACAGCGCGCGTTCTGACCGGATCGCTCCAGTTCCACGTGTTGTCGTTGCCGTAATGCGGCGCGCCCTTGAGCTGGGCTTCCGTTACGCCGGTGACGTAGCCGCCGAGCGAGGTATCGTATTTCAGCGACTGCCAGGGCAACGGATAGTGATCGTCGCCGATGCCGAGAAAGCCGCCGAAAGACAGCACGGCGTAGGAAACTCTGCCGCTCTTCTTGTCGATCATGACACGTTCGATCGAGCCGATCTTGTTGCGATCGGCGCCATAGACCGCAGTTCCCTCTACCTTGTCGCTGCCGATCAGGTTGCCGGTTTCGTTTGCTTCCAAAGCCATGGTTATCCTCCAGGGGATTGATGGACGGCAAACGAAGGGCGTGTGGAAACGTTCCTGACGGGAAGGCTACGCATCGTCGCATGAGCGATGCGAGTCTCGCGAGCAGCGGAGTTCCTGCGTTACGTTTTGAACAAGCGCACCTGCCAGTCGAGTATTCCGGCAATTGCTCGCGGAGCGACGAGATCTGAGGCGCAGCTACATCGCGCCATCACCCAACAGTGACACGGTCGGTGTGAAATAGCTCACGCGGCGCTTCCGAGATCGGGCGCAACGAATGTCGCGTTAGCTTTAGGAGGGAAACATGCGTATCTTATTTGTTGCCTTCGTGACATCGGCAATTGTCTTCCTAGCGGGCATAAACGCGGCCTCGGCGAAGGATTACCGTTATTGCATTCAGGGTGACGATTTCGCCGGCGGGACTGGCGAGTGCATCTACTCGACCAACGCACAATGCCAGGCCGCGGCTTCGGGCCGAACAGCTTCTTGTACAGAAAACGGCAATTTCGGCGCCAGCGCCGAGCTCATCGACAAGAACCGCTTGCGTCGTCGTCCGCGCTGAAGTCGGACGGCGCGACAGGCATTCGTTGGCTTAGCGGTGACCGGTCAAAAAACGACCGCGGCCTCCGCCCGGGGAGCTGACGGAGGCTGCGTTGAACATCTCCGTCGCGCCTAGGGTCGGGTCGTAACGAGATGTGGGAGCTCGGAATTGAAAACTAGAACGGCAGCAGCACGTCCTCACCTGCTGGCCGTAGCGGGGTTGCGAGCCGCCGCAGGGCTTTCCCCTGCGGGGCTCGGCTGTTATTATCCTCTAAAGAGCCTGAAAGGCCCACGAGAGACGACACCGGGAGACGACGGATGGCAAGGACGTTGGTGACGATGGCCGGCGCTGCCGCGCTGACCGGGGTGCTGGCTGCTTTATCGGCGGCGCCGGCGATGGCGCAATATCCCGACCGCCCCATCAAGATGATCGTGCCATGGGCCGCGGGCGGCGATACCGACAATATCTTTCGGCCGTTCGCCGCCGAACTTCAGAAGCACATCGGCCAACCCGTGGTCGTCGCCAATGTCAGCGGCGTATCCGGCACCACCGGCGCGCGCGAGGCCAAGGCTGCGGCGCCCGATGGCTACACCGTCTACGCGGTGCACGACTATATTCATCTGACGTTCTACGCGGGCATCAGTGACGTCAAATACAGCGACTTCGAGCCGATCTGCTTGGTCTCAGCGACGCCCTCGGTGCTGACCGCGAGCGCCAAAACGCCCTGGAAGAACTGGCAGGAGCTCGCCGACGACGCCAAGAGGCGGCCGGGCGAGATCACGGTCGGCGCCACGCTCGGCTCGACCAGCCATATCTTCCCGGCAATGATCGAGAAGGCGGCCGGCGTGAAATTCAAGTTCGTGTCATATGACGGCCTGGCTCCGCGGATGAACGCGCTGCTCGGTGGCCACGTCAACCTCACAGACTCCAACCTGACGCAGAAGGGTAAGGTCGAAGCCGGCGTGCTGCGCTACATCGCGATCGCAAGCGAGAAGCGCGACCCGGAAGCGCCCGACGTGCCGACGCTCAAGGAACTCGGCATGAACATCGTGTACGAAGTGGCGCGCGGCATCTTCGTCCCTAAGGGAACGCCGGCGCCGTTGCGCGCCAAGCTCGAGGACGCCTGCACCAAGGCGACCAGGGAGCCGAGCTTCGCCCAGGCGATGAAGCTGCAGGGCACCCGCGTGGCGTTCCTCAATGCCAACGACTATGCGCAGTTCCTCGCCAAGATCGACAATGAGAACAAGGTTATCATGACCGATCTCGGCCTGATCAAAAAATGAGTATCGGCCGCGATGGAATTACCGGTCTGATCCTGTTCGCGGTCAGCCTGTTCCTCCTCGTCAAGTCGTTCCAGCTTCCGTCCCTTCCTATCGTTCCGGTCGGACCGGGCTTTTACCCCGCCATCGTGCTGTCGTTGCTGGCAGCCGCGAGCGCGCTTCTGGTCCTGCAGGACCTCCTGAAGCGCTGCGCGCCGGCCTGCGCGGGCGACGCGCCGCGACGAAGTTATCGCCTGGTCGTGATCGCATTCGCGATCGTCGGTGCCTATGTGGTGCTGCTGCCGCTCGTGGGATTTCGCGTCGCCACGGTCTTGTTCGTCGGCGCGCTGCAGGCCGCATTGGGCAGGCCGCAAACGGCGCGGCAATGGGGTGTACTCGCCGCGATCGCGCTCGGCACCGCCATGGTGAGCTACTTCGTTTTCGAACGATACCTGCTGGTGCTGCTGCCACGCGGCGCCTGGACGGGCTTCTGATGCTCGATTTACTCTGGAACGGCCTCATCAACATTGCCCAGTGGAAATATCTATTGCCGCTGTTTGCCGGCACATTCATCGGCGTGATCGGCGGCTCTCTGCCGGGCGTCACCATCACCATGACGGTCATCGTGGTGCTGCCGTTCACCTACGGGCTCGATCCGCTGGCGGGCCTGGCGGCGATGACCGGCGTCTATGTCGGCGGATCGACCGGCGGCCTCATCGCCTGCTGTCTGCTTGGTATCCCCGGCTCGCCTTCTTCGATCGCCACCACGTTCGACGGCTTTCCAATGGCGCGCAACGGCGAGCCGGGCCGCGCCATCTGGCTCGGCGTCTGGGCTTCGGTCTGGGGCGGCCTGCTCGGCGCCTTGTTCCTGGTGTTCCTCACCGGGCCGCTTGCGGCGATCGCGCTGGAATTCGGACCATGGGAATACTTCTCGCTGTTCGTGCTCGCCATGGCGATGGTAGCGGGTCTCAGCGAATCCTCGCTCCTCAAGGGACTGATCTCGACTGCCATCGGGTTGTTGATAACAGTGGTCGGCCACGATCCGATCGGCAGCGTGCCGCGCTTTACATTCGGCTCGGCGTTCATCGGCGGCGGCTTTCCGTTCCTCCCCGTGCTGATCGGCATTTTCGCTTTCGCGCAGATCATGACCGATCTGGAGAAGCTGAATTCGCCCCGCGGCCAAGCGGCGGAATCGCTGGTCGGGGTCAAGCTCGAACGCTTCTCGCATCTCAAGGTGAACCTGGAAATCTTCAAGCAACCGTTCCTGCTCGCGTGGGCAACGATCGTCGGACTGATCATCGGAATCCTGCCTGCCATCGGCGGCAGCGCATCGAGCGTCATGGCCTATGACCAGGCCAAAAAATTCTCGAAAACGCCGGATCGTTTTGGCAAGGGCCATCCCGAGGGCATCATCGCTTCGGAAGCCTCGAACAACGCCAATGTCAGCGGTTCGCTGATGACCATCATGGCGTTCGGCATCCCCGGTGACGCCGTCACCGCCGTGATGCTGGGCGCGATGACGATCCACGGCATTCAGTCGGGACCGCTGTTCATCTCGCAAAACCCTGATATCGCCTATGGCATCTATGCCGCCTACATCCTGGCGCACCCCTGCATGCTGCTGATCTGCCTCGCGCTGATGCCGCTGATGCTGCGCGTGACGTCGGTGCCGATGGCGGTGCTGGCGCCGGTCGTGCTCGTACTCTGCGTCGTCGGCGCCTACGCGCTTAACAACACCATGCAGAGCGTCTACGTGCTGCTACTGTTCGGCGTCGTCGGTTACGTGCTGGTCAAGCTCGGCTTTCCGCTAGCGCCCCTGATCCTCGGCCTGATTCTCGGCGACCAGATCGAGATCAACCTTGTGCGTGCGATCATGACCGACGCGAATCCCTGGCTCTTCCTGACGCGGCCGATTTCCGGCCTGCTATTGCTGGCGGCGGCGACCTCGGTCGGGCTGGCCATATGGCAGCATTGGCGCCACCAGAAGCGGATCGCTGAGGAAGCGCCGGATTTTTGAACGAGCGATGTGCCGTTCGGCAACCTGCGTTGGCGCGCCTGTAGTGGCGAGCGGCGCTTAACTCCGCTCCGAGCATCGCGTGGCGTCCAGCTTGGCAAGGGGACGAAGAATCTCGCCGCCACCGATCCAGGCCCGACGCAGACCATAAGTCCAGCTCTTTAGATCGATCGCCGTTGCCGGCCGGCGAAGAGACCGTAGACAAAGAGCACAATGATGGCGCCGACTACCGCACCGATCAGACCCGCGCCTTCTCCGGGGCTGTACCATCCGAGCGCTTGGCCGAGATAAGTCGCCACGAAGGCGCCGACGATGCCCAGTATGGTGGTGAGAATGAAGCCTGAGGGCTCGTTGTCTCCAGGCATCATGAACTTGGCAATCACGCCGGCAATGAAACCAATGATGATTGTCCAAAGTATGCCCATCTCGATGCTCCCTTCCTGATTGCCCCGACATCCCGTTATCAATTCATGCTGCGGGCAAACGGCCGTCCGGCGTGTATTTGTCGACGGCTGCCGGAAGCTCGCGCGACAATCTTGCCAGGATCTCCTCCTGCGACAGTCCGGTCTGCTGTTCGAGTTGTGCCAGAACGTCGGAGCCGATCGCCTGCTTCAATTCCGGCGGCGAGACATCCTTGTTCGGGCCCTGATTGATCCAGGATTCAGCTTTGTCGCCCTGGCCGTTTTGCTGGAACCTGTCGAGTAGTTCGCCGATCCCGCCGCTGAGGAGGCCGCCAACCCCGGCGCCGCCCAATATCCCGCTCAGATTGCCCAGCAAGCCGCCCAGCGGCTGCTGTCCGGCGCCTGCATTCGGTTGGCCGCTGCCAACGCCCTTGAGAAGTTCTGCCAGTTTGTCGCGGTTCTGATATCCGGCAATGGCGAGCAGCCCGAGAAGGGCAGTCATCGATGGCATTCCGCGGCTCATGGTCGGCTCCCTCGGAGGTTGGTGCTCTGAGGAACGCGGGGCGGAAGCTTCAGTTCCTATGCGGGCGGGCGTCGCACGAGGACGACGAACGCGTGTCGCCCGGCGGTGGCGAGCTTGAGTTGATGGCTCCGGCGAAACGACCGCGGCCCTCGCCAGGGGAGCTGGCGAGGGCCGCGTTGAACATCTCCGTCGCGCCTAGGTTCGCGACGAGATGTGGGAGCTCGGAATTGAAAACTAGAACGGCAGCAGCACGTCCATCACCTGCTGGCCGTAGCGGGGTTGCTGCACGTCGGTGATCTGGCCGCGGCCGCCATAAGCGATGCGGGCCTGCGCGATCTTGGTGGAATCGATGGTGTTGTCGCTCTGGATATCTTCGGGGCGGACGATGCCGGCGACAATCAGCTCGCGGATTTCGAAGTTGACGCGGATCTCCTGCTTGCCTTCGACCACGAGATTGCCGTTCGGCAGCACCTGCGTTACCACGGCGGCGACGTTGGTGGTCAGCGACTCCTGGCGATTGACCGATCCCTTGCCGTCGCTCGATGACGTCGAATCCGTGGTCAGAATCTTGCCGGGCAGGATCTTGTTTGCCTGCGTGATCGTCTGGGATCCGATGAAGTCGGTGATACCGGAGTCTTCCTTGGCGGAGCGGCTGCGCTGGGTCTCGTTGGACAGGTTGGCCTTGTCGGTGATGTTGACGGTCACCGTCAGCAAATCGCCGATCCGTGCCGCGCGCTGATCCTTGAAGAATGCGCGTGAGCCGTTCCGCCACAGCGAGTTGGCATTGTAGGAGGCCTGCTCCGGCTTGGGCATCGGCATCTGCACCGGCTTGTAGCCGGGCTGCGTGGTCGGGTTTTCGATCTCCGTCAGCTTCGGCTTCTCGCCGATCTGGGAGAGACGGTCGATCGAGGAACAACCGCTCGCGGCGGCGGCCAGCGACAGCATGGCGCCGGTGAGGATGATGCGGTTGAGACGGGGAACTGACATTTACATTACTCGGCTTTTGGAGCGACTGGCGAACTGACGGTGGCGACCGCGACGGGAGCGGCAGGGCTGAGCGAGGAGGCGGCGTCGCTGGTTTGCGCCGGACGGGCCGCCACCGGCGTAATCGAAACCTGGCCGCGGCCGATCACGGTGCCGGACACCGTGCGCTTCGACTGCAGGTTCATGACGCTGACGACGTCGCCCTCGGTGCCGTTGTCCAGCGCCTTGCCGCGCATGGTGAGATAGATTCCGGTCGTCTCGTAGATCAGCGTGACGTTCTGGTCGCGCTGCACCAGATCAGGCTTGGCGAGATCGGCGGTCTTGATCGCCTGGGCGGCGCGGAGCTGGCGGCGCGCCTGCATGCCCACGGCGCGATCGCGCGTGGCGGCATCCGTGCCGACTTCCGCCTTCGGGCGGCGCTCGACCACCACGTCGGATGATTTCAGGATTTCATTGCGCTCGATATTACGCGTCAGCACCGCGGCTTCGACGGTCTCGATCGCCGTGCCGGTGAAACGCAGCTTGACCGGCGCCGTGCCATTCTCATTGGTGATTTCAAGCGTGACGTCGAATCGGCCGTTGCGGTTGTCGTAACGCACGATCGTCGCCTGCGGGCTGCCGCTGAAGCCGGAATCCAGCCGGACGTCGCCGGGATCGCGGTCGAAGGTCAGCGCCAGGTTGGCCGCGTCGCCGAGGCCATTGCGGCGCTCCAGCGCGCGCGCGACCTGCAGCTCGATGTCCTTGCGTTCGAGCGTGCGGGCCAGCCGCGTCACCGAGATTTCCCTGAGATCACGGGTGTCGACGCCGATCACATGATGGGCGCGAAGGGTGTTGAGCACCTGCGCCACCGGCAGCGAGCCGGTGGTGCCCAGATCCGGCGCGCGGTAGATCGCGATCTGCGCAGCGCTGCCGGCATTGTCGATGACGTCGCCGATCCGCACCAGATCTCCCGACACCTGCACATTGGCGCGCAGCACGGGCGCGACGATCACGTTGCGGTTCGCGAAAGCGTCTTGGGTCTGTGCGACCGCGGGCGCGCTCGATGCGGCGATCAGCGCTGTGGCCAGGAGGAGGGCGCGAGCGATCATGACCAGTCCTTTAGCGGAACATGTTGGAGGTGGACTGCAGCATCTGGTCGGCTGCGCTGACGACCTTCGCATTCATCTCATAGGCACGCTGGGCGGCGATCAGGTCGGAGATTTCGGTCACTACCTCGACGTTGGCCTGTTCGAGGTTGCCCTGCTGCATGTCGCCAAAGCCGTCGGTGTTGGCGACGCCGTCCTGCGGCGTGCCGGAGGCCGGGGTGTCCGTGAACAGATTGTCGCCGATCGGGTTGAGACCGGCTTTGTTGATGAAGCGCGTCAGGCCGATCTGGCCGACCAGCGTCGGCGTGGTCGAGCCGGGCAGCATCACGGTGACCTGACCCTGCGCGTTGATGGTGATCGCCGAGGAATTCTGCGGGATGTTGATTGTCGGCTGGACCGGGTTGCCTTGGGCGGTGACGACGCGGCCTTGCGCATCCATCATGAACGAGCCGTCGCGGGTATAGGCATAGGTGCCGTCGGGCACCTGGATCTTGAAGAAACCTTCGCCGCGGATCGCAATGTCGAGATCGTTGCCGGTCGGCGACAGCGTGCCCTGGCCCATCAGGCGCGGCGTGCCGACGGTCTTGACGCCGCCGCCGATGTCGACACCGACGGGCAGGATGGTGCCCTGGTCGGAGGCCTGCGCGCCGACGCGGCGTACATGGTCGTAGATCAAATCCTGAAACGCAGCCCGCTGCTTCTTGTAGCCGGTGGTGCGCATATTGGCGATGTTGTTGGAGATCACCTGAACGTTGAGTTCCTGTGCCGCCATGCCGGTCGCTGCTGTGTAGAGTGCGCGCATCGATCTATTCCTTGAGCGTTATGCCGGAACGTCGGCGAGTTTCTCGACGGCGGTCCGGTGCAAGTCGTGCTGCTGTTGCAGCATCGCCGAGATCTGCGTGTAGGTGCGCGTGATCTCGATGAGCCGGCTCATTTCGTGGACCGAATTGACGTTCGACTTCTCGATGTAGCCCTGGTTCACCCGCGAGGTGGTGTCGGGTTGGGGCGCGATGCCCTGGCCCGCGGAATAGAGGTTGCCGCCTTCCTTCACGAGCTTTTGCGGGTCGGCAAAGGAGACTAGCCGCAGCTTGCCGCGAATCGAGTCGGTGGTGCCGGTGCCCTCGAGCACGGTGATGTTGCCGTCGGCTGCGATGTTGATCTGCTTGTCGGTCGGCTGAAACACGATCGGGCCGGAATTGCCCAGCACCGGATCGCCGCTGGCGGTCACAAGCTGGCCCTGGTTGTTGATGTGCAGGCCGCCGTCGCGGGTGTAGCGCTCGCCGGCGGCCGTCTGCACCACCAGGAAGGCCTTGCCGTCGATCGCAATGTCGAGCGGGTTCTTGGTGTGCTCGGAGGGGCCGGCGGCAAAATCGTGGAAGGTGGCGCGGTCATGGACGAACGAAACGCGGCGGTCGGCACGCATGAAATTATCTTCATGCGCCGGTGAGCGCAGATATTCCTCGAACAGCGACCGGTCTGCCTTGAAACCCGTCGTGTTGATATTGGCGACGTTGTTGGCAACGACGTCCAACTGTCGTTCCAGCGTCATCTTCCGCGATAGTCCGACGAGAAGCATATTCTCCATCGGTGGTTCTCCCCTTGATTGATCCGAAGACTGGCTCTCCCAAGCCCGTGGTCCGGATCCGTCGTAACCTTTGGGCTCTCCCAAGCCGGCAGGTCACGCCAGTTACTCAGCGAAAGCCGTGCCAAGTCGGGAAGTGCTGAATTGTTAATGGGTTAGGATATTTTCGGAGCGCGGCGGGGGCGGCAGAAAGGTCTTGTTGACCATGTTTGCCCGGCAGATTTTTCCTACTTGGACGCGAATGGAAAGGTTCCGTTAACCATTATTACCCTAGCGTTGCAGGTATGGAGAGCGCGTGTGCGCTGGCGGCTTTTGTTTCGCGTTGTGGGGGCATCGTTACCCAGGCTGGTGGCAACCGCGTTCGTTTGTCGGAATCGAAGCGGGCGGGGCAATGGCTGACAACGAGCAGGCGGAAGGCGCAGACGGCGCAGAAGCCGCATCGGCGAAAAAGGGCAAGCTCAAGCTGATCATTGCGGTCGCCGGATTCGTCGCCATCCTCGGCGTCGGCGCGGGCTGGTTCTTCCTGATGCGCGGCCATGGCGAGGAGAAGCACGCCGAAGCGCCGCCGCCGAAGCCACCTTCCTTCGTCGAAGTACCCGACATGATGGTCAACCTGGTCGGCGCCCCCGGCGAGCGGGTGCAATATCTCCGCGTCAAGGTCGTGCTCGAGATCAAGGAAGAGAAGCAGGTCGAGGCGATCAAGCCGAGCCTGCCCCGGGTGACAGACCTGTTCCAGACCTACCTGCGCGAATTGCGTCCCTCCGACATCAACGGTTCGGCCGGGCTATTCCGCCTCAAGGAAGAACTGACCAAGCGGGTCAACAGCGCGGTGGCGCCGCAGCAGGTGAGCGCCGTGCTGTTCAAGGAAATCGTCGTGCAGTGATGGGGCGGATCTAGCATCATGGCCGTCAATCAAGACCAGATGGACCAGGACGCCATTGCCGCGCAATGGGAAGCGTCGCTGGATTCCGAGGACCCCGCGGCGGCGGCGGAAGAAGCTGCCGCCAACGAACTCTCCGAGAGCATGGCGCTGCAATGGGCGGCCATGGTCGAGGATGGCGGCCGTGAGTTCGGCAACAAGAATTCCGGCGAGCGGGTTCTGTCGCAGGAAGAAATCGACAATCTGCTCGGCTTCACTGTCGGCGACGTTAATCTCGACGACCATTCCGGCATTCGCGCCATCATCGATTCCGCGATGGTGTCCTACGAGCGTCTGCCGATGCTCGAAATCGTGTTCGACCGCCTGGTGCGGCTGATGACCACGAGCTTGCGCAACTTCACCTCCGACAATGTCGAAGTCTCGCTCGACCGCATCACCTCGGTCCGCTTCGGCGACTACATGAATTCAATTCCGCTGCCGGCCGTGCTCAGCGTGTTCAAGGCCGAGGAGTGGGAAAATTTCGGCCTGGCGACGGTCGATTCCAGCCTGATCTATTCGATCATCGACGTGCTGCTCGGCGGCCGGCGCGGCCAGACCTCGCTGCGCATCGAAGGCCGGCCCTACACCACGATCGAAACCAATCTGGTCAAGCGGCTGGTCGAGGTGGTGCTCGCGGATGCCGAACAGGCGTTCCGGCCGCTGTCGCCGGTGACGTTCTCGATCGACCGGCTGGAAACCAATCCGCGCTTCGCCGCGATCTCGAGGCCCGCCAATGCCGCGATCCTGGTGCGGTTGCGGATCGACATGGAAGACCGCGGCGGCAATATCGAACTGCTGCTGCCCTATGCGACCATCGAGCCGATCCGCCCGGTTCTGCTGCAGATGTTCATGGGCGAAAAGTTCGGCCGTGATCCGATCTGGGAAGGACACTTCGCGACTGAGGTGGCGCAGGCCGAGATATCGGTCGATGCCGTGCTCTATGAAGCCGACATTCCGCTCAAGCACCTGATGAAGCTGAAGGTCGGCGATACCTTGCCGCTGGAGATGCGTCCCGACGCACTGGTGTCGGTCCGCTGCGGCAACGTCACGCTGACCGAGGGGCGAATGGGCCGGGTCGGCGACCGCGTCGCCATCCGCGTCACCAAGCAATTGCGCAAACCCAATACCACCTTCGCGATGTTCGAGAAGGCCGACGAGCAAACCAAGTTGATGGAGGCACAATGAGTCATTCCCTTGGCATTGTAATCGAGAGTCTGGTGGCGGTGCTGCTGGTGCTCACGATCGGTTACTGCATGCTGCTCAACAAGCGGTTGAAGCGGCTGAAGGCGGACGAGCACTCGCTAAAGGCCACGATCGCCGAACTGATCACCGCGACCGAAATCGCCGAGCGGGCGATCGGCGGCCTCAAGCACACCGTGCGCGACGTCAACGAAAATCTCGGCAGTCAGCTCACCGCGGCGACGCAGATGGCGGGGCATCTGAAGAACATGCTCGCCGAGGGCGACGGCGTCATTCGCCGGCTGTCCAAGATCGCGATCGCGGCGCGGCCCTCGCAGGAGGCCGAACCCGCAGCGCCGCCCAAGGTCTCCAGCGCCAAGGCGGTTGCCGCAGCAGCGGAAGCATTCTCCGAGCGCCGAAGGGCGAGTGGCCTCGCCGCATGAAGTCGTTTCGCGATATCCGTGTCATTCCGGTCGTGCTGGTCGCGATCTTCGGCCTTGCAGTGCTGAAGGTTGCCGGCCTCGTGATCGATGGCGGATACGTGTTCGATTATCAGATCAGCCAGCCTGCCAAGCGCTCCTGGGCGCAGGACAATCTAGGCTTCCCCGGCGGCTCGAGGGCAGACACCGCCGACATCACTGGTTCGGTCAAGAAGGAAGAGAAAAAAGAAGAGGCGCCAAAGCCGGCCGCGCCCGCTACCGAGGCGCCGAAGCACGACGGCGTCGTTGTGTTTCCCGACCAGAACCCGCAATCGGTGTCGGCGTCGGAGCGCGCCATCCTTGAACGGCTGCAGGCGCGGCGCCAGGAACTGGAGCAGCGGGCGCGTGAAATCGAAATTCGCGAGAGCCTGTTGAAATCCGCCGAGAAGCGCATCGAGGGCCGCGTCGATGAAATGAAAGCCACCGAGGCGCGGATCTCAACCGCGAGCGGGCAGAAGTCCGAACAGGACGCCGCCCGCTTCAAGGGCATCATCACCATGTATGAGGGCATGAAGCCGAAGGACGCCGCCAAGGTGTTCGACCGGCTGGAGATGTCCGTACTCTACGAAATCGCTTCCCAGATCGCGCCACGGAAGATGTCGGACATTCTGGGCTTGATGCAGCCGGAAGCGGCCGAGCGGCTGACGGTCGAACTGGCCCGCCGCGCCGGCACCGATAAATCCACCTCCACGGCCGAACTGCCGAAGATCGAAGGCAAGATCCTGCCGCAAAAGCCCAATTGATGCGGGATGCCGACAGATCGGCAAAGCGCATCGGCGCTAACCCGGTCAGAACCTGCGCGGCCCCGATGAAACGAATGAGCGGTGGGCCACCGAAAGAGCGCCACGCTCGTTGGTTTCAAGGGCGATCTTCTGCGCCAGCATGACATCGCCCGCGACGAGATCGCCATCCGGAACAAAGCACCATTTGCAGACGTGGTGACCGGTGTCGCTGAGTTCTTCTATGTTCGTCTGCGTGCCATGATGAATCCGATACCGCGTCCCGGTTTGGCTGCCGATGACGTCGAAATATCGGAATCGCTCGTAAGAGGCGCGCTGCTTCGGCGAGAGCCACTCCTTCAAGAGCGTGAGGGCTCTCGCCTCGGTTTCGAAGCGGAACGTCTTGCTGCCGGAACCGGATCGCGCCACCACCAGCGAAAGCGCCGAAAGCAGCGCCGTGCCGAGCAAAGCGAGGACGAACGAGCATATCGCAAGCGCGATCTGCTGGGTCACAGCCGTCAGCCGCCAACGAGACGCGGATAAAACAGCGTTTCCTCCGCCGTCGGATCGAAGGAGCGGATCACCCGTGGCTCGCCGGGCCCGGATCGTACCGCTGCCGTGAATCCTGCGCCGGTCAAATCCCTGAACCGCCGCTCGGCCTTTTCGACCTCCGCACGATCATGGATGTCGAATGTATGCCGGGTGTCGCCAGTACGATCCATCACGATCTGGGTTGCCATTTCACGCACTCCGAATTGACTGCCTGAGGCAGGTTTGGCGACCCGGGGGCGTTGGTTGACTGCCGGCCCCGCGTCCCGGGTCCATTGTTTCCCTAAGACGGGATGGCTGATGTTAGTTCCATCCGTCGTAAGATTAATGATCCAGATCATGGCGCGGGACGACGCCATGGCAATAGCCGGTTGGCCTAGGGCCTGTGGCGCTTACTGGGTACCTCAGAAGGGCTCAACCCAGCGTCCGACCGCCCCTTCAACGAAATCAATAAGTTGACGTTAACAAAGCCTTAAGCCGCCCAATCCAAGATTCAAACGTGCGGGCGAGAGCGCTTCGCCGCTGAATTCATTGAGGCATGAGATCTTTTGGATGGGGCGAAGGGCTGCCGCTGAAACTGGATCGCCGGGCCGCGCATTGGCGCGGGCGGCGCAGCGTTGCCTTAATTATCTCGGCCAGCCCCTTGCTGTTGCTTTGTTATTCGCCGGTCTGACGTTCTCGCAAGCCTGCCGGGCCGACGACCCCGTCCGGGGGGAGGCGACGTTCACCTCCGCAGGCGGCTTCGCGCGGCTGGTGTTGAGGCTGGCGGAAGACGTCGAATCCGACGTTTCGACCGCCGGTTCGATCATCATCATCCGCTTCAAGCGCCCGGTGGACATTCCCGTCGACAAATTGTCGGACGCAGTGCCCGATTTTGTCGGCTCGGCGCGGCGCGATCCCGACGGTACGGCGATCCGGCTGTCACTGGCGCGGCGGGCAACCGTCAATACGATGACGGCGGGGGAGCGGATTTTCGTCGACTTCCTGCCCGATAGCTGGACCGGTCCACCGCCCGCGCTTCCTGCCGCGGTCGTGCGCGAACTGGCGGAGCGGGCGCGGGCTGCCGAGCGGGCGCTGCGCGCGCAGATGGCGGTGGCAGCCGCGAAGAAGAGGCCGCCGGTGCGTGTCCGCGCCTCGGTGCAGCCGACCTTCGTCCGCTTCGTGTTCGAGATGCCGGATGGCGTCAACGTCTCGTCGGTGCTGAACGAGCAGAAGCTGACGCTGCAGTTCAACAGCGTGCTCAATTTCGATCTGGCGGATGCGAAGGTGGCGGCGCCGCCGAACATCGCCTCGATCAATCAGCGGGCCGATGTCGACTCTTCCGCAGTCGACATCGTGCTGATCGGCGAGGTCGACGTGCATTCGTTCCGCGAGGAGAAGAACTATGTGATCGATGTCGGCTTCCAGCAGCCGGAAAAGTCCGCTTTGGCCGAGCCGCAGGCTGTGGCCAAGCCGGTCGCGCCGCCGGCCAAGCCCAGGCCTGCCTCGCGGATGTCACGCGACAAGGCTCTGAAGGATTTGCCCCCGCCGCAGCCGGCGGAGATTCCACCGGCCACGTCGGAGATGATTGCCGAACAGGCCAAAATCGAGATCAAGCCCGCGCAGGTGCGCGACGCGCCGCCACCGACGGAGGCGGCAATGCCTGCCGTCGAAAAGGCGCCGCCGGCCAATGGCAACGCTATTCCCGCGCCCGAGAAAATGGCGGCCGCACCGGAAAAGCCGCAGGCAGCGGTGGAAACTGCGAGAGTGGCGCAGCCAGATCAGGTCCAGGCCGCCGTCGCGGAAGCGCCGAAACCCGTCGCACCCGGGCAGGCGCCACCTTTTGCGGAGCCGCCGAAGGCAGCGACAACGCCGGCGTCCGGTCCTCCGCCGGAAAGCAGTGCCAAGGACAAGACCCCCACCGTCGAGGCGAGGCGTGACAGCGACGGCCTGCGCGTGACGTTCTCCTTTGCCGCGCCGACCCCGGCGGCGCTGTTCCGCCGTGCCGATACGGTGTGGCTGGTGTTCGACCAGACCAAACCGGTCGATATCGAACCGATCCGCGCCAAAGGCGGCGCCATCATCGGCGACGTGGTTCGGCTGCCGCTGGACAAGGGGCAGGCGATCCGTATCCGCCTCAACCGGCCGCAGATTCCTTCGCTTGAAAGCGAAGGCCGCGCCAACGGCGCCGAGTGGACGCTGATCTTCGCCGACCGCGGCCAGACGCCGCCGCTGCCGCTGACGGTGCTGCGCAACATCACCGATCCAGCGCTCGCCAGCGTCACCGTGCCGCTGGCCAATCCCGGCGCGATGCATCGGCTGGTCGATCCCGACGCCGGCGATACGCTACTGGTCGTGACCGCGCCGCCGCCGACCCGCGGCCTGATCAAGCGGCAGGATTTCGTCGAGCTGTCGCTCCTGGAATCCGTGCATGGCGTGGTGGTGCATCCGAATTCCGACGATATCAGCGCCGAGGTCGGCGCCGACAAGGTGATGCTCGGCCGGCCCGGCGGATTGACGCTGTCGTCCGCCGACGTCGCGGCCGAACGCGCCACCGCGGCGGTGAGGCCGCTGTTCGACGCCAATGAATGGCGCAAGAACCGGGAAGAGAAATTTCTGCCGCGGCTGGATGCGCTGATCAAGGCCGCGGGCGCAGCGGGGCCTGAGCAAAAGAACCAAGCCCGGCTCGAGCTTGCCAATTTCTACATGTCGCGCGGCATGTATCAGGAAGCGAGAGGGGTTACCAACCTCATCCTTTCCGACACCAATCAGGGCAATGAAGATGCCGCCGTGATAATGGTGCATGCGGTCGCCAGCATCCTGATCGGCCATCCCGAGCGCGCGCTCAAGGATCTTGCCAGTCCGGCGATCGGCAACGGCTACGATTCCCAATTGTGGAAAGGGTTCGCGTTCGCCCGCCAGGAAAAATGGGCCGACGCGCGTGAAAAGTTCAAGAACGCCGAATTCTCGATTGCCGCGCTGCCGCTGGAACTGCAGCGCATCGTCACTGCGGATGCGATGCGGGCCTCGCTCGAGGTGAAGGATTATGGCGGGGCCTCGCGGCGGCGCAGCGAACTTGAGGTGATCGGAATTCCCACCGAGATGAAGCCCGAGATCGCAGTGCTGCGCGGGCGTCTGGCGGAGGCGCTGGGGCACGACAAGGACGCGCTCGACGCCTACAGGTTTGCGGCGCAGTCCAGCGACCGGCAGGCGTCGGCTGAGGCGAGGCTGCTGCAGGCCCTCCTGCGGCACCGGCGCGGCGAACTCGGCCAGGCCGAGCTGACGCGCGAACTGGAAATATTGTCGGTCACCTGGCGCGGCGACGCGATCGAGTTGAAGGCGTTGAACAAGCTGACCCAGCTCTACTCGGAAAACGGACGTTATGCCGAGGCGCTCGCCGCCGCCAAGACCGCAACCAAGCTGCAGCCCAACTCCGAATTGTCGCGGCAGGGCCAGGATGCCGCGTCCGCGCTGTTCACCGAAATCTATCTCGGCCAGAAGGGCGACGACATGAAGCCGGTCGATGCGCTCGCGATGTTCTATGAGTATCGCGAATTGACCCCGATCGGCCGGCGCGGCGACGAAATGATCCGGCGGCTGGCGGACCGGCTCGCCTCCATCGATCTGCTCGACCAGGCCGCGGAACTGCTGCAGTATCAGGTCGACAAGCGCCTGGAGGGCGCCGCGCGCGCGCAGGTGGCGGCGCGCCTGGCCATGGTCTACCTGATGAACCGCAAGCCCGACCGGGCGATCACGACGCTGCGCCTGACGCGGATCTCCGATCTCTCAGGCGAATTGCGGCAGCAGCGCCTGCTCCTCGAGGCCCGCGCGCAAAGCGATGTCGGGCGCCACGACCTCGCGCTCGACATCATCTCCAACATCAGCGGACGCGAAGCGATCCGCCTGCGCTCGGACATCTATTGGGCGTCGCGGCAGTGGCGGGAAGCTTCCGAACAGATCGAACTGTATTTTGCCGACCGCTGGCGCGATTTCAGACCGCTGAACGCCGCCGAGAAGAGCGACATCGTCCGCGCCGTGGTCGGCTATGCGCTGGCCGAGGACGCGATCGGCCTGGCCCGTTTCCGCGAGAAATACGCGCCCCTGATGACCGGCGAGGCCGACCGGTTCGCGTTCGATACCGCGAGCAAGCCGGCCGCCTCCAACAGTGCCGAATTCTCGCTGATCGCCAAGATGGCCGCCAGCGTAGATACGCTCGACGGCTTCATCCGCGAAATGAAGAACCGCTTCCCGGACGCAACCGCCCGCGCGCCGCTGTCGCCGGGTATGTCGGGGAATGAGCCGGTCCATACCGGCGCCTTGCCGGCGATCGCCGGCGTGAGGCGGATCGATCTGACGAAGCAGTCGAAGTAGGCGGATTTGGCCGCAGGTTCGGCCAATTTTTGACCAGTTGACGCATTAGGGAAGACGTCAGCGCCGCTCCGGCGCTCCATGCAATCGTCTCTAGCTAGCCGTCCGATGCCACTGACCCGGGACCGAATCATAGGACACGACAACGAACGCCTGGCGTTCAGGTTCACCATGCTGAATGACGCCGATACGGTCGAGTGCCAGATCAGCGACGCCGCGATGGACGTGCTCGGTGGTGTCAAGGGGACTGAGAGCATGGCGCGGCAGGCGCAATTTTTGGCCCTGCGGGATGCTGTCGAGGGAATCGCATCCGATATTTTCGACAAAGGACCCTGCGTGAAGGGACAGGTCGTCAGGATCTTCACCAAGCACGTCCAGAAATTGCAGCCACCGCTCATGGACCCGGTCACGACCGGCTCGGGGCTGGCCGTGGACCAGGCCGCTTCGCTGCGGGTTATCGCCGAAGCTCGGCCGGCTAGCGCGGCGCAATAACGCGGGCTTCGTTGGACTCGACGACGGCCGCACAGCCGCGACTGCGTCCGTGTGTCCTATCGCCTCCTCGTGTCACCCCTCGACAGATGCGCGTCAAAGCGGCACCCTGCGGGCAAACAATCTGCTGGAGGACGCCTTCACGATGAGCAAGCCCGCCAAAACCGAAGCCGAACTCATTGCGATGGCGCGAGCCGAATTGAAGGTCCATGTCGATTGTCCCGACGGCATCGAGATATTGGTGATCCGCGACGGCGATAGCTGGGAATTCCGCGCCAAGGCTGACGACGCCACGATCGCCAAGCCCGGCTATCCCGAATGCGTCGCCATGCTGGTTCAGATCGGCGACCACCTCTGCAAGCAGTACGATTTTAGGGAGTGAGGGGCGGTCGCGAACGTCCAGTTCAACCTGGCCCCTCACACCGTAAAAATTCGCCCGGGGTTCAGGATGTTCTTCGGGTCGAGCGCGCGCTTGAGCGTGCGCATGGTTTCGATTTCCTCTTCGGTGCGGCTCATTTTCAGGTAGGGCCGCTTCAGAATGCCGATGCCATGTTCGGCCGAGATCGAGCCGCCGAATTCGCCCGTGAGGTCGTAGACCAACTTCTCGAACTCATCGTGCTTGTCAGGCGTATGTTCGTGATACACGCTGGGATGCAAATTGCCGTCGCCGACGTGTCCCATCACGACGGTGAAGGCGAGCGGATCGATCGCTTTGACTCGTGCATCAAGCGTATCCGCATATTCTTCCATCCTGTCGATGGCGAGACTGACATCGAACCCCATCCTCGCGGCGTAAGGGAAGCTGCGGCCAAGCTCCACGCTGGAATCGCGGATGCGCCAGATCGCGGCAGCGGATGCATTCGAGGTCGAGAGCGTGGCGTCGAGGATCAGATTGTCACCCATCGCCATCTCGAGCAGCTTTTCGAGATCGGCATGGATACGTTCCGCGTCGCTGCCGGAAGCCTCCAGCAGAACGTAGAACGGGTGATGCGTTGGCAGCGGCCCGGCCACGCCCTTCACGCGCTCGACGGTGAGGCGGTAGTAGGCATTCCACATCACCTCGAAGGCGGTCAATTCGCCGCCGAGACTTTGCCTCGCCATCCTCAGGAAAGCCGTGACTTGTCCGAACGAGGGCAGGGCACACAGCGCAACCTGCCGCTCCGCCGGCGCGGGAAAGACGCGCAGCGCGGCGCGCGTCACGACGCCGAGGATGCCTTCGCTGCCGATGAAAAGCTGCTTCAAGTCGATGCCGGTGTTGTTCTTGATGTATTTGCGCAGGCCCTTGAGCACGGTGCCGTCGGCGGTGACGACTTCGAGGCCGAGGATCAATTCACGCGTCATGCCGTAGCGTATGACGCGGTTGCCGCCCGCATTGGTCGAGATGTTGCCGCCGATGGTGCAACTGCCGCGCGCGCCGAGATCGAGCGGAAACATCAACCCGTCCTGCTCGACCCGTTCCTGCAGCTTTTGCAGCGGCGTGCCGGCTTGCGCGATGGCGACGCCGGCAGAAGCATCGACCTCTTCGACGCTGTTCATGCGCTCCATCGACAGCACGATTTCGTCCGCATTCGGCAGCGCGCCGCGCACCAGCCCGGTCATGCCGCCCTGCGTCGTCACGGGCACGCCGTCGCGATGACAGAGCCGCAGCAACACGGAGACATCTTCCGTCGTTTTCGGGCGCACCACCGCGCGCGGTTTCGGAACCGGATTGCCAGCGATGTCGTGATGATAGCGCGCGTCGATGTCGGTGCCTGACAGCACTGCGCCCTTGCCGAGCGCGTTGTGCAGTTCGTCAATGAAACCCTCGGACATGCCCCTGCCTCTTCTTTACGCGAAGTTTGGCCGAAGCTTTACATGCGGCATGGCCGGGAAGAAACCCTGTCCGGCGCGTGGGGAAGCCGTGTTTTTGCGGGCTATCTATCTTGACTAGCGCCGAGGCCGCCGCGTCGAGCCCGAGCGGCTGCGTAGCGCTTCTTCCTTCCGCTCCGGCTCGACCGATGTGATCTGGTTGCAGGCATCGCACTTGTATACGTACACGAGCGGGCGCAGTCCGATCCTGGGCAGCTTTCCGATCCGGACCGTGCCTATCCCGCAAGCTTCGCAGCGCGGCGGCAGACCGGTTTCTGAATGCGGTACGGACATATGAACGAATCGCTGAGCAATAAATGAATGCATCGGTGAAGCTGGCTTCTGATTGCATCTTAATCGTGGAAATCGGAGTCCGTAAGAATACGAGGATGGCGGCACGTTCGCGGCGGGGCGTCCATCTTTTGCCACCAAATCGACCCCGACCGGGCATCCAAACAACACACTGCAGGGTGCAAAGTCGGAGCACCAGCGCGCGACCACACGGAAAATTCGACCGGACCCAATCCGGCCGGACTTCAGTTTGTAAGGCGTGCAATGTCTTCCAGCAACGGTCACGACACATCGATGCGATCGGCGCTTGCCGCCGTAGACGCTGCGGCCTCCCGCCCATCGCCGGCCGACAGATTCAATATTGATCGGGAAGGGCCGGCCAAACGCGCCGGGAAACTGCGGGCGCTGCAGCAGCGCTTCCAGAAATTGAACGAATATTGCGACGAGACGGTTGCCGAAATCCGCGCTTCGCTCGAGCGCACGTCGCCGCGCTAGTTACGAGGCCCGGACTCCCCCAGCAAGATTGACGTTTCGAAGAAACGGCAGCTTGCTAAGGGCACTCCGGGCCTCGCTGTTCTCCAATCGAAGCGACACTCACGAAGCGGGATGCCGCTTCGTGATCGCCTCACTTCTTGTCGATCTTGGTGACGGCGTCCGCCTTATCGATCTTGGTGATGGTCTTGGTGCCCGCCGTATCGCTAATAGCGAAAGTGACCCTGTCGCCGGCGTGCAGCACATTCAGCCGCGCGCCATCCTGGATCTTGAATTCTTCGCTCGCGGCGCCGGCATTCGCGCCGGTGGTGCCATCAGGCATATCCTTGATCGTGATCGTGCCGCTGATACGGTCTATTCGGGTCACCATTCCGGTCCGCGTTTGCTGGGCAAGAACCGACGTACTGGCGATGCTAAGGGCCGCGGTGGCGGCCATAATCATCCCTGCGAATTTCATGGAAACACTCCCGGCTGTAGGGCGTCTACGATAAGCCGGAATTGCGGCATTAGTTCCGCGCCCGAGAGGCATTGCGGCCTTTCTTCCGCTGGCGATTGAAGCTCTAGGCCGCGCCGGCCTCGGGCTCGAGTTCGGTTTCCGTTACCGTGCGGTTGCGGCCGAGCCGCTTGGCTTGATACAGCCCGCGGTCGCAACGCTCGATCATGGCCTCGGCCGATTCGGCGAGACGGAATTGCGACACCCCGATCGAAACCGTGATGCTTCCGATTTCCTTGCCGGTTGCGCGGCGGGTCAGCTTCGCTTCGGCAATGCGGCGGCGAATGCGCTCGGCGACCGACGTACAAGCCTCGAGATCGGCGCCCGGCAGCACCGCGATCAATTCCTCGCCGCCGTAGCGGGCTGCCAGATCGACTTCGCGAACGCCTTCCTGCAGCACCTTGGCCACAAGCCGAAGCACCTGATCGCCGACCTGATGGCCGTAATCGTCGTTGAATTTCTTGAAGTGATCGATGTCGATCAGGAAGACGCTGAGCGCCTCGTCCTTTTCCATCGCAGCGATCTGGGCGAGGCGGAGAAATTCATCCATCGAGTGCCGGTTGGCCAGTCCGGTCAGCGCATCGGTGTTGGAGCGCTGCTCGGCCGCCTTCAGGGAGTCGCGGATGCTGTCGAGCTCCTCGGACGTGGCGGCGAAGTTCGCCTCCAGCGTCGCGGCCCGCGCCGTCGCCTTTGACAATTCGTCAACCAGCTTTGAAATGATCGTCCGGGGATCGCTGGTGGCGGCTTCGGAAGACACCTCGCCGAGCGCCTTGATGTGGGTCTGGTTGTCGGTGACGGCGGTGTTGAGGAATTGCTGGGCGGTGGCGATCAGGCCGCTCAGCTGCTCGGGCAGGTCACCCAGCGGGTCGGCTGCGGACTGCGGCGCCACATAGGTAATATAGAGCTCGTGGTTGGTCGCAGCGTCGAACTTGCGCTTGCCCGCGATCAGGATGTCGATGGTCTTTCGCAGCGCCAGCGAGCTGCCGAGCGAATACTCGAACCAGACGGCAAAATTGGACGGGGTGGCAGGAACGGACTGCTGCGACATCAACCGAATAGCCCGGTCCGCAATCGTCGTGGCGTATTCGACGTCCATCTCGCCGATCGGCTGGCCTGCCATCGTCTGACCCGGTGATGCGTTTGTATGTCTGTTCCCTGGCAGCCATTGTGCACGAAGGAACTAATCTCAGCTTAAATTCGCTCGGAAACTCCGCTGCAAATACGTAATGAATATTGACCTATTCGGTTGTGAAACCAGCGGAATTCGCCGCTAACTAGCGCCGTAGCTCTGTACCAAGCTGCCCGCGACCAGCGTCCAGCCGTCCACCAGTACGAAAAAGATTAACTTAAACGGCAAAGACACGACGACCGGCGGCAGCATCATCATACCCATTGACATCAGGACGGATGCAACCACGAGGTCGATAATCAGGAAGGGAAGGAACAGCAGGAAGCCGATCTCGAAGGCGCGCTTCAGTTCGGAGATCATGAAGGCCGGGACCAGAATCCGCAGCGAGAGATCTTCCGGTGTGGCCGGCGGCGGCTCACCCGAGAGGTCCACAAACAGCTTCAGATCCTTTTCGCGGACGTTCTTCTGCATGAAGCCGCGCAGCGGCACCGAAGCCTTTTGCAGTGCTTCCTCGACGCCGATCTGGTTGGCGACCAGAGGCTTGATGCCGTCGTCATAGGACCTCTGCAGGACGGGGCCCATCACGAACGCGGTCAGGAACATTGCGAGCGCAATGATCACGGAGTTGGGTGGGGCCGTCGCAGTACCAAGCGCGGTGCGCAGCAGCGACAGCACGACGACGATCCGCGTGAACGACGTCATCATGATCAGGATCGATGGCGCGATCGACAGCACCGTCAACAGCGCGATCAACTGGATCGCGCGCTCGGTGACGCCGCCGCCGCCCTGGCCGAGATTGATGCTGATATCCTGCGCCAGCGCCGGATCGGCGAGCGATCCGGCGGCGGTCAGGATTAAGAAAAATAAAACTCTACGCGGAGAAGTCGCCGGCCTCACGAAGGGTTCTTCGGCCGGCCTAGCAGGGACGCCATCTCGTCTTCGAGATTTTCGAAGCCGCTCTTCTGCGGAGCGGGGGTGGGCGGAGCGGGAGCGGCAGGCTCGCTCCGGGCGGTACGGGCCGGCGGCGTTTCCGGCGCAACCGGCGGCGCCACAGGTTCGGCCGGCCGGCGCAGGGCGGCTTCCAGCCGCTGCGCCATCTCGGCGAGATTCTGGTCGGCACTGGAAGGCGGGGGGGCCGGCGGTGGAGGTGGCGGTGGCGGCTGCGCGGCTGCGCGTTCCGGCGCGCGGGCCGGTGCCTCGCGGACGGGCAGCACCTCACGAATAGGCGGTGCTTCGCGGGCTATCGGTGCCTCGCGGACTGACGCTGGGTCGCGGGCCGGCGGTGCTTCACGAACTGGCGGTGCCTCGCGGACCGGCGGTGCCTTGGCCAACTCGCGCTGCGGCCGGGGCATCAGCGGTTCAGACCGGGTCAGGCGCGGCGGACCGGATTCGGGCCGGCCGCTGATCGATTCCGGCGCAAAGCCCGTCAATGGATCGCCGCGACGCTCCGGCATCGGCGGCGGGGCGGGGCGGCGGAGTTCGTCGGCGAAGGAGGGACGCGCGGGGCGCGGCGGCGGCTCCGGCATCTGCGGTTCGGCGGGATGATCGAAGCCGTCGGTCGATCGCACATCGGACCTTGCCGCCTCTTCGCTCCAGGCCGCATCGGGCAGCGGCGCAATCCGCGGCGGCTGCTCGGTGACCGCCGGACGCGGCGCCATCTGCTCGCGGTTGGGCATCGCGCGCACGATGTTGGGCTCGACCACGATGTCGCTGGGACCGCCGATCATCAGGAGGTGCTCGACATTGTCGCGCCGAACCAGCACAAGGCGCCGGCGGCCGTCCACGGCGGCGGCGTCGATCACGGCAAGCCGCGGCATCCGTCCGCGCTGGGTGTTGGCGCCGAGGCGGTTGTTGGCGAAGCGACGAACCAGCCATGCGGCCACGCCGATCAGCGCCAGAACGGCGATGAATGCGAAGAGGAATGTCAGTGTCTGCATTCTTTAGTCCCCGGCCACGAGCCGTTCTCTGATGCTGGCTTCGACGAGTGCGGTCTTCGGTCTTCCCGTCCGAGCATGTTCCCCGGGAACACGATTCCCGCCATCCTGACCATGCCCCGAAGCGATCCGCCGCAGTCGGCGAATCACGCCCGAGATCAGCCCTAATCCTTAATTCCCCGCGGCGAGCGCCGCCGTCCGGTTAATTAATAGACCAAGAATCGCTTGAGCCAAAACGACTTCTGAGCGCCCCAAGTCGCGTTGGTAGCTGCTGGTTAACGCAGTTTTCGTGGCGAAAATGCGCTCGTTTGGTCGCCACAGCCGGCATTCGCTGCTGTCCGAGGTCCTCCGCGGGCGATTTTAACCAGCCGTTAACCATACACCGGGCAAATTCTGCCTACCTCGCGGCGGCGGCCAGAGGTTAACGGGGAACAGCTCGATGGCCATCAACGATCTTCCGATCCTGTCGGCGCTGCGAACCAAGATGCAGTGGCACCAGGAGCGCCAGCGCGTGCTCGCCGAAAACGTCTCCAACGCCAACACCCCGAATTTCAGGCCGAGCGACCTGGTCGAACCGAAGTTCGACAACAAGGGCGCGAATCTCGGCGGCGCGATGGGTTCGCTCGCCATGATGCGCACCAGCGCGACCCATATGGCCGTCTCCGGCGGCGGACAGAGTTTCAGGGGGGACGGCGGCAAGAGCGGCTTTCTGACCAAGCCTGCCGGCAATGCGGTCAACCTCGAAGACCAGATGCTGAAGGTCTCGGCCAACCAGATGGACTATGCCGCCGCCACGTCGCTCTACACCCGCAGCCTCGGCCTGCTCAAAACCGCCATCGGTAAACGCTGACGCAGCCCGACTAGGAGAACCGGATCATGGCAGATGAGGCAAGCGATTTCGCCCGCTCGATGAGTATCGCGACCTCCGGCCTGCGCGCGCAGGCGGGACGGATGCGGGTGATCTCGGAAAACATCGCCAATGCGGACTCGACGTCGCCGACGGCCGGCGGCGATCCCTATCGCCGCAAGGTGCCGACCTTTTCCTCCGCGCTCGATCGCACGCTGGACGCAAGGGTGGTGACGCTCGGCAAGGTCAGGACCGACCAGTCCGCGTTTCGCGTCAAGCACGAGCCAAGCAATCCGGCGGCGGATGCGGCCGGTCACGTCAAATATCCGAACGTCAATCCGCTGGTCGAAATGACCGATATGCGCGAGGCGCAGCGGTCCTACGAGGCCAACCTAAACATCATCAGCGCCACGCGCCGGATGATTCAACGCACGCTCGACATCCTCAAGGCTTGAACAGGAACCATAGAAAATGGCTTCACCAACCGTTGCAGCAAATGCCTATGCCGCGCTTTCGCGCATCGTGGAGACCGGCGGCGCCGAGAAGGGCAACCAGTCCACCGGCGGCCCGTCCTTCAGCGCGCTGCTCAAGGACGCCGTCGGAAGCGTGCTGGAAGCCGGCAAGAAATCCGACTCGCAGGCCATGGCGATGACCTCCGGCAAGGCCAATGTCATGGACGTGGTGACGGCGGTGGCGGAAACCGACGTCGCGGTCTCGACGCTGGTGTCGGTGCGCGACCGCGTGATCCAGTCGTATGAAGACATCATGAAGATGCCGATCTGACCTCTGCTGGGACATCATGAGATTCGTCATTGCGAGCGAAGCGAAGCAATCCATCGTGTCGCAGAAAGATGGATTGCTTCGTCGCTTCGCTCCTCGCAATGACGGTGGGGAGCTCGAACAAGGAAGGTTTGCAATGACCGGTGCCGAAACCCTCGACGTGGCGCGCGATGCGATCTGGACCATCGTGGTGGTGTCTTCACCCTTGATGGTGATCGGCCTCGTGGTCGGCGTCGTGGTGTCGCTCTTCCAGGCGCTGACCCAGATCCAGGAACAGACGCTGATCTTCGTGCCGAAGATCCTCGCGATCTTCGTCACGCTATTGCTGGCGTTGCCGTTCATGGCGGATTCGCTGCACGGCTACATGATGCGGATATCGTCGCGAATCATAGGCGGTTGATGCATTGTCGATGAATGCGCGTCGACATATCCCTGCTGCCGGCCCTTGCCGCCACCTTTATGCTGGTGTTCGCCCGCGTGGGCGCGATGGTTATGCTGTTGCCGGGGTTCGGCGAAAGCAACATCCCGGTGCGCATCAAGCTTGGGATCGCGCTTCTCCTGACGCTGATCATCCTGCCGCTGCACCGCGCCGCCTATCAGGTCGACCTGACCTCGATGAGTTCGCTGGGCGTGCTGATGGTGCACGAGATCGTCATCGGCATCGTGCTCGGCGCCACCGCGCGGGTGACGCTGGCTGCGCTTGCGGTGGCGGGCTCGGTGATCGCCCAGCAGCTCGGCCTCGGCTTCGTCACCGCCGTCGATCCGACGCAGGGACAGCAGGGCGTTCTGATCGGCAACTTCCTCTCCATTCTCGGCATGACGGTGCTGTTTGCCACCGACACCCATCACCTCGTCATCGCGGCGCTGAACGAGAGCTACCGGATCTTCGCGCCGGGCGAATTGATGTCGAGCGGCGATGTGGCGGCGCTTGCCACGCGCGCCTTCGCCACCGCCTTCAAGATCGGCATGCAGCTCTCCGCGCCATTCCTGGTGTTTGGTCTCGTCTTCAACATCGGCCTTGGCGTGCTGGCGCGGCTGATGCCGGCGATGCAGGTCTATTTCGTCGGCGTTCCGCTGTCGATCATGATCGGATTCCTGATCTTCGGCCTCGTCCTGTCGGCGATGATGGGAACCTATCTCAACTACTTCATCGGCGTGATGCACGAGCTGACGCCGCTGAAGTAAAGCTTGATCCGAAAACGTGGGTACTGGTTTTCCCTCGCGACAAACGCGGATCGCGTTTGCGCGGAAACCATGCTCAAACAAGAAGCTAGAGCGCCGAGATGGCCGACGATTCCGACGACAAAACAGAAGACCCTACGCAAAAACGTCTCGACGATGCGCTGGAGAAGGGCGACGTCGCCAAGAGCCAGGAGGTCAACACCTGGTTCATCATCGCGGGCGCCACGCTGATATTGTCGACGTTCTCGGGGGCGATCGGCGGCGGCATCCTGATGCCACTGCGCAACCTGATCGCCAATGCGGGCCAGCTCCGCACCGATGGCGCGGCGCTGCTCGCGCTGGGCAATACGCTGGGCTATGCCGTGCTCGGCGCGATCGGCGTGCCGCTGTTGATGCTGGCGCTTGCCGCGATCGCCGGCAACATGATCCAGCACCGGCTGGTGTGGTCGTCGGAATCGCTCAAGCCGAAGTTCAGCAAGGTATCTCCAGGCGCCGGTCTGAAGCGCATCTTCGGCAAGCAGGCGCTGGCGAATTTCTTAAAGGGCCTGTTCAAGCTGATCGCGCTCGGCGCTGTCATGATGGCGGTGCTGTGGCCCGAGCGTCTTCGGCTCGAATCGTTCCTGCGGTTCGATCCTTCGGCGATCCTCGGCGTCACGACCAACCTGACGCTGCAGTTGATGGGCGCAGTGGTGGCGATGCTGGCCGCGGTCGCGATCGCCGATTACTTTTTCCAGTACCGGCAGTGGTTCGAGCGCCAGAAGATGTCCCTGCAGGAGATCAAGGACGAGTTCAAGCAGTCCGAAGGCGACCCCCACATCAAGGGCAAGATCCGGCAGTTGCGCCAGCAGCGCATGAAGAAGCGCATGATGGCCGCTGTTCCCAACGCCAGCGTCGTCATCACCAACCCGACCCACTATTCGGTGGCGCTGTCCTACGAGCGCGGCATGTCGGCGCCGGTCTGCGTCGCCAAGGGCGTCGACAACGTCGCGTTCAAGATCCGGGAAATCGCCAAGAAACACGACATTCCTATCGTGGAGAACGTGCCGCTGGCGCGCGCGCTCCATGCCACCGTCGACATCGACGAGGAGATTCCGGTCGAGCACTATCATGCGGTCGCCGAGATCATCGGCTACGTCATGCGCCTCAAGAACGGGCTTGGCACCCGGAGAATGTGATGGGAACCGCTGGAAAAACGCCTTGAAATGCCTTCAACCTGTCAAATAACCGCCTGATGGACTTGCACTTGCAGGTCCGATTCAGGCACTCAGGAGGGGCGTGCGAATCCGCCCGTCTCCTCTTTGCCGAAGGGCAGCGCCTCTTCAGATGACCGCCGAAACCGACAGCCGCCGTCCGCCTACCGAGCCCTTCGCGGCCCACGAACCGGCGCGGCGGGGAGGTAGCATCATGCTGGTGCTGCTGGTGGCCGCCGGCATTGTGGCGGTGGCGGTCGCGCTGATGACCATCGGCCGAGCCCAGGCCCAGCCCTATATCCTGGGTGTGCTGGCGTTGCTCGCCATGGTCGGCCTGTTCAACCTGTTCGCCTTTGCCGCCGGCATCGTCCGTTTCATGGACCGCACCTCCGACGACCCCGTAATGAGCCGTATCGCCGATCACGCCCATGACGGGCTGGCGGTAACCGACCCCAAGGGCCACGTGGTCTATTCCAACGCCGCCTATCTGGCGCTGACCGGGGCCGCGAGCCGGCAGGACGTGCGGCCGGTCGAGCGTGTCTTCATCGGCAATCCCGACGTCTCGGAGGCCGTATTCCGCCTGCTCAAGGCCGCCCGCGAAGGCAAGCGGCAGCAGGAGGAGGTCCGCATCGCCGGCTCCGACGGTGCGCAGGGCCGCTGGCTGCGGATGCGGGTGCGGCCGCTCGGCCAGAACAAGCGCGAAGCCAAATATGCGGTGTGGTCGATCGCCGACATCACGCGGGACCGCGAGCGCCAGGAGGATGTGTTCCGGGAGCTGCAGCATGCGATCGAATATCTCGACCACGCGCCATGCGGCTTCTTCTCGGTCAATCCGGCCGGCGACGTCATCTATGTCAACGCCACGCTGGCGAACTGGCTGGATTACGATCTCGCCGAGATCGGGTCCGGCGGGCTGAAGCTCTCCGATATCGTCTCCGGCGACGGCGCGTCGCTTCTGACCTCGATCGTGGCGGTGCCGGGCGAAGTCAAAACCGAAGTGTTCGACATCGACCTGCGCATGCGCGGCGGCAAGACCATGCCGGTGCGGCTCTATCACAAGCTCGCCTTCGGCGCCGACGGCTCACCGGGCTCGTCGCGCACGCTGGTGATCAGCCGCGCGCGCGACGAACATTCCGACCCCGAGCGCGCCGCCGAAGTCCGCTTCATGCGGTTCTTCGACCATACGCCGATGGCGATTGCGACGGTGGACCGCGGCGGCGCTGTCGTCCGCGCCAATGCCCGCTTCGCCAAGCTGGCCCAGAATCTCAGCCCTGATGGTGCGGCCAACAAGTCGATCTTCCGCACCGTGAATGCGCGCGACCGCGGCCTTTTGATCGCGGCGATCAACCAGGCCGCCGAAGGGCAGGGCGACATCGCGCCCGTCGAGGCCATGCTCGACGGCGCCAAGGAGCGCTGGGGGCAGTTCTTCGTCACCGCGGTCGAGGAGGACGAGCGCGACACCGAGGCCGCGATCGTCTACCTGTTGGAGACCACCGAGCGGCGCACGCTGGAAAACCAGATCAACCAGTCGCAAAAGATGGACATGGTCGGCCAGCTCGCCGGCGGCATCGCGCACGATTTCAACAACGTGCTCTCCGCCATCATGATGGCGAACGACTTCCTGTTGAATGCGCACAAGCCGACCGATCCGTCGTTCCAGGACATCATGCAGATCAAGCAGAACGCGACCCGCGCCGCGACGCTGGTGCGGCAACTGCTCGCGTTCTCGCGCCGCCAGACGCTGCGGCCGCAGGTGCTCGACCTCGGCGACGCGCTTTCCGATCTCACCATGCTGCTGCGGCGGCTGATCGGCGAAAAGGTCAAGCTCGACCTCGTGCATGGCCGCGACCTCTGGCCGGTCAAGGTCGACGTCTCGCAGTTCGAGCAGGTCGTCGTCAATCTCGCGGTCAACGCGCGCGACGCGATGCCCGATGGCGGCAAGCTGACGGTGCGGACCGCCAATGTGACGGCGGACGAAGCCGCGCAGCTCTCGCACAAGGGCATGCCGGACGCCGATTACGTGCGGATCGACATCTCCGACACCGGCACCGGAATCCCACCCGACATCGTCGACAAGATTTTCGAGCCGTTCTTCTCGACCAAGGAAGTCGGCAAGGGCACCGGGCTCGGTCTCTCGACGGTCTACGGCATCGTCAAGCAGACCGGCGGCTTCGTCTATGTCGACTCCACGCCCGGCGAAGGCACCACGTTCCGCATCTTCCTGCCGCGTCACCGGCCCGAACTGGAAGCGCAGCCGGAGGCGGCGGCCACTAATGGCGCGGCCAGGGAAGGCGCGGCCGAGCCGCCGAAGCCGCGGCCCGATCTGACCGGGCAGGGCACCATCCTGCTGGTGGAGGACGAGGACGGCCTGCGCTCGCTGAACGCGCGCGGCCTGCGTTCGCGCGGCTACAGCGTGATCGAAGCCTCCAACGGCATCGAGGCAATGGAGGCGCTCGACGAAAAGGACGGCGCCGTCGATCTCGTTGTCTCCGATGTCGTGATGCCGGAAATGGACGGCCCGACGCTGTTGCGCGAAATGCGCAAGCGCAACCCGAACCTCAAGATCATCTTCGTCTCCGGCTACGCCGAAGAGGCCTTCGACAAGAGCCTGCCGGAAAACGAGCAGTTCGCCTTCCTGCCAAAACCGTTCGCGCTTAGCGCGCTGGTGGAAAAGGTCAAGGAGACGATGACGGCCACGTAAAAGCCTAGCGAAAGCCTGCTTGCGCATGGTGAATGCGGAGTTCACGGCCAAATCGTCACATCCCCGCGACTGAGGGCCGCAGCCGTAGTTCCTGATATTTGCTTCACTTTTGGGTGGCTCTGCCCATCTTAGGTGCACTTCCCCATGGAGGGGAATGAGGAAAAAGATATGAATTTCACGCAGACTGCGCGCGGAATTGTAAGGGCTTTCGCCATTGTCCTGTCGGTGGCGGTTCCCCTGGCGATCACGATCTCGGCGGCTGACGCCCGCGTTGGCGGCGGCAGCAGCTCGGGTTCGCGGGGATCGAAGACCTATTCTGCGCCACCGAGCACGACCACCGCTCCGGGCACGGCGCAACCCATGAACCGTACCTTTACCCAGCCGGGCACGCCCGGAGTGGGCGCACCGGCGGCTGCCGGCGCGGCCAATAAGGGCGGCTTCTTCAACCGGCCCGGCATGGGCATGCTTGGCGGTCTCGCCGCGGGCTTCCTTGGCGCCGGCCTGCTTGGCATGCTGTTCGGCGGTGGATTGTTCTCCGGCCTCGGCGGCCTATCGTCGATTATCGGCCTCCTGCTGCAGATCGCCCTGATCGTGATCGTGGTGCGGCTGGCAATGTCGTGGTGGCAGCGTCGCCATACGCCGGCGTCCGCCTACGCGAACGGGCCGGCCCCCGGTGGGCCTGCCGAAGGCCCCGGTGCTCAGAGCAGCTTCCGCTCCGGACTGGGCGGCTTTGGGCTGGGATCGAGCCAGCCGGCGCTGGAAATCCAGCCGGCCGATTATGAGGCCTTCGAGCGTCTGCTCGGCGAAGTCCAGGCCGCGTGGTCGAACGAGGACGTCGCAAAGCTTCATACGTTGGCGACGCCGGAGATGGTGTCCTACTTCTCCAAGGATCTCGAAGCGAACAAGGCCAACAACGACGTCAACAAGGTGTCCGACGTCAAGCTGTTGCAGGGCGACCTCGCGGAAGCTTGGCGCGAAGGCGAAACCGACTACGCCAGCGTGGCGATGCGGTTCTCGCTGGTCGACAAGACCCTGGAGCGCACCACCGGCCGTCTGGTTGCGGGCAGCGAAACCCCGACCGAAGCCACCGAGGTCTGGACCTTCGCCCGTCGTCGCGGCAGCGATTGGGAACTCTCGGCGATCCAACAGACCAGCTAATCGCCCGAACATCATGACGAAGGCGCTGCGGTTCGTTCCGCGGCGCCTTTTTCTTTGCGGGATGCCAGCTTGATCTCAGGCCGGAATAATGCCTGCCACGACGTGTTGATGACAACGAACCAAAAACAAAAGGGAGAAACCAGATGAAGAGCTTCGTCAGAGTCATCTCGCCGGCATGCTTTGCGCTTGCCGCCATATCGGCTCTCGCCAGCGCGCCCGCGCAGGCGCAATCGGCCGATACCAGCTTCTTCCTGACCAGCAACGGCATCGGCAATGGTGGCAATCTCGGCGGGCTCGCCGGCGCCGACAATCATTGCCAGACGTTAGCGCAGGCAGCTGGCGCGGGCGGCAAGACCTGGCGCGCCTATCTCTCGACGCAGGCCGCCGACGGTCAGCCTGCCGTCAATGCGCGCGATCGCATTGGCAAGGGGCCGTGGAAGAATGCCAAGGGCGTCGTGGTCGCCAAGGACGTCGCCGATCTCCACAGCGCCAGCAACAACCTCACCAAGCAGACCGCGCTCTCCGAAAAGGGCGAGGTCATCAGCGGTGCCGGCGACTCGCCGAACCGCCACGATGTGCTGACGGGATCGCAGGCGGACGGCACCGCGTTTGCGGCCGGCGAGGACCGCACCTGCAAAAACTGGACGAGCAGCACGCAAGGCGCCGCGATGGTCGGCCATTTCGACCGCAAGGGTCTGCGCGACGATGAGCCGTCAAAGTCCTGGAACACGTCGCACCCCTCGCGCGGCCCGGATGGCGGCTGCTCACAGGCCGACCTGAAGAGCACCGGCGGCGACGGGCTGATGTATTGCTTCGCGGCGAATTGACAGGCGGCAGGTTCGCCAAGATCACCTCTCCCCGGGAGAGGGAGATTTGACATAGATGGGGTAACGGCCGGTTTGCCCTCCAATAAGCCGCGCAAGGATTTGGGCGGTCGCGGAACTCATGCGGGCTACTTTCTAATTCGGGCAATCCCGGCAATCGATTGCGGAACTCCTGATTGTCTGGCGAGTTTTGATCGGAATCGGAGGCTTTGCCATGAAACGACTGCTTGTCGCGTCAATTTTGACCGTCTTGGCGCCGACGACGGTGGCGCTGGCCGGCAACACGTCGTCGAATTCCAGCTCCAACTCGTCGAACGGCGTTCACACCCGCGTCGATACGATCACGACCGACGATGGCCGTAGGCGGACAATTTACGAGCGGCGCAGCGTCCGCATCGACGCTGATCGCGGACGACCATACATGCGGAGCATTGTCCGCGAACGCACGGCCATCGCACGATGCGCCGCTGGCACGATGACGACGATTAAGGCCGACCTGCGGCTACTGAGCGATCCTCACGCATCGCCCAGGTCGACGACGTACCCGGCGATCGGCGCTGATGCCGATGCGAAGGTCTCGTGATAAAGGCCGCCTCTAGGCGGCCTTTTTCTTTGCGCGCTTCCTTGTCGTTTTACTGGCGCTCTTCTTCGACTTCTTCGCAGCCTTACCCTTGGCGAGATGGGCGCCGACTGCTTTCGATGAATGCCCGACAACGGCGACTGCGGCTTTTAGTTTGGCGGGCGTGACCTTGAACTTCTTCGACCAGTAGCTGACTTCATAGGGCTGGCTCACCGCGATCCGTGCCCTGTCGGAGGCCTTGTGCTTCTGCAGCTTGATGTAGGCTTCGACGTTCTTCGCGGAGCGTCCCGCTTTCTTGACGGCGGACTTCAGTTTGGCCGGCGTGATCTTGAACTTCTTCGACCAATAAGCGACCTCGTGAGGCTCGCTCAATGCGATCAGCCCACGATCCGTCCCGCCGCGCTTCTTCTTGTTGTCCGCCATCCCATTCTCCTGTCGTGTTGAGAAAATCGACGCTTGAAACACGAAGCAACCTAACACGCCCGCTCGCATTCGGACAGATTCGGATCTGTGGAGATCGACGCGCCGCGTTCATGCTGCGACGGTTGCACGGGCACACCGTTTAGCGTGACGAACGAACCGCGGGATGATTTGTTATATCGGTCAAAGCCGGCAGCGGAGGTGCCATCGATGCGTTACGAGCTCTATTACTGGCCGATGATTCAAGGCCGCGGCGAATATGTTCGCCTCGCGTTGGAGGAGGCGGGCGCCCGCTACGCCGATGTCGCGCGCCGTGGCAACGGCATGGCCGCAATGATGCGAATGATGGAAACGCGGAAGGGAGCGCCGCCCTTCGCGCCGCCGTTCCTCAAAGACGGAAAGCTCGTGATCGGGCAGACCGCCAACATCCTGCTCTATCTGGGATCACGGCACGGGTTGGCGCCGAAGTCGGAGGCCGGCAAACTCTGGGTACATCAATTGCAGCTCACGATCGCCGATCTGGTGCTGGAAGTGCACGACACGCATCATCCGCTCGGGCCCTCGCTGTACTACGAGGACCAGAAAGCGCCGGCGAAGAAACGTACCGAGGAGTTCTGGAAGGAGCGCGTGCCGAAATATCTCGGCTATTTCGAGGACCTGCTGGCGGCCAATGGCGGCACCTACATCACCGGCCGCCGCCTCACTTACGTCGACCTGTCGCTGTTCCAGATCGTCGAGGGACTTCGCTACGCCTTTCCGAAACGCATGAAGGCGTTCGAACGGAAAATTCCCGGGCTGGTCGATCTACGCGACCGCGTCGCGGCGCGGCCGAACATCAAGGCGTATCTGGCGAGCGACCGGCGGATTGCGTTCAACGAGGAGGGGATTTTCCGCAGGTACAAGGCGCTGGATGGGTGAGGCGTCCTAGCTCTCTCGTTCGTCATGCCCGGGCTTACCGCCTTCGCTAAGGCTTCAGCGAGCAGATCACACTCATGGCCTTGGCGGAGACGGGACCCGGCCATCCACGCTTTGCTTGCTGATGTCGTCAAGACGTGGATGCCCGGGTCAAGCCCGGGCATGACGAGTAGTAGTCACAAGCTCCTGCCATCCACCGGCGTCATCTCCAGCTTCGACAGTTCGATGCCGTCGATGCAGCTCACATTGAGCGCCACCACGTCGCTGCCGTCGGGCTTCTTGCCACGCGCGAAGACGTCGACGCCGCAATCGACGCAGAGCTGGTGGTGGATGGCGTGCTTGTTGAAGAGGTATTCCTTCAGATTTTCTTCGCCGGCGCGAAGATGAAAGCTTTTCGGATCGAGGAAGGTGAAGTGCAGGCCCTTCTTGGTGCAGATCGAGCAATTGCACGCGGTGACCATCGCAAGGTCACTGGTGCATTCGAAGCGCACCTGGCCGCAATGGCAGCCGCCGGTGTAGGTCTTGCTATCGGGCATCCGAGTCCACCTCCTGGTCTCTCACCAAAGCCTTCTCTCACCAAACGCCTGGCACCAGACGATAGCGCACGCGCGCGGCATAGTCAGCATAGCCGGGCAGCCCCTCGACCAAGGCGCGCTCCTCGATGCGGGCGCGAATAGCGAACAGCACGGCGAATACCGGCGCGATCGCCACGCCCCACCATGATCCCAGCAATAGCGGGACGCCTACGAAGAACAACATGATGCCGCTGTACATGGGATGGCGGACGAAGGCATAGGGGCCGCTCGAGACGACGTGATGCTGGCGCGCGGCCTGCACCTTCACGACGGGCGCGGCAAAGGAATTTGCGCGGAACACCCACATGATGAAGGCGGTCGAGAGCAGGTACATCGCAAGCCCCACCATTTGCAGCGCCAGTGGAATGTCGGAGGCATGCGCACGCCGGTCCAGTCCGATGGCGATTAGCCAGATGAGCGCTACCAGGACGAAGACAAGCATGAATTTCTTGTCGGCGGCCGGCTGGTCGGCCTGAAACGTCGGCCGCATCCGCTCGGCGAGCAGGGCGGGATCGGTCTTTGCCAGCCATAATCCGCAGGCCGGGCCGATGATTGCGCTGACGGCCAGGAACGCCCACGCCGCCGGCCAATCCAGCGTCCCGGCCGAGGCGAACAGCAGTGCGCCGAGCACGACGCCAGTGATGGTGTTTTGCAGCAGAAGTCTTGCGATCATGCGCGGGTTCCGGCCGCCCCACGGTCAACGTGATCGCGCGATTCTTCGGCAAACTTGCGGCGTTGGGAGGAAGTTAAGCACCACGTTTTCGCGCAACTGCCATCCCGCTCAAAGCGGGTATCCAGTACGCCGCGGCCTATCGATCGAATCGCTCACGCCTCTGGAATACTGGATCGCCCGTTCCAGTGCGCAATTGGCACAAGGTGGGCGACGACAGCGTGCGCGCTGTAAGATCAAGCCAACCGATCGATCCGCGTTCCCTGTCCGGGCGGCAGGGGGGCAACCAGCGTCGGCTGCGACGTGCGGGTGCCGTCGGCGGCGGCGCCGTTCTGCACGTCGGGGGTCTTGTCGGGAGCCTTGAACACGGGAACTTCAGGCGCCTTGACCACGACCGTTGCGGGAACAGCAGAGACATCCATCGGAAGCATCCTCTTGGTTGCCTCCGACACTGGCCGGCATGAAACGAAAGATTGGTGAATCCCGCGCGGCAATCCCGCGCCGACCCCGTCAATCCCGTCCGATGGTGAACGGACGGCTCGCGGAATCGTTAGAATGCGACCGATCGGGAGTGGCTACTCGTCCTTGCCACGGGTCACCACGATCGAGGCCTCGGTCTTGGTGCGCGTGCATTCCATGTTGAGGCGGCGAAAGCGCATGGAAACCTTGTCGCCGCGGAGTAAGCCCATGCGCTTGATGCAGCGCGAGGAGCCGGTCACCACGTCGGGCTTCGGGATCGTGAAGATGATGGCGCCGGCGGACGCGACGAGGGCGAAGAATTCGGGTTTCGGCTTGCGGTCGGTCTTGGCGTAGAGCTCGACGGAATAATTGCGGCCGCGGCAGCCGAGCGACAATTCCTTGGCCGCCGGATGCGCCAGATAAATCATGTTGCCGGTGTTCATGCTGATCTTGAGGCCGTCGATCTGGTTCTTCAGTTCCTTGGCGGTGTCCTCGCAGCGGTCGGCCCGTGCCGGCGATGCGCCGACCGTCGCAACCAGCGCCAGCGTGGCGGCAAGCAAGGTCGGTCGGCGAAATTGTGGTCCCAAAGCCATTGTGAATGCCCCTTTGCGCCATTGAATCCCGCGTGCGGATTTCCTGCAAGGGCCGCGTGCGGAAGTCAACTTGCTTCTCAGAAACCGTAGAGGATGACGCCGATCCCGAAGGCGATCACGGCAAAGACGCCGTACAGCGTGGGAACGCTGACCAGCATGGTGGCGAATCCCAGCCGCTGGCCGCGTGCGGCAAGCGCGATGGCGCAGGCGGCCATCAGCGGAAACGCGATGATCCGGACAGGCGTCTCGAAGGCGGAGACACCACGAAACTCCAGCCCGTGCCGTACCACCGAGGGCATCTCGTTCAGCCAGTTCATCAGCACGAGCGCGCCGAGCGCCATGATCGCGTAACGCAGGCGGCCGACGGTGGCGAACGCCAACGCCGCCAGCGCCAGCACCGGATGGCTGGCGATACATGCCTTGATGATCGCGCCGCCGAGGCCGGGCCCGGGAATCTCCGACATGTCGCCGAACAACATCGGTGCGTGCGACAGCCCTTCGAAGGCTTCGATCGCGGCCATGATGATAAGAAGCAGATAAAGCCCGAGCAGCCGCGGCGGGCGCGCCGGGATGGACGCTGCATCGGATACTGTGGTTGCGGAGTTCATTTGTAATCGCAAGTCTGTGCGGGGACCATCGGAAATCTCGGGTTTGTCTGAAATGGACCCGGAACGGTTCAATCGCCGATGGGCGGCCGCAATGCCCGGATTCGGCCGCATCCGGCACGCCAGCAAAACCTTCCTTTTGGTCGAAAAATGCTTAGAACGGGTCTATTGCTGCGGCGCCGTTCTGGCCGCCGCCGGCTCCAACCCGAGATTTCGACATGAACGCTCCGACCGCTTTTCCTGACCAAAAACCCGTTCCGCCCTACAAGCATACGCCGCTGTTTCCGCTGGGGCCGGATACCACCCCCTACAAGAAGGTCACGGCTGAGGGCGTGCGGGTCGAGAAGGTGCTCGGCAAGGACATGCTGGTGGTGTCGCGCGAGGCGCTGCGGGCGTTGTCGGAGGCTGCCTTCGGCGACATCAATCACTATCTGCGGCCGGGCCACCTGAAGCAGTTGCGCTCGATCCTGGAAGACAAGGAAGCCAGCGACAACGACAAGTTCGTCGCCTTCGACTTCCTGAAGAACGCCAACATCGCCGCCGGCGGGGTGCTGCCGATGTGCCAGGATACCGGTACCGCGATCATCATGGGCAAGAAGGGCTGCAACGTCATCACCGACGGCGACGACGAGGCGGCGTTGAGCGAAGGCGCGCGCGATGCGTACCTGCGTCGTAACCTGCGCTATTCGCAGGTCGCTCCCTTGTCGATGTACGAGGAAAAGAACACGGCCAACAACATGCCGGCGCAGTGCGAGATCTATGCCGAGGGTGACGACGCCTACAAGTTCATGTTCATGGCCAAGGGTGGCGGAAGCGCCAACAAGAGCTTTCTGTTCCAGGCGACGCCATCCGTTCTCACCAAAGACCGCCTGCTGGCGTTCCTGAAGGAGAAGGTGCTCACCCTCGGCACCGCGGCGTGTCCGCCATATCACCTCGCCATCGTCATCGGCGGCACGTCCGCCGAGCTTTGCATGAAGACGGTGAAGCTGGCGTCGGCCCGCTATCTCGATGCGCTGCCCACCCACGGCTCGGCGGACGGTAACGCGTTCCGCGATCTGGAGATGGAGCAGGAAATCCTCAAGATGACGCAGTCGCTCGGCGTCGGCGCGCAGTTCGGCGGCAAGTATTTCTGCCATGACGTGCGCGTAATCCGGATGCCGCGCCATGGTGCCTCGCTGCCGATCGGGCTCGGCGTCTCCTGCTCGGCGGACCGCCAGGTGCTCGGCAAGATCACCAGGGACGGCGTCTATCTCGAAGAGCTGGAGCATAACCCGGCGCAGTATCTGCCGGCGGTCGAACAGTCGCTCGGCGGCGAAGTCGTGAAGATCGACCTCAACAAGCCGATGAAGGAAATTCTGGCGACGCTGTCGAACTATCCGATCAAGACGCGCGTCTCGATGACCGGCACCATGATCGTCGCGCGCGATTCCGCCCACGCCAAACTGCGCGAGCGGCTGGAGAAGGGCGAGCCGCTGCCGGATTACTTCAAGAACCATCCGGTGTATTACGCCGGTCCGGCCAAGACACCGGACGGCTATGCTTCCGGCGCATTCGGCCCGACCACCGCAGGCCGCATGGACTCCTTCGTCGACCAGTTCCAGGCGGCGGGCGGCTCGATGGTGATGGTCGCCAAGGGCAACCGCGCGGTCGCGGTGCGCGAGGCCTGCAAGAAGCACGGCGGCTTCTATCTCGGCTCGATCGGCGGTGCTGCGGCGAACCTCGCCGAGCACTGCATCAAGAAGGTCGAGGTGGTGGAATATCCCGAGCTCGGCATGGAAGCGATCTGGCGCATCGAGGTGGTGGATTTTCCGGCCTTCATCATCATCGACGACAAGGGTAACGACTTCTTCAAGGAATTGAATCTGGGGTGAGGGGCAATCCCTAGCAGGAAGCAACAACAACATGGTCGAGTGGTTCGACGACCTGAAAGTCGGCATGCGCTTCAAGGGCGGCGAAGTGATGGTGTCAAAGGAAGACATCCTTCGCTTCGCCAGGGAATACGACCCGCAGCCGTTTCACCTCGACGAGGAGGCCGCCAAGAAGACGGTCTTCAAGGGACTCGCCGCATCTGGCTGGCATACGGCGGCGATCGCCATGCGGCTTGCCACCGAGTGCCGGCCGTTCGGGCCGCATCCGCTCTTGGGCGCCGGTGTTGACGATCTGCGCTGGCTGAAGCCGGTGCGGCCCGGCGACACGCTGCACCTTGAAGGAGAAGTGGTCGAACTGGCGCCTTCGCGGTCGAAGCCTCAAGGCGTCGCCCGTGTCAGATGGACCCTTTATGACCAGCACGGCGAGGCGGTCTATACCTTCATTCCGATCGCGATCGTGCCGACGCGTCCGAAGTGAGCGCGGTGTCCGGCTGCAGGGCGATTGGCCTCGACGGGTTCCGCCATGGCTGGGTTGCGGTTCTCCTCGACGGCGACCTTCACGCGATCAGATTTTGTCACGACGTGGCGGGCGCGCTATCCGTTGGCTTTGATCGCGCTGCGATCGACATTCCCATTGGTATGACCGATGACGGCGAGCGGGCCTGCGACCTCCTCGCCCGCGAGAGGTTACGGCCGCATTCTTCACGCGTGTTCACCGGTGCGCGGCGTTGGCTCTGGAGGGAGTTCTCCGATCCCGACCAAGCCAATCGAGCTGCATTGCAGCGCAGCCAGAAGCGGGTGTCACGTCAACTCTGGCACCTCGGGCCGAAGATCATGGAGGTGGACAGATTCGTACTGGCCAATCGTTCGCACGACATTCGCGAGGCGCATCCGGAACTGGTTTTCTTACGCCTGAACGATTGCAAGCCGCTGCCGTCGAAGAAGTCGGAGGCTGGAATCCGCCTTCGCCGTCTGCTGCTAAAGCGGGAAGGGATCAGGGCTATAGACAGGTGGTTGGCCGACGAACGCATCGGTACCGGAGCCAAATGCGACGACGTGCTTGACGCCTGCGCTGTCGCGATCGCCGCGCGCGCCGCCGCTGGCTGCCTTCCGGACGGGATACCGCCACGCGATGCGTACGGCCTGCAGATGCAGATCTGGTCATGATCCGATCGATCGCCAGCGAACCGAAACGAAGATCGGTTTAACTGCAGTTCGTTACCTGATTGGAGCACAGCACCTGCCGCGGCGCGAATACGTTTCCCGGCGATTTCGGATCGAGGGCGGCGATCGATAACAGAATCATCTTGTGCATGACCGAGAGAGCGAGGAGGCGCTGCGGCCTCCTCATCAATCAGGCCCGCGTCCCGGTGAAGGGGAAGCTGCCCATTGGGCCGATACCCATCTCGCCGCTCATGCTGTCGCCGGAGACCTTTCCGATGAACTCGAGGGTCAACGGCATCGGGTTGGTGATCGAGACCTTCCAGTTGACGGCGTCGCCGCTGATAGCGCCGTCGAAGATTTCGGTAGAATTGCCGTCGGCGCCCTGCGTGCCCGTCAGCGTACCGCCGGAGGCCAACAGGGTCAGTGTTGCCTTGCGCTCGCCCATCGGCGTGCTCATGGTGAGATTCCAGTTTCCGTCCACGGCCATTGCTGTCTCCCGACATTTTCCCGGCAAGCCGGAATGGCTTGCGAGATCCGCTAAACTCGATCGGCGGTATAGCCTATCTCGCCACACAAGCCCAACCGTCTCAAGCGTCCTTTTGACACGCATTTTTCAGGCGCGCTGGGCGGCAGCGCGAATCCGGCTGCCGACCAAAATACGAAACGCGATGTATTGAATTGCGAAGGCGGCAATCTTGGCGCCGACAAGTACGACCGTCACATAGAACGTCCACAGCTTCATGTCGCCGGTGACAGCGACACCGATGGTGCCGGCAGCGAGCACGAAGCACAGTGCGGCCCAGGCATAGCCCGCGAAGGTGACGTATTCGGGAATGGTCTGGCTCACGATCGGCGGCACGTAGCGCAGCATCCAGCCGCGCTTGAGCATGATGGCGCCGATCGCAAAATGTCCGATCGCGGGTTTCGCCAGCACGAAGCGGGGATCGTGGGTCAACAGTGTCGCGCTGCCGAGCACGATGACCAGCGCCAGGCTCGCCCAGGTCATGTAGCCAAGCTCCTTGCCCTTGATGCGCGAGTAGATCACCTGGGCGATGGCGCCTGCGATCGCCACGCCTGTTGCCAGCAAGACGTTGTCGGTCGCGAGATAGATCGCGATGAACACGATGGTGGAGAAAAAATCGGCGCCCAGTCTGGCGAATACGTCCTTCATCGGCTTGCTCTCTGCTGATCGTGTTACGGTTTGAGGTCGGGGCTTAGTGGGTGCCGGTCAGGGCGTTCGCAGGCGGCGCACCATACTTCGCCTTGCGATATTGCGGATACCATGTCGTGAAGAAGGCAGCGCTGTTGCGGGCGGCAAAGGCGATCACGAGGCTGGACCAGATCGGCAGGCCCGGCACGTAGATCGCGAGAGCGTTGCCGATCATCATCAGCACGATCGCGCCGTTCCAGGCCCAGGTGATGAGATACACCGCCTTCAGAAAACCGGGCTGCCTGGCCGTCTCGGCATCGGTCTCCTCAAGCGCATATTGCAGAATGAACGGCTTGCGGATGATCAGCGAGACCAGCGAAATCGCGAGCATGCCGACATCGACAGTCAGTTTGACGGCCGAATGGCTGAGGTTCGGATCGACCAGCGCGACATAGGCGCCGAGCGTAGCGAACACGACCACTGAGCCCGCGCCGAGCATCTTGATCGAGCGGCCGCGATAAACGTCGATGCCGATGACGGCGAGACAGATCGCGGCCGACGTGAACAGGCTGATCTCGGCCGAAGTCACCAGCATCAGCAGGGCGAACGACCCGAAAGGGGCGAGGATCAGGAAGATGGTCATGGCAGCCTCTCGGGGGACTAATCTTTACATCGTAAAGATACCGTAGGGCTGTGTAGTGGATTCGTCAAGAAAAATCTTTACAGTGTCAAAATAAGACTTTTTCGTCCGAAAAATGATCCGTGTTACAACGAGGTACGTGGGGGCTCTGCGGCGGACTATGCACCGAGCAAGGCGCGCGCCATGATCGTCAGGGCACAGGCCAGCAGTAGGACCAGCGTGATCGTGATGCCGCCGACGCGGCCGATGCGGAATTGCAGCGTATTGGGCGCGGCGTACATGCCGAGTGGGTGCAAGAGCCGTGAGACCAGCAGCGCGCCCATCAATAGATGCACCCACACCGCCGCCAGGCCGGACATTTCCAGCATCGCCACCATCAGCGTGATGATCGGGACATATTCGATGAAGTTGGCGTGCGCGCGGATTGCGCTGCGCAGTTGCAGGCTGCCATTGTCGCCGAATGCGGCGCGGTCGCGCTGGCGCAGCCGCCCGACCTGAACGGCGAGGACGGTGTAGAGCAGGGCGAGAATGGCGAGATAGGTCGCAGTGATCGAGGGCAAGTGCATGTGCGTCACTCCCCGTTTTGAATTCGTCATTCCGGGGCGCGACGCAGTCGCGAACCCGGAATCTCGAGATGAGTGACCTCTGGATTCTCCGATGTGCACTTGCACATCGTAGTTCATCGCTGCGCGATGCCCCGGAATGACGGAGGCCCCGTAAAGCGACTGACTTACTCCGCGCTCACCCAGTTGCCGTGAAACCCGTCGGGCACGCGGTGGCCGAGATGCACCAGCGCGACGGGACCTCCTTCGACGTCCTGCGCATTGAACACCGCCAGATCGCTGCGGTTTTCCCGCGCGCGCCAGACGACGGCAAGCAGCCAGCCGTCGCCTTCGGCGGCGTCAGGCCCGCGCTCCACGAACACCGGCTCGGAGATGGTGTCGCCGGCGGGCAGCAGATAATGGCCGAGACGTTTGCCCTTGCCGTCGACATGGACGATGCCCGACAGTGCGCCGAACATCGGCAGGTCGGGGTTGGCGCAGGCGTACCAGCCGTGGCTATTTGCGTAGCCCGCGCGGCGATCGTCGATGCGCGGGAATTCGCCGGTGAGATCGTCGAGATAGGTTTGCGTGAAGCGGTCGGTATTGCCTGCGAGGTCGAAGGTCCAGCGGCAGTAGCGGGCGCGCGATTTCTGCGGATCCGTTTTCGAACCGTCGGGATGCGGGAACAGCGGCGCTTCCTCGAACTGCATCACGTCGGCAATGATGCGGTTGCCTTCCTCCCAGGCGTTCATGACGTGGAAAACGTAGCAGCTCTCGGCGCGGAACCAGGCGAGGTCCTTCGAGCCGTTGCGCTTCATGACACCGACGTAAGCGCCTTTCTCCGGCTCCCAGGCGTAGGGCGGCTTGCCGCGCATCGCCCGCTCCATGCTGCCGGTGATGGGCAGGATCGGAAACAGCAGATGATTTTTGGTGACGATGAAGTCGTGCACCATGCTGGCATAGGGCGCATCGAAGCGATCGAACCGCGTCACCACGCCTGAGGCGTTGACGGATCCGAAGGAGAGGGCGGGGGTGAGCGGACCCATCGCGTTGTAGCCGAAGAACACCATCTCGCCGGTGACGGGATCGATCTTGGGATGCGCGGTGAAGGGACCCTTGATGGCGCCGTTGTAGTCACAATAGCCGAGACGATCGAGCGTGCCGGGCTCGATCTCGGTCGGCAGATGGCCTTCCTCCAGCGCCAGCAGTTTTCCGCCATGGAAGATGATGTTGGTGTTGGCGACGCCGCCATCGTCGGTGACCCCGGCCGGGGCACCCGGCAGCTTGCGGCCGAAGCCGCCAAACAGCGCGCGGCCGGCATCGTGCTCGGCCAGCCATTTCGGGGTGCGAACCCAGCGGTTGCGATAGCTGGCGCGGCCATTCTCCAGATGAAAGGCGTGCAGCATGCCGTCGCCGACGAACCAGTGCGCGCCGGGCGCATCGAACTGCGGATTGGGGCCGTTGCGATAGAGCGTGCCGTTGAGCTCGCGCGGCAATTCGCCTGATACCTTGAGATGCGGCGCGTCGCATTCCATGGGAATCGGCGCGAGATTGGGCCGGGTCATCTCGGTCGTCACCTGGTCGAGCATTCACGTCTCCTCCGGTTCTGATCTTTACATCGTAAAGATACCAGTAGGGATGTTGCGAGACGCCGTCAAGCAAAATCTTTACAGTGTAAAAATTGCGGTTATAAGGATTCGCATGGCAAGAACATCGCGAGAGACCCGAACGAACCGTCCCGTCGCCAAGCGCAGGCCCGCAAGAGCAGCCGAAAGGCCAGCCGGTCGCCGGCGTCGGCCGGCAGGCGAAACCCCTTATCATCACGGCGACCTGCATGACGCACTGCTGGCCGCGGCAGAGCGGGTGCTGGAGCGCGATGGCTTGCCGGGGCTTACGCTGCGGGCCGTGGCGCGCGAGGCCGGCGTGTCGCATGCGGCGCCAACCCATCATTTCGGCGATCTTACCGGGCTCCTGAGCGAACTTGCCGCCATCGGCTTCCGCAGGTTCAATGAGGCCATGGTCGCGGCTGGCAACACCGAAACGCTCCCGCTCATGAAGGCGATGGCGCGCGCCAAGGCTTACGTCGCCTATGCGCAGGCGCGTCCCGGCATGTACGGGCTGATGTTCCGTACCGAACGGCTCGATATGACACGGCCCTCGCTGCACGAGGCGGCGACGGCCTCGTTCAGAGGACTGGCGACGGCGGTGAGCCTCAGCCGCAACGAGAAACTCACCGGCGAGGCGTTGGAGGCGTTGTCGCTGGACCAAGCCGCGGCAATTGCGCGGGCATGGTCGCTGGTGCACGGCTTCACCACGCTGCTGCTCGACGGCCGGCTCAAGGACATCCTGCACCGGCTGCCCGAGGGCACCGGCGTCGACCAGCTCCTCGACGCCATGCTGCGCTCGACGGTGCCGCGACCGCCGACAGTCTAGCGCAGGCGTGGGAGCTTTACGCGAGAACGGGGACAGCCATGAGCAACGTGATCCCGCAACGCATGACGGCTCGGATCGAGGGAGATTTTGTCGTCTTCCTGATCGGCATGCGCATCAACAGGCCCTGGAAAGTATGGAAATGGGCGCCCGTGGCCCGGCAGATGCCGAAGATGCTCGCTGAATTGGCCGAGCAGCCCGAGCTTGGGCTGCTTCATGCGAGGACGCATTTCGGCCTGCCCAATATTCTGGTGGTGCAGTATTGGCGCAGCTTCGAGCATTTGCACAATTATGCGACCGGCGCGAATGCCTTGCATCTTCCGGCCTGGCAGGCGTTCAACCGTGCCGTCGGCAGCAACGGAGATGTCGGGATCTGGCACGAAAGCTATCTCGTGAAAGACGGCGCCTATGAGAACGTCTACAACAACATGCCGCCTTACGGCCTTGGTGTCGCGGGCTCGCTGCAGCCGGCGCAGGGCCGGATGAAATCCGCAAGAGGCCGGCTAGGTCAGCCGGAAATTGCCGGGTGAATTCCGAAGGCGGTGGCCGCTAGCGCAACATGCCGCTCAGCAGTTTTGGCAGATCTTGATCTGCCGCTTCAACTTCGCGTCGGCTTCGGGGTCTTCGTTGGGCAGGCGGGTCCACTCTTCGTAGGCCGCTTTGACACCCGGCCTGGCTGAGGTTTCTCTCTGCGGGCTTTCGTTCAGCGGGCCGAGGATGATTTCGCGATTGCGCGCTGCTGTTCTGCGCTTCGGCTTGGCTGCTCCGGCTTGTTCGCCATCTGCGGTCGGCGCTTCACCCAAGCCGTCCCAGGCGATTGGCGCGCCGGTGGCCGTCGGCGTCGAGCAGCCGGTGCCGGAAGCGCAGCAGCCCGAGAGGGCGGAGCCAAGGAGGAGGAGAGCCAGGAGTTTCATGTGCATCGCTGCCCCAGGTGCGCCGTGAAAAATATGGTTTGATAAGCAATAAGCACTCAAACCTTAAGCTTTGACGTTAATGCGGCGAAAACAGGCCGGGTAGCCGGCTTGATCAGCGCTTCGCAAGGCCCACGGCCGCGCCTTTTTCGCCGACTACTTTCACCTCGTCCTTGCCGCATTTGAAATCGCGGGCGAATTCGTCCGCGGCCTGGCGGGCGAGCTCGTTGGCATTGCGGTTGGCCTGGCCGTCGATATAGGCGACATGGCAGACCGGCCCCGGCGGCAGCCGGGTTACGGCGAGCATCGGCTTGCTGGTCGGGTTGCCGGTCTTGTCGGGGTTGTCGATGTCGGCGATCAGCCAGCGCTGGATGATGGCGAAAGGCTTGCCATCGAGGGCCCGCCATTCGACGGTGTGGGCGGTGGAATTGAACGGACCGAACCAGGTCTCCGCGGCGGGTTCCTTGGCAGCGGCCTCGCGGGTCGGCCCAACCGAGACGGTTTGGCGCAGGTCGCCCTCGCTGATCAGCACCACCAGCCCCGATTGGCCGGGGCACACCTGCGTCGTGCTGTCGTCAGATTTGCCGGGTTTGCCGATCGTGCGGCAGTCGTTTGGCGCGGTCGACGTGTAGCTGCTGCTGAATGTTTGGGCGTTGGCCGGTGAAATCAGCCAGAATGTGAATAGGACGGCGGCGACCGGCACGATGAGCTGCCGGGGGGAAACGCGTTTCATCTGCACTTCTCGCATGGAACTTCCGTGATCAGACGTGCGCAATCTGGGGACGGTTCATGGCAAAGGTACGAAACACCTGACTTTGCCGCGGAATCGTCCTAGAAGGTCGGCTTCGCATTTCCTGCTTTTCCGAGCGTACCGTCACTCAGTCGTCATGCCTTCCATACCATCGCATAAGCCCTATCGCGTCGGCCGCTCCCGCACTGGTCTTGGCCTTTTCGCCACCAAGCCGATCAAGAAGGGCAGCAAGATCATCCGCTATTTCGGGCCGCTTCTGGATTCGAAGAAGAAAGACGAAGACGCGATCGAGAACAAATATCTGTTCGAGCTGAACGACCGCTGGACCATCGATGGCTCCGTGCGCAAGAACATCGCCCGCTATATCAACCATTCCTGCCGGCCGAACGCCGAATCCGACGTCAAGCCGCGCAAGCGCAAGGTGTTCATCCGCGCCATCAAGAACATCGAGCCGGGCGAGGAAATCAACTACGACTACGGCACCGATTATTTCAAAGCCTACCTGAAGCCGATCGGCTGCAAATGCGCGGCTTGCGAAAAGAAGCGCGCGAAAAAGCGTGCCGAGGCACGAGCCGAGAAAGCCCGCCTGAAGGCCAAGGCGGAGCGCAAGGCGCTGAAGAAGGCCGAGAAGCTGGTGAAGGAACAAGCCAAGCTGAAGGAAAAATTGAAGGCGAAGGCGAGCAAGAAGCTCAATGGCCACTCGCTGAATGGCAAGTCACTGAACGGGAAGCATCTGAACGGCACCGGCCGCGCCAGGGTCGCCGGCAGGAAACCGGCCGGCCGGAAACAACCGGTCTCCGCACCGGCGTCGGCCCTCCAGGCCTAGACCTCATCCGCCGCGCTTGCGCACCGCTTTCGGCAGCGACGCATTGCCGAAGTCGACCGCCGAGCGTTGAACGATCGCGCCTGTTTCGTCGACCACGACGCGAAAGCGGCGGTGCTCGGCGAAGAAGGTCAGGCGGTGCCGGCCGAGATCGGCATCGACCCCGCGCTCGGCAAGGCTCGTGATCCTGCCCGCGCGCATCTCTTCCTGCAGCAGGGATGGCGCCAGGCCCAGGCCTTCGGCGACGATGGCGGCGTCGATCTGGATAGTGCCATTTTCGAACGCGATCGGTTTCATCTGTTACACCTGACTCTTGGTGGCAGCCGTCATGCGTGGACCGGGCTCCGCTTGGCCGCCGCGGGGTAGGCGCATTCCGCCAATGTCGTGGAGTCGAGTTCGCGCATGAAGGCCTCGCGGGCAGCCGCCAGCTTCGCCTTCAGCCGGCAGCGCGGTTTCAATGCGCAATTGCCGCCATCCTCGCGAAAACATTCGACCAGCGGCGGCCCTTCGAGGGCCCGCACTACTTCGCCGATCGTGATCGTTTGCGCCGGGCGGGCCAGCATGAAGCCGCCACCGACGCCGCGCTGGGTCGAGATGAAACCGCTGTCGGCGAGGTCGCGCACCACCTTGGCCAGATGATTGCGGGAGATGCCGAACTCGGCCGCGATCTCGTTGGTGGCAAAGGAGCGGCCGGGTTCGCCCGCCAGCCGCATCAGGGCGCGCAACGCAAAATCCGTGAACGACGTCAGGCGCATGGGAGCCCTCTCGAAAGATCTGCTTGCAAATCATCTATACCCGTCTAAATAGGCATTTGAAATACCTATTTAAGGGCGGGCGCGGAAATGGAAGCGATCGTGGCGAGGCCGGAGCGGCGTGAGCGGCTGACGGCCGAAATCATGGAGCGGACGGGCATCGACGAGGCGATGATCGAGCGGCTGGTGCGCGGCTTTTACGCCAAGGTCCGCGAGGACGCGGTGCTCGGGCCGATCTTCGAGGCCCGCATCCGGGATTGGGAGCCGCATCTGGCCCAGATGTGCGCGTTCTGGTCGTCGGTCGCGCTGATGACGGGGCGCTATCACGGCACGCCGATGGCCAAGCATCTGCCGCTGCCGGTCGACGCGGCGCATTTCGACCGCTGGCTCGGCCTGTTCGAGGCCACCGCCCGCGAGATCTGTCCGCCCGCGGCGGAAGCGCATTTCGTGGAACGCGCGCGGCGGATTGCGGCGAGCCTCGAACTCGGCATCGCCGGGGCCCAGGGCGTCATGCTCGGCAACGGGGAAAGATTTCGGCGTAACCAGGCAGGAGCAGTGTGATGGCTTATCGTGCACATGTCGTGACCAACAAGGAGCAGGCCGACCCATATTCGGGCAGCAGCCTGGTGCCGATGCTGGTGATCGGGCTGGTGCTGACGTTTGCGGGAATGATTGCGGCGTTGGTATTGAGCTGAGGTCTGTCCTCGTCATTGCGAGGGGCTCGCGACAAAATTGCAGAGCAATTTTGCGCTGAAGCGACGAAGCAATCCATCTGTCCGCTATGCCGTGACATGGATTGCTTCGCTTCGCTCGCAATGACGGGCTAAGGCTTATGCGGCCACCGTCTCATCACTCTTGCGCAGTCCGATATACTGCAACTCGGCGAACACGCCGGTGGCAATCGCCTGCGCAACGATGAAGACCTGACCGAGCAGGTTCGGCGAGACCGCGCCGGAGAACAGCAGCGCGATGCTGCCCAGCGTCCACGCAGCGTTACCTACGATCACGAACAGCACCAGCGCCTTCATCACCGTTGACCGTGAGGCCAGCCAGCCGACCAGCGCCGTGTAGGCGATCAGGAACAGGCCGGTCTCGCGTAACAGGATTTCCGGCAGATTGAGGAACGGCGCGAGCGCGCCGGCGCCGAGCGTCAGCGCGACCGCGGCGACGCCGCTGAAAATGGCGTCGGCGAGGAGGGCACGGCTCAGGAAGTTGGACGGATGGATCATGACAATTCTCCTTTGCTTGGGGACTTTGGGCGAAACAGGATCAGCGCCGCAGCAGCGACCGGAATTGACGCATCAGCCTGCCAGGGCAGAGCGCCTTGCCGACCCTGTTCTCGATCGTCTGCACCCGCACGAACATGAACACGCCGGCGTCGTGCACGACCGGTTGCGGCATGTTGAGCGAGCGCGCCACGAGCCAGGTGGCCAGATTGACCACCCAGGGGATCGCGGCGGTGGCGAGGCGGAACAGCGAAAGCATCAGCATGGGTCATCTCCTGTGCCGCCTAAGATGATCCAGCCCGTGACCCGTTTCGATTACCTCGGACGTAAGAACGCTGACTGTTCGGAGACGTCCTAAGATGTTCGATGGTGTTCGCACACGCTCAGAAACGCTTGAAAAATAGGGGGTTCTGCGTACATTCATGTTCGTCACTGTTTGTTCTCATTCGCGCCCAGCCGCCGACTTTGTTGGTATTTTTGTTGGTATCGGAAGAACAGACGTCGCGGCACACTTCCGGTCTTCCAACACGCGGGAATCGAAGCAGGTGGCACGCAGTCAGGTTGGCGAGCACGCGAACCCCGAGCAGATCAGGACCGACGTCGACTGTCGCGCCGCCAAACCGAAACTCGAGAACGGCGCTTGGACGGCCACCAAGATTTCTGACGTGACAGGCGGCGGTCTCTATCTCTTCATCAAGCCGGACCTGAACAGGCCGGGCAAAGCCGCCTCCAAGCTCTGGCAGATGGCCTATCGCTTTCACGGCCGACAGAAGACCTACTCCATTGGGGCTTACGGCGATGGCAACGACGGCACCTTCTCACTCGCCACTGCACGTCAGAAGCGCGACGCGGCAAAGGCGCTGCTCGCCAAAAACCCACCAGTCGATCCCTCCGTCGAAAAGCAATTCGAAAGACATCGTCAGGCGACCGAACGCCCTCTCGGCGTGTGGATCGATGAATGGCTCGCAGAGAAGAAGATCGAGAAGATCAAACGCGGCAGACTTGTCACAGTTCGCAGTCCTGAAACCATCGCGCTGCTCGAAAGGTGGGCTGGTTATTTGAAGGGTCGTTTCGGCAAGCTCTATCGAAAAGACATCAAGCGCCCCGACGTCCTCGCTTTCTTTCGGACGATGCAGGCTGAAGGCAGACTAGAGACTCGTGACCGAGTTCACAGTATCGGTTCGCAAGTTTGTGACTACGCTGACCTCGAAGGGGATGGCTACAATCCGTTTCGTGCCTGCAAGAAGCAGCTTATTGTCAACGTCTCGACGCCGCGGCCCGGCGTCACTGATCCGCAGGATGTCATTCGCCTGTTCAGGCTGATCATGCCGACATGGGCGAAGGCCAGATTTAGCGATGTCGTCGGTGATGCCCTTCGGCTCGATGCACTTACGATCCCGCGCCCCGGCATGATCAACAACATGGAGTGGTCAGAAGTCGACTGGGATAGCGAACGATGGACTATCCCTGCTGCTAAGATGAAGACCGGCTGGGATCATGTCGTGCCCCTGTCGCGACAAGCCGTCGCTATCCTGCGACGCGTGCGGAAAATCACCGGCAATCGGCGATACGTGTTCGCTTGTGCCGAAGATGCACCCTTGTCCGGTAGAACGCTCTGTTCTCGGCTGCGCGCGCTCGGCATCGACACCAAAACCGAACATTGCGCCCATGGCTTCCGCACTACGTTCTCGACCCTTTGTCACCATGAGGAGATCAAGGAAGCCAAGGCATGGGATGGCGACGTCATCGAGTTGCAACTTGCGCATCTCGAAAGTGACTCGGTAAAGGCGATCTACAAACGGCATGGACCGCTGGCCCTGATCGGCTCGCGCACCAAGCTGATGCAGCATTGGGCTGACCGGATCGATAGCTTTGCCTATCCAAAAAAGATTGTGCCGATCAAGGCAATCCTTGAAAGCTGCGCCAACTAGCTAGATGTGAGCTCTCAGGAGGTTGTCCATCCGGTCCTGAACGAGGAAGCTGAAGTTGTCGAAGCTTTAGCCAATCCCCGGAGAACCGAATGGACACCCATAAGAATGCGCCTCTGACGCCGAAAGGTCGAGAGGCGATGGTACGGAGCGTGATCGAGGGCGGGCTGACGAAGGCCGCAGCCGCGCTCCAGTTCAACGTCACAGCGAAGACGGTCGCCAAATGGGTCAAGCGCTTCCGCGCGGGAGGTGTTGATGGGTTGCGTGATCGCTCCTCACGCCCCCATTCATTGCCAAGCCAGACCCTGCCTGCCACATGCGCTTTAGTCGAGGCGCTGCGCCGTCAACGTTACGTCGGCAAGCAGATCGCGGCCGAGGTCGGCATCTCTCCGGCGACGGTCAGTCGCATCCTGCGACGATTGGGGTTGAACCGATTGCGCAACTTGGAACCGGCCGAACCGGTGCGGCGCTATGAACGTGAACATCCCGGTGAGCTGATCCACCTCGACATCAAAAAGCTCGGCAAGTTCAACCGGGTAGGCCATCGCATTACCGGCGATCGCACCGGTCAGAGCAGCCAGCGTGCCCGCGGCGAAGGGCCGGGCTGGGAATATGTCCACGTCTGTATCGATGATGCTTCCCGGATCGCCTTTAGCAAGGTCATGAAGAGCGAGCGACAGGGCTGCGCCGTCGCCTTCCTCAGGGCCGCAATCGCCTACTACGCAAGCCTGGGCGTCAAGGTCGAGCGGGTGATGACCGACAACGGATCTTGCTACAAATCCGTTGCCTTCCGCAAAGTCTGCAAGCGGCTCGGCCTCAAGCACATCCGCACCAAGCCATATACGCCGAAGACCAACGGCAAGGCCGAGCGCTTCATTCAGACCAGCCTGCGCGAGTGGGCCTATGCCCGCGCGTACAACACCTCAAAAGAACGAGCCGCCGAGCTGCCCAAATGGCTTCACCGCTACAATTGGCACCGGCCGCATGGCAGTATCGGTTCGATGCCGCCGATCAGCAGACTCGCTCTGACCAGGAACAACCTGTTGAGGCTCCACAGCTAGAGCGCCTTTCTTCACGTCCTCGGCTGAATGCGAGGGAGGGTCATATGATAGGCGTCGATGGAATCGGCATCGACCATGGTCTGGCCCTCCATCTTGTAGGCGATGATCTTTCCCTTCCTGATGAGCTCGTAAGCCTTGGTCCGGCCAAAACCACCCCGCTCCAACGCCTTTTTCAACGGAATCAGGTTCCTTTTTTGACGGGGCTCATCCGTAATCGCCATCGATCGCTCCCGTGCTCGGTTGTTCATTCTTCTCCCCGCCCGCAATTGAATCAACATCGGCGGTCTGGTGCTGCTAACGTCCGCACGTTCGGAACAGCGCGCGCCTGACGTCCGCCTTTGTAAGTATGGTTCTCGAGACCAGGTTGGTCACCGCACTATAAAACGAGTGGCAGGGAAGAAAGCTCGGCGTCGATCCATTCAATCACGGCGTTCGCTCCTCTCTCCAGTGAAAGCTAAGAAAGTTTCGAGTATTACGGGACATCTGAAAGAGCCGAGGATCATTGAGAGCCGGTGAGATCGGGAGAAGAACACAGCGATCATTTTCCGGTGACTTCATTTTTGGGTGTGGCCAAGTTTGCTGAACGCGCATCAAGCCGTCGCCTTCGTTGCTTTAGCTCGCGCAATTTTGGCCATGATGGACTGGACAGGCCGACGGTTGCCCTAGCTGGCTGCTATCGGATCACGTGAAGTGACGATGTGATGCGGAGAGATGGTCAAAAATTGCGCGTTGTGATTAATGGGCAGAATTCGTCAACGGTCGTGTTTGGGAAGCCAGTGCTCCAAGTTGCTAGAGGTGCCGTAATTGTCCCGCCGAGTGCTATTTGGATTGGTCACATGTAAGGCTGATCGTAAGGGACCAGATGGCCCGCCGGGCGCAGCACTAACGGTTATGACGCGTTCGGGCTAGACGGCAAGAGAGTGCAGGTAAGAACAAACTATGCCGCGTCGCAAATTGGCTTATTTAACGATCGACATGAACGGTGACTGGGAGCGCAGCGCTGAAAATCGAGAATCTGGATACATGCCGCCGGAAGTCTTGCCTTTTGTTGAGGCAGGTCGAGTCGCCCATTTTGCGGGTAGGAATATTCGACCCGCCGCTCGATGCCCCGAAAAAAAACGCTACAGAGCAAAAGGGTCGGCCAATTTGCGACCCGGCTTTCGAATTTAGAACTTTGCGCGGGCTTCTTTTTCACGTGACCGCTCGGTGTCTGCGCTCGCATGCCGTCGTCATTGTTCGTAAGGCCCAGAAGCCGTTTCTTAACAAAGGGTCTGTCTCTTCCGCAAGCGCCCGAACGAGGCGCGCTCTATCCATATATAATCGCTCGCCCCATGCAGGTCCCCCCTTGACATGAGAGGTACATGCTCGTTTTTGCGCCCGACAACAGTAATTCAGATCTCAGGCAGCGAAGTCGCATTCACATTCTCGCAATAGAAGCTTGTTCATTGTCGTCTACGCAGACTGTCATGATAGAAGCCCGGCTCTGTCCCAATCCGATTCGGAGAAAGAATGGCAAAAGCAAAGAAAGTAGTTTGCCGCGCGTGGACAAAAGACGATGTTCGAAAAATGAAGACGATGGCCAAAGCAAAGTTAGGCGTCGCCAGGATCGCAAAGGCGCTAAGGCGGACTCCAGGTGCCACCACTGTGATGGCAGCAAAGCTAGGCGTTTCATTATCAACGCGCGCTTAACCTATAGGCGACGGGCCGGTGTGCGGCCTGTCGCCCATTTCCCGCATCGCCGAGTCTTAGCGATTGGTGGCGGTCATGTCGGGACCAATCAATGCGAGCCGGCTAAGATCTTGATTTTTGGTCTAGTCCAAAAAATCGTGAGTCTGAAAACCAAAAAAATATGTGTCGATTCAAGCCTTGAAACCAACGATTGCGAATCGCTTCTTTGAATGGGCTTGGACTTGGGTTCGGAATGCCACGGGTCCCCATAGACATTCTAGATCGCCGCCAGGATCAGATGGATAAACTACCGAGCATTCGGAATCTCGCCGTCCTTGTGAGGCGTTCGTTGAGGGGGGCGTCCAGGTGCGCTCGGAGGGTGCCCACAGCCCATATTCCTTCGCGTTGGACACCACCCGGGTTTCGCCGATCGTGGCGTCGAAGGACTCGTGCGTGTGGCCGTAGAGCCAGAGCGCCCCGTCCGTCGTCAGGCGCAGAGACTATCAGTCGGCTTAGATCGCTGCGGTAGGCGGGGTCGAAGGTGAGGTCGCTCTCCGGACGCCGCGCTGCGGGCGGCATCTGGCGCACCGGCGCTTGGTGCGTGATGACGACCAAGCGGTCCCGCCGCGCGGCTTGCGCATTAGTCGGCCGTGAAGAACGCCGGATTTCAACTCGGGACGAATTGAAGTCGGACCGTGAGCTGGGCGAGGAACTGGCGCAACAAGAGCTCGAGCCAGCGGATGAGACGCCGGAAGTTGTAGCCCGCTGCGGCGAGAACGGCATTGGCGGCATCGCCCTGGCGGTGCCACAGGTAGTTACGCCCCATGCGATGCTCGGATTTGAGATGGCCGATGACCGGCTCGACGGCGGAACGCCGGCGCAGCTCGCGTTTGATCTTTGGCGTCACCCGCCGCTTCTGGCCTGAGATGAACACCCTGAACTTGTAGTCGGGTGGCGCATTGTGGCCGCGATAGCCTTTGTCGAGAACGAGGCGCTCGATGATGTTGCCGATCAGCACCTCCATTTCCGGGATCACGATCTTGAGCGTGTGACCATCATAGGGGTTGCCGGGCAGCGCCTTCACATGGGTGACGAACTGGCCGCCTTTGGCGTGCGATAGCGTGGTGGCGACGGAGACCTTGACCCCGAACTCGTAAGGCCGGTGAGCCTTGCCCTTGCCGATGCACTCCACCTCCGGCGCGTGCAGCGAGTAGACCTTGGGGCCCCGCTGGCGCTGCTTCTGGTCGAGCACGCATCGCGCCAGCGCCAGCATGCGGTCGAGCGCGACCCCATCGAACAAGCCGACGTTGCCGTCGAGCTTGCGGGCGATGTCGCGGATGACGCGGCCGAGATAGGTTCGCAGCGTCCTCAAGGCCCGATTGGCGCGCTTGAACTGCTTGGCATGGGCATAGCGCTGGTGCTTGATCAGGGCAAACTTGCCGACTCGCCCATAGGACTGACGCAGCTTGATGCCGGCGCCCTTGGCTAGCCGAACCAGGATCTCGCGGGCCCGGTTCAAGAGCCGCGCATCGGTTGGGAACATCACGTTCTTGGGCTGCACCGTGGTGTCGACGATGACCCGATTGAGGTCGGACGGCTTGATCGCCTCGGTCTTGGTGGCGACCGCAAGGCTCTCCTGCAGCAGGGCTTGCAGCTTCTCCTCGCCCATACGCTGGCGCCAGCGCGTCAACGAGGAGCGGTCGAACACCAGGCGGTGCTGGAAGAACTCCTCGCCGCAGAAGAACTGGTAATAGGGATTCTCCACCCAGCGCTCGCATAGCACCTCGTCGGAGAGGTCGTAGGTGTGCTTGAGGATGGCCAGGCCCGCCATCAGCCGTGTCGGCAGCGGCGGCCGGCCCGGCTTGTCCTCGTAGACCGCGCCGAACCGCTCTTCGAGGAACGACCAGTCGATCGTCCGCGCCAGCTTTACCAGGGCATGGTTCAAGTCGATGATCGCGTCCAGCCGCGAGCGCAGAAGATCGGCTTGGCCGCCGTCGCGTCGTTCCTTTGGCTTCATCGTTCCCTCCGGTCCACCGAAGGAATCATGACCCGCGATTCGACGGAATCCTCAAAAGCAAAATTGCAAGCTTTTGGGCCCCCAAAGCCCGAAAGCTTGCAATCTCAAAACGCCTCTCGCCAGAAAATTCGACTCCCGCTCAATGGCTTGGAAGTTCTTCACGCACGACGCATTACGGCCTCCAGAAACGCCCCAGACTTGAAACGCCTCGTGAGGGCGTGACGTGGCAGGAAGCGCGGCGCATAGTTCGAAATCCGGATCTTCTTGAAGTCGTTCGTCCGACGCCGGTGGTCATCATCGCGCGATGCGCGTCGTCGCCGTTGAGGCCGACGTCCGCCCAGAGCGTCTTACCCGCGAACGTGACATCGCCGACGCGGACGGTCTCGTTCTCCAAAACGTGCACGTGCATTCCGGCAGCCGCAGCCCTGGCCTTCTCAAGCGTTCTTCCCAGGTCGGTGCAGTAGGCTTGGTGATTGCCGGGCTTTCGATGATCTCATCGGCGAGCTGGTCCGGCATTTCTTCGACGCCGAGCGCGAACTGCACCTCGCGCGAGCCGCAGCGCGGGCACTCGTGCCGCTTCGGGTCGTAGACGAAATCGCCTCGATTCAGGGGGAGGCGGGATCGACGTCCACGAACGCGTCGTTCTCCCGGTCGTAGCGGCGGCAGGTGATCCGTCGCTAATCGCCGATGCCGTACCGGACGATGTGGATGTTCTCGAAGCCGGGACGGACCTCGGCAGGGGCCGGCCCTCGGCGTGCCGGTCGCAGCGCGGATCGAGCCGTATTTCTCTTTGATCTGCGTCAACTGGAAGGTGCCTCCGTCGGCTTCGACCGCCGTCCGGATCTCGACGCAGCACGGTCGATGAGATCCTGCCACCCGGGCCCGCACTCGCGCGAGCCTTGCTCAGGGGCGCCGGCGGCTGGAAGAGGTCGCGGTGGCGTTCGATGAGCTCGACCCTCCAATTTCCAACGACGCCCGACATGTGACCGACCTCGAATACGACTTGATAACGTGAGAACGAAACAAAAACATTAAAATCAGGAAAGTCAGCTCGGTCAGGCGCTTAGCGCGTCCTTCTTATATAAAAGGAAATAAGAAGGGGCGCGAGCGCCAGCGCGGCCCCTTCTGGTTAACGAAAGGTTTCTCGCAGCGGATGGGTCAATGGTGGGAAGGAAGAGGGCGCCGAAAAGGGGCAAACGAACCCCCATCAGGGATCGGGTTACGTTTATTGCAAGGACGTCATCGCAGACATCAAGCAGGCGGCCAACTACGAGCATCGGGCAGCCTGGGATATCATGGAGCAGGCTGCGAGGGAGTTTCTGAATCGGAGGAAAGCAAGGAGAACGCCCTGAAACTCTAATGTTTTTCCTTGCGGTTGGAGGTGCGTAACGGTTCAATCTATCGGCTGAAGGACCGATAAATGAAGCTGTTTGGTTATCTTCCGGAGACCCTCTTCAAGCCTCTGTCGGGGCCGAAGAAGCACGTCTACGCGCGCCTGCTGATGCGTCTCTACGAGAGGCTCTATTCGGCACGGATCCTCGAGACGCCGCTTAGGGAAGAGGTCGTGAAGCAGATCGAAATCGGTCTCTCGGAGTTTGCCATAAGATCGACGGGCGAGCTTTCCGAGGGCGACCCTGAAGAAGATCAGACCACGAGCCAAGCTCATTACCTCGCCTATTATCGGCTGCGCGATACCGGTTGGCTCACGGAAGAGACCGAGAAGTGGCGCACCTACGTCGACATGAATCCGGACGCGTTCATGGTCCTGGGCGCGATCACCGATTTCGGCAACAGCCGGGTGCGCGTCGCCGGCGCCGTTGTCGACGTCAAAAACAACCTTGAGGCCGCGAACCGCGAGCCGGAAACCATGGCCCAAGGTCTGGCCAACGCGCACGACACCGCCTTGCGGTTCGCCCGCAGCATGCGCCGGATCCTCGCCGGCATGCGCGAGATTGAGGACCGCATTCTGGGCAATCCGAACGCAGCGGCCATCCTCCGCACTTTCTTCCAGGACTTTGTCGACGGGCTGCTGATCGCCGACTACAAGCAGCTCAAGACGTCTAACAACCCCTACCGTCATCGCCGCACGATCGCATCGCTTGCGGGCGATATGCTCGCGGACGCCGAGCGCATCGGCAAGATCGCGCGCGCCTACATCGAGCAGGGCGTCATGGCCCCGGGCGCCACGGTCGCGACGGCCGAAGAACGCGTCATCGCGGAGCTCGAGAAGATCAAGAGCGTGTTCGAGGACGTCGGTCCCTTCATGGACAAGATCGAGGACTTCCGCGATCGCCTCGAACGCCGCATCCGCACCACCGTCCACTACATGGATGTCATGGGAGAGGGGTCGGCCGAGCGGATCGTCCGGTTGATCGAGCAACTCTCGAAAATCGGCACCGACGAGGTGGAGATCCGCCTGAGGTCGCCGGATGTGGGTCTGCCGATCACGTCGCTCGCGCTGTACACGCCGCCTCCTCCGAAGGCGCCGCCCGAGCGGACGCGCTTCAAGGTCCCGAAACAGGATCCTTATCTGCGCGCCTACGTCCAGGCCACTACCGAGTTCGACCGGATGGTGCGCGTGTCCGACCAGAAGCTGCTCGAGTTCGCTCGCCGGCACATGCAAGGCCGCGACGCCGTGTCATCATCTGAGATCGAGATCGAGAGCATTCCCGATCTCTTCGCCTATCGGGCCATCCCGAATCTGGCTGCGGTCGGTCGCTCTGTGCGGCTGGGCGAATTCACGATCACGCTCGAGGAGGGGCGCACCACCAACGACTGGATCGACGTGACCGCCTTCCGGATCGATAGAACGAGGACCACGGCCGATGCTGCGTGATCTTTCCAAAATCATCGACGACGCGGACTCCGAAGGGCAGTACGGCGACCAGTTGCAGAAGGAACTGCGTCAGGCCGCCCAGACGCTCTGGCGCGCCCAGTTCATCTACGAGAACGATTGGGGCGTGAAGACCTCCTACGAGCTGCTCCGCCGCTACACGGGCTACTTCGAGAACCTGTTCGATGCGCTCGGTTACCGCGTCGTGGGCAGGCCGAACGACGGCTACGTCGGCCTGGTGGCGAACGAGCTGCCTCAGCGTCAAAGCATGAAACTCGACGAGAGCCTGCTCCTGCTGGTGCTGCGGCTGCACTACGAGGAGGCGTTCACGCGGTTCGAGGCCAAGGAATTCGGCGAGGTCGAGGTCGAGAGCGAGCAGATTCTACAGATCTACGAGGACCGGACCCATCGGGAGCGACCCAACTTCGGGCGCGTAAAGGAAATCCTGGCCGGCTTCAGGCAGCGCGGGCTCGTCCGGATCGAGGATAGGGACGACAGAAACTTCACCTTGTTCCTGCGGCCTGCCTTGCCGATGGTGGTCTCCAAGGACACGCTCGGCTCCCTCGAAGAGTTCGTCTCGCGCTCGACCGCGGCGACGGCTAAGACCGACGCCGCGAGCGAGGTGCAGGCGTGATCGAACTCCGTCGCATCATCCTGGTCGATTGGTACCTGTTCCGAGCGCAGCAGGTCGATATGCGCGGCATGACCGCCATCATCGGCCCGAACGGCGCGGGGAAATCGGCGATCATCGACGCAGTGCAGACCGTGCTCTCCGGTGCGAGTATGGCCAGCATCCGCTTCAACCCGAGTGCCCAGAGCAACGTCAGGAGCAAGCGGACGCTGCGCGACTACTGCCTCGGCGTGGTCTCGCTCGACGAGAAGGGCGAGCGGTCGGAGCCGACGCGCCAGCACGCCTACACGTACATCATCCTGGTCTTCGAGGATCTCGACGACGGCTCGGCGGTGAGCCTGGGCGTGGCCTTTTCGGCATCGGCATCGAGAAGCGACGAGTCCTGCGAGGCGCGCTTCATTGCGAAGGGCGCGCTGACGAAGGACGACATCCTCGCTGCGGTTGGCGACGACGAGGTCGAGACGCTGCAGTGGCATGCCGTGCGCAACGCTCTGCGCGCTCGCAAAATCGAAGTCGACGACGCGTTCTCGAGTGCAACCGACTTCGTGGCTGAATCGCTCAGGGCCTTGTCGCCGGCGGGCTTCCCGCTCGATCCGAGGCGCTTCCAGAGGGCCTTCCGGAATGCCCTCCTGCTGAAGCCGGTCAACAATCCCACGGATTTCGTTCGGAACTACGTTCTCGACGTTCAGCCCATCCAGGTCGAGAGGCTTCGGCGCGGTATCGAACATTGGCGTTCTCTGACGCGCCGCATCGAGGAATTGAAGGCGCAAAGCGCGAGCCTGGCGGGAATCTTGCGCATCGTCGGCCGCGCGGTCGAAAACGAGCGTGTTATCGCAACTACTAGCTGGCAGATCGCCCGCCTTGAATGGGAGAGGTTTCGCCGGGAGGCCAGGCGACAGGAAGAAGCTCTCGCGCAGCTCCGGAGCGCCGCAGGCAAGGCCGAAGTCGAAGCGACCGCGGCTGCGGCCAGACACGCCACGCTCGTCGCCGAGCACAAGACAATCGAACTCTCGATCAGGACCAGCGACGCCGAGCAGCTCGCCCAGATGTACGAGTCGGACAAGACCGCAACGCTGAGCCAGCGCGCCAACGCCATGGCGCCAGTCAAGGACATCGATGGTCTCATCGCTTCGGTCAAGAAGGCCGTCGAACTCAATCTGCTGGTTCGTCGTGACGACCTGCTGCATGCGCTGCTCAGCGCGGTCGTCGTCGCGCGAGGAAGGGCGCCACTTTCCGAATGGGACAAGATACTCCCGGACGACTGGAAGGATAGCGCCTCGCACCTCGACGCGGCGCTTGTCGCCGTCGACCAGGAGCGGCTTGCGGCGGTCCGCAGGACGTTCTCGGATGCCCATTTCACTGCCCGCGTCGCGACAAAGGATCTTCAAGATCGCATCGATCAGATCGACAGCAATCTGAAGCGGATGGACCAAGGGCTCAGTCCTATCGAGCGCGGCACCCGGGATCTGATCGATCAGCTTCATTCGCACGGTATCGAGGCCGAGCCGCTGTGCGATCTGGTGGAAATCCGCGACGACAAATGGCGAATGGCGGCCGAGGCCGTCCTGGGTCGCTCCCGTGAGGCGTTGATCGTCGAGCCTGGTCGGGCCGTCCGCGCCCTGGAGATCTACCGGGAAGGAGGCGAGTATTCATTCCAACACGCCGAGGTCATCAACACGACCAAGACCGACAGTACACGACCCGCCGAGAAGGGCTCGTTGGCGCAGATCATCAGCACGGAAAACCGGCACGCTCGGGCCTTCCTCAACTATCGGCTCGGCCGGCTGATGATGGTGGAGACCATGGACAGGATGGTCGCCGCCGAGAACGCCATCACCCCCGACCGGATGATGCAGGGCGGGCGGACGGTCCGACGGTTACCCAGGCCTGAGCACCTCAAGCTCGGGCGCGCCACGCAGGGCCAAATGCGTCAGCAACTTGAGGCCGAGCGAAAAGAACTTGAGCAGCAGCTCGCCGAGCGGGCGCGCGAGGTTGGCCGGCTGGAGGATGAAGCGCGGTTGTTCGAGGACATGTTCGCCCGCTTCGAGAAGATGATCAAAGCTGGTCTGACCTGCTCCGGATGCGGTGCCGACCTAGCCGCTTTCGACCGCAAGCTCGCCGAGATCGGGAAAAACATCGAGGATGCCAAGCGAAATCGCGATCCCAAGCTCGTCGCCGATCTGGAGCGCCTCGCCGGCGAAGTCGAGACGGCCGGCCGTAAGAAGTCGGAGACGCAGAAGGCCTTCGATACTGCAAAAAGTGCTCGAGATAAGGCCGATGGCGCGTACGAGGACTATTTGAAAAAAAACCGTGAAGCCTTGTCGGCCGCGCGGCGCGACCGCGCGCGCCAGATGCGGGGAAGCTTCCCGCAATCGCCGGCCATGCGTGAGTACCAGGGGCAGGTCCCTGCGATCACCACCGAATCCATACAGAACCTCATCGCCGGCTTCGTCGCGGATCGGGATCGCCGCTCGACGGATCGCCGCTCGAGTCTCATGCGCGAAATGACCGGGGCGATGAACAAACATGGCCAGGAATTCCATGTCGTGCCGCCATTCACCGCCGAAGAGGCGACGCCGACGGCCGTCGAGCAGTGGGCCGCGGCCGAAAAGGAGCGCCTCGATGGGCACGAACTGGTCCAGTATGAGGAGCAGTGCCGGAACGCCGCGACCGAGATGACATCGGCCTTCCGCGACGATCTCCTTCATCGCCTCGACGATGCCTTCACCGGCATCAAGGCCACTTTGAACGAGCTCAACCGTCACCTGAAGGATCGTCAGTTCCACGGGCGAGACTACTACTCCTTCAAAGCGCTGGAGGCCCCGACCCATGTCGACATGATCGAGCTCGTTGAGGAATCCAGGAAGCCGGAGTTCAATCTACCGCTCTTCGGCGATCGCTCCGAGGATGCGAACACGCCGATGATGCGCGCCGTCCGTCAGATCGAGGAGATCCTGTCGAATCCGGAGGCTCGGACCGAGGAAATCGAGGATCCGCGCAAGTATTTCAACTTCGAACTCTACATCCAGGATGCCGAAGGCAAGATCCGATCATCGCTGACGAGCCGTGCGGGCACGGGATCCGGTGGTGAAGGCCAGTTGCCGTTCTACATCGCCATCGGTGCCTCGTTGGCCGCCACGTACCAGAACCGGCGCACCGGCGAGAGCGGACTGTCGCTCGCCATCTTCGACGAGGCTTTCAATCGATTGGACACGAAGGCGATCGGTCAGTGCTCGGAATTCATGCGGGATCTCGGGCTCCAGGTCATGCTGGCCACACCCGACGAAAAGCGCCATGTGTTCATGGAAGTGGTCGACACCGTCGTCAACGTGAACCGGCTTGGCAACCAGGTGATGATCGATACCGAATTCCTGACCGAGAAGGCCCGCGACGCGATCGTTGCGATCGATCCGTACCGCAAGGGCTTCGACGTGTTCAAATCTGAGCTGATCGCGGCTGAGAAGGCTGAGGTTATCCCTCGGGATCAGGCCGCTGAATGACCGACGTTCGTACAACGGATGCCGGCGTCGAATTCTTGGAGCGACTGCTGGAGCGGAGCGAACGCAACCCTGATCGCTCACGGCCAGCTTCCGCGGCTCCGGAGTACGACCTGCTTTCGACCGCACAGCAGGTGAGCCGGTTCCACGATCTGATGTCCGCGGCGGAGAGGTTCGGCGCCGTCGAAGTGCAGCGGGGCAAGAGGGACCGCAGCCACCTGATCGAGCGGGTCCGAGTCCTAAATCCCGAACTGCTCGCCAGGCATCTCGGTCGCCCGACTGCGTCGGCGACAGCGCAGCGCGTTAGACAAGAATTGCAACGAGTGGCAGCGACAGGAGAGCCGTGGGTCGCCACACTGTTAGACGAGATGGCCGTCCGGTGGGCACGCGGAGAGGCCGCTTATCGTCTGACGGCCGCTCAGGCCGATGCCGCCAAGGAGTTCTTCACGCTATTGGCGTCCATCTCGCGGGAGGAGGCTCGCGGACTGGACGCGCGAACCTTCTCCCTCAAGGCAACGGATGACACAAAAGCCTTCGATCGCCACGCTTCGCGGCTTGCTGCCATCATAGCCGTTCGGATCGGCCAGCCTGGCGCAGCCGCGGACGTGGTCTGGACGCACATCGGACTGGAGCGTTTCAGTCACCCTATTTATCTGAGGGGGCCCGTTGCCGTGGAAGGGGCAAGCGGTCGTTTGGCCGACGGTCGCGCGAAGCCCTTCGCCTCAATTCATCCGGAGATGCTCTCGCAACTATCGGTCTTTGAGCAGCCGACGGCAATCCTGACGATCGAGAACTACGCAAGCTTTAACCGGCAAGTCCGCGAGATCGAGGATGGCAGCCTGGTCGTATACACCGGCGGTTTCCCGGCGGCGGGAGTCACCGAGCTCCTGTCGAAGGTTCTGGTGACCGTGCCGGCCGAGGTCCCGTTCCTTCACTGGGGCGATGTGGATGCCGGTGGTCTGCGGATTTTCAGGCATTTGGAGGAAAACTTGCCTCGTGGGCCGCGGCCGCATCTGATGACCAAGGAGCTGGCCGAGAAGGCCGGGCAGCCGGCCAATCCGGAACCGAGCCTAGCGTCGATCGCGAGATCCGAAAGCGCTATCCGCAATTTGGCTGACTGGCTGGCGTTTGGATCCGATGTGCGCCACCTGGAGCAGGAGGCGCTGGAGCCGCGGTCCGTCGTGCCAGCTGCCGATCACGGCCTAGGCTGATCGTCAGGAAAACAGGCGCAGGGGGAGCAGGGTGCAGATGGAAATGAAGCGGTTTTGGGGTAGGACGGCCGATCGTTCGCGCCTAATCTTCTTATGAAGTCAAAGTCATACAACGCATAGGCCTTCAAACACGTGGAAACGGCAATGGAGTTTCTCGATTGCGCTTGCGACAATCGGCATCTCCATGGGACGGTCTTGTAATAACGGCGCCCATTGGATCGGTGCCTGCATTTATCACGAAGCTGAGCGATGGGGCGACGCAGCAATAATTCGGCGGGAATGGGCCTATTGATCGTTTTGGGTCTCGTTTTTTGGGCCCTGAGCGCGGCGTACCACTTCGTCCTGCAAAATGGCGCTGCTATCGCAGGGTTTGCAATTGTTGTGGGGGTAATACTCCTGATCTGGTCCATAGGGGCGCGGGCGCTGTCTTCGGGCAAAGCTCCCCCGCCGTTGCCCGCGCAGAGCGACCACGGTTCAGTCGCCGCGCAGATGAACCGGCAGGCAGCAAAGCGGGCTCTAGCTGTGAGCTCTCAGGAGGTTGTCCATCCGGTCCTGAACGAGGAAGCTGAAGTTGTCGAAGCTTTAGCCAATCCCCGGAGAACCGAATGGACACCCATAAGAATGCGCCTCTGACGCCGAAAGGTCGAGAGGCGATGGTACGGAGCGTGATCGAGGGCGGGCTGACGAAGGCCGCAGCCGCGCTCCAGTTCAACGTCACAGCGAAGACGGTCGCCAAATGGGTCAAGCGCTTCCGCGCGGGAGGTGTTGATGGGTTGCGTGATCGCTCCTCACGCCCCCATTCATTGCCAAGCCAGACCCTGCCTGCCACATGCGCTTTAGTCGAGGCGCTGCGCCGTCAACGTTACGTCGGCAAGCAGATCGCGGCCGAGGTCGGCATCTCTCCGGCGACGGTCAGTCGCATCCTGCGACGATTGGGGTTGAACCGATTGCGCAACTTGGAACCGGCCGAACCGGTGCGGCGCTATGAACGTGAACATCCCGGTGAGCTGATCCACCTCGACATCAAAAAGCTCGGCAAGTTCAACCGGGTAGGCCATCGCATTACCGGCGATCGCACCGGTCAGAGCAGCCAGCGTGCCCGCGGCGAAGGGCCGGGCTGGGAATATGTCCACGTCTGTATCGATGATGCTTCCCGGATCGCCTTTAGCAAGGTCATGAAGAGCGAGCGACAGGGCTGCGCCGTCGCCTTCCTCAGGGCCGCAATCGCCTACTACGCAAGCCTGGGCGTCAAGGTCGAGCGGGTGATGACCGACAACGGATCTTGCTACAAATCCGTTGCCTTCCGCAAAGTCTGCAAGCGGCTCGGCCTCAAGCACATCCGCACCAAGCCATATACGCCGAAGACCAACGGCAAGGCCGAGCGCTTCATTCAGACCAGCCTGCGCGAGTGGGCCTATGCCCGCGCGTACAACACCTCAAAAGAACGAGCCGCCGAGCTGCCCAAATGGCTTCACCGCTACAATTGGCACCGGCCGCATGGCAGTATCGGTTCGATGCCGCCGATCAGCAGACTCGCTCTGACCAGGAACAACCTGTTGAGGCTCCACAGCTAGAGCGGTGGGTTGATCCTTCGGAAACTGTGGTCGTGCAGGGCGCGCAGATCCCGGGCGGGTTGTTCTATCTGGGCGATTTCGTGAAGTTGGACGACCGGCGCTCGACGGATCAGTACGCGATCAATCCGAAGCTCTCCGCGAGCGCAACTCGCCCTGACGTCGAAGGAAGTTCGATGCCCTATTGGCCGTTCGGACGGCGTCCCGACTCCCGCGAGTCTATGCAGGCCGCACTTTTGTTGCCGGAGCCGCTGCAACGAGACCCTGCGGATGGCCGCATTCACCTCTTTGGCCAGAAGATGCACCGCTCGATGGGCGAACACAAACGCGCCAGCACGAAGATGCGCAACATGCTGGAGGCGGCGGGCTTCGACATGCCGGCGAACGGGAAAGTCACGCCTACGCTTGCCGACCAGCTCGGCGCGGCTCTGGACCGCATCGACATCGCGATAGAGCCGGATCGCCGCTATGGGAGCGGCGTCCCTCAACTCGAGGATCAGGTCATCATCTTCAAAGCCGATGTAGGCGGAAAGGTCGATTCCGAGCGATCCAGCTACAGAGCCGTGAAGGCTCAGGTCGAGGTGGCCGTGTTGGCCGCGGCCGCTGACGGCGATGCCTCGGCCGACGAGTTGAAGCGCGTGGTCGCAGGAGTTCGAGACGCCTCGGATCTGTCCCCGATCGAGCAGGCACGGCTGATCGCCTATGCAGCGACTGTGTTCAACAGTCCGCCCAAGCAGGAGCGGGTAATGCGCAAGCTGGGCGAGCGCAGCCCAGAGGAGCGCACGATCATCGCCGATGCCGCACTAGCGATCATCGCTGGCAACGAGAACGTGGATCCGAGCGCAGTGCGCTTTCTGGAGCGGCTCCATAAGGCGCTCGGTCTTCCGAACGAACGGGTGTATTCCGCCTTGCATCGCGCAAGTCCAACCCAGCCTGCCGACGAGCCCGTCGCCATCTCACAAGAAGTCCGTGCCGAGGAGGTACCGACCCCCGTCTCGGAGAAGGCGCTCATTCCGGCCGAGACGGCCAAGGCGCAGGCGGAGTCGGCGCCGGCATCGACGATCCGCATAGATGCCGCCCGGCTTGCACGTACGCAACGCGAGACCCAAACGGTTTCGGCGCTCCTAGCGAATATTTTCGAAGAAGACGCGCCATCGCCGCCCGAACCATCCCCTGCCGTCTCCGGCACGACCGGCTCGCTCGATGGGCTCGACGCCGCACATGCCGAATTGGTCGAGCTCCTCGAAATTAAGGGATCTCTGCCGAGGGCGGAGTTCGAGCAGCGCGCGAAGGACCTCAAGCTGCTGCCGGACGGGGCCATCGAACGGATCAACGATTGGGCCTTTGACCGATTCGAAGAGGCAATCATCGAGGACGGCGAGTACGTCGTCATGGTAGAGCACCTGCGCAACAGGCTGGCTGAACTGAGAGAAGCGGCATGAATCCATCCACTGCACGCCCGATCAAAGCGAAGGATCGGGACACCATCATCCAGGCGCTCGCCGCCGGCGTGGTGCCACGCATAGGGCTGCCGCACATCCAGGTCGGCCGCGCGGCGGAGATCACCGCGCTGGTTCGCGACATCGAACGAATCTCCGACGGCGGCGCGGGCGTTCGCTTCATTATCGGCGAATACGGTGCCGGCAAGACGTTCTTCGCGAACCTGATCCGTCTCATCGCGTTGGAGCGGAAGTGCGTCACCGTCCACGCCGATCTTGCACCGGATAGACGCATCCACGCGGGCGGCGGACAGGCGCGGGCGCTGTACTCAGAGGCCATTCGCAATATGGCCACTCGCACGAAGCCGGACGGCGGCGCGCTGGGTGCGCTAATAGAAAGGCTGGTCACGGACTCCGTTAAGGAGGCCGCCGATCGGCAGCTTTCGGTGGAGACCGTGATCGATCAGAAGCTCGCTCCCATTCAGGATTTCGTCGGGGGATACGATTTCGCCGTCGTGCTGAAGGCTTATTGGCGCGGCAGCGAACATTCCGACGAGTCGTTGAAAACTTCGGCCCTGAGGTGGCTCCGCGGGGAGTTCTCGACCAAGACGGAAGCCCGCCAGGCGCTCGGGTGCGGACCATCATCGACGATGATAACGTCTACGACTCGCTGAAATCCCTCGCCTGTCTGACGCGGTTGGCAGGATATGCCGGCCTGATCGTGATGTTCGACGAGATGGTCAACATCTACAAGCTGCAGAATTCCCAGGCCCGCAATCAGAACTTCGAGGAAATCCTTCGCATCGTGAACGACGCCCTGCAGGGCAATACCACCGGCATCGGCTTCATGATGTGCGGGACGCCGGAATTCCTCCTCGACACGCGGCGCGGCCTGTACAGTTACGAAGCGCTTCAATCGCGTTTGTCCGAAAACCGCTTCGCGGTGAACGGGCTGGTCGACTATAGCGGTCCGGTCATCCGACTGCAGAGCCTCACGCCGGAAGATCTCCTCGTGCTTCTCTCCAACATCAGGAACGTCTTTGCTAGCGGTGACTCCGTGAAGTTCCTGGTGCCGGACGAGGCCTTGACCGCGTTCATGGATCACTGCAATCGCCGCATCGGAGAGGCGTATTTCCGGACGCCACGCACCACCGTCCGCGCGTTCGTGCAGATGCTCGCCGTTCTTGAACAGAACCCAGGCGCACGCTGGCAGGACCTGATCGGCGGGATCCAGATTGCGCCCGATGCGCCCGATATCGCCGTCACGGAGGAAACGACGCAGTCCGCGGGAGGGGAGGGCGATGAGCTCACCAGTCTCCGTATCGGCAACTGAAGGGGCCTTCGGTCGGCTTCATCCAAAGATCAGACGTTGGATACGCGACCAAGGCTGGGATGAACTTCGCGAAATCCAGGCACGCTCCATCGGCACCATTCTCGACGGGGCGGGGGACGTCGTAATCGCTGCTGCGACCGCCGCCGGAAAGACGGAGGCGGCGTTCCTGCCCATCCTGACTTTGATCACGGATAGGAAGGGTGACGGATTCTCTGCAATCTACGTCAGCCCTCTGAAGGCGTTGATCAACGACCAATTCCGGCGGCTGGATGAACTCTGCGAAGCGATGGAGATCCCTGTCGTCATATGGCATGGGGACGCCTCTCAGGCGGAAAAGCGGAAGGCCATCGCGAAGCCTTCGGGTATCGCGCTGATTACGCCTGAATCGATCGAGGCGATGTTGACGCGGCGCCCGGGCGATGCGCATCGCCTTTTTGCGTCGGCAGACTTTATCGTGGTCGACGAACTCCACGCGTTCCTGCAGGGTCCGCGCGGACTGCATGTGGCCAGCCTCCTGAAGCGCATCGACGCGATGGCTCAGAAGCCAGCCCGCAGAGTCGGATTGTCGGCTACCATCGGTGATCTGACCCAAGCTACGGCCTGGCTTCGTCCGTCGGCTCCGCAAAATGTCGACCTTCTCGTCGCGAAGGCGGATTCTCCGGAGTTGCGGCTCCAGATACGTGGCTACGTCGAGCCGCCGGATCTCGACGATCCCGATCATGCGGAAGGAGCCAGCCAAGACGCTCAAGCGCCTAAGCGCATCGCGCTGGACGCGATCTGTGACCATCTATTTTCGACCTTGCGCGGCACGAACAATCTGGTCTTCGGCGGGTCTCGGCGAACCGTGGAGTCGGCCGCCGACCGTCTTAGGCGTCGATGCGAGAAAGCGGGCGTTTCGAATGAGTTCTATCCTCATCACGGCAGTCTTTCGAAGGTTCTCCGAGAGGATCTCGAGATTCGGCTGAAGGACGGCAGTCTGCCGACGACGGCGGTATGTACGTCCACCCTCGAGCTTGGCGTCGACATCGGCTCCGTCAAATCGGTCGCCCAGGTCGGCGCGCCTCGCTCTCTTTCGTCGCTGCGACAGCGTCTCGGCCGAACTGGTCGGCGGCGCGGGACCCCGTCGATCCTACGCGTGTACGTTCGCGAGCCCTACGTCGACGTCAAGTCGGGGATCCTCGACCAATTGCGTCCGAATACTATCCGGTCAGTGGCTGTCGTCCGCTTGCTGCTGGCTGGGTTCGTCGAGCCTGCTGCGCCCAGCCCCGAAACGACCTCCACGCTGATCCATCAAGTTCTGTCCGTCATCGCCGAACGGGGCGGCATCCGTCCGAAGCCGTTGTTCGATCTGCTGTGCGGGCCGGGACCGTTCAACTCGATCGATAGGGCGGACTTCGCGCAGCTGCTGCGTCATCTGGGATCCGGTGAGGTCCGGATGATCGAACAGGCGCCAGACGGCGTCCTGATGCTCGGTTCGGAGGGCGAGAAGATCGTGCAGTCGCGCGATTTCTTCGCTGTGTTCGAGACTTCGGAGGAATGGCGGCTCACCGCGGCCGGGCGCACGCTCGGCACTCTCCCGATCTCGTTCCCGGTTCACAAGGACAGCCTGGTGGTCTTCGCCGGGCAACGGTGGATCGTTCTCGAGGTCGACGAGGCCGGAAAGGTCCTGTCGGTCGCTCCGCATCCGGGAGGCATGGTGCCGCGGTTCGAGCCGTCTCACGGTGAGGCCGCGCACGACCGATTGTTGGCCGAGATGAGGGCGGTCTACCTCGACAACGATGTTCCGGAATACCTGGACAAGGCAGCCCAAGAACTGTTGGCCGAAGGGCGCGATACCTTTCGGGCGCTCGACCTCGATCGGCGCTCCCTCATTCAGGAAGAGCGCGACCTCCACCTCTTCGTCTGGAGGGGCTCGCAGACCACGGCCGTCTTCAGCGCTGCGCTCGGAATGGCCGGCTTGGAGTGCGGTGTCCACGATTTGGGAGTGACCGTGCCCGAGACCACGCCGGCGCAGATGGTGCCCATTCTGGAGAAATTCGGCTGCATGTCCGCGCTCGACCCTATGGACGTCGCAGCTTTCGTGAAGAACGTTCGCTCAGGCAAGTTTCAGGACTTCGTACCGGAGGCGCTCGCTCAGAAGCAGTGGGCACTTCAGAATGGGCAGTTCGTTGGCACGGCCACGGCAATCGCTAAGACTTTGCGCTGACCATCCGCCGATCCTCACTAGACGCGTGTGTAGCTCCGGCAAAGAAGATCGAATCCCCCCGGAGGCCGCGGTAAAATGGTAGGACTGGTTTTTCGGATTTCGAGCGGCATGTTGTTACCGATCACGGCGTCGAGCCGGCGCCTTCTTGATCGGGCGAAGTTGCCGAAGAGTTCAACCGGTGAGAGCATTCCGCGCCTTTCAAGGACTCAGGCTGCGCCAAAATACTGTCAACTCGAGGTGCACCAAAGGCGGGGCTTTTCGTCGGCAGATGCAAGTGCGCAGAAGGGTGGTCGTTCATACGTCTCTCGCCGGTCATCGTACGGGTACATGCCGCGCGTCGCAACGAACCTGGCGTGCACGTCATGACCATGGCCAGCTTGCAGGTGGCCTTCAGGACGGCCGAGGTGCGAAGGGGTGCTGCACCCCAGCGATGGGTGGATCCTGGAGCACTGAGGGGGACGGCAGGCATGTTGCCGCTTGCAATAGCCTTCGTTAATGGAACATATAGGGAACATAACCCGGCTGAAACTTTCGAAAGCCAAAATAAGCGCCCTCGCGATCGCAGCCTGTTGTGGCTTTTTGTAGGAACCCAAAATATACATAGGAAAATACGACTTCTATTTTGGGTTCCCATGAAGCGCAGCGATCTCAGCCACACGATCCGCGAGAGCCTTAAAAGGCTACCGCCGCCCTACGACTCCCATTACGGGATCGTCCCGCCTGCCCCCCCGGAGGACGGCGTCTTCGTTGGAGGAGCGACGAAGGCCTTGGACGCCGCTCAAGCGGCCTTCGGCAAGGTCGATGCCATCGCGGCCCAGATGAAGGACCCCTACATCGTCAGTCGGGTCCTTACCAGACGCGAGGCAGTCAGTTCCTCGTCGATTGAGGGCACCCAGAGTACTCTTGACGAACTGCTTTCCGTCGAAGAGTCGGGTGACGACGGCGCCCGGGACGAAGCGCGCCAAGTCCGCAACTACGCCGTTGCCTTGGACGGATTCATCCCGAGAGCCGCCAAGGACGGCTACAGCGTCTTCACGATGGACCTGATCAAGGATCTCCATCACGCCGTGATGAAGGATGACCCCGACTACCAGGACGTTCCCGGCGACCTCCGCACGCGCGTTGTGTGGATCGGCGGAAACAAAGACATCGCATATTCTAGTTTGAATCCTCCCCCTCCTGCCGACGTCCCCGCCTGCCTCGCCCAAACGGTCGATTACCTACGGAACGAGGGGATGCAGCAGATGACGCAAGGATTCATCACGCGCATGGCGATCGCGCACACCCATTTCGAGGCAGTGCACCCCTTTCGCGACGGCAACGGACGTGTCGGTCGCCTTCTACTTCCACTCATGATGGCGGCGGAGAAGCATGTGCCTCTGTACCTTTCGCCTTACATCGAAAGCAAAAAGAGTGCGTACTACGCTTCGCTTAAGGATGCTCAACAACGGCTCGACTGGGAGCCCATCATCACCTTCATGGCCGACGCCGTGACCGGTACCGTCGAAGAACTCATCCGAACCCGGACGGCACTTTCGGAATTGTCCGAGCGCTGGAGGCAGCGCCGAAAATTCCGAAAGGGATCTGCAGCCATGCGAGCCTTGGATGAGCTTCATAACTATCCGGTCGTGACTGCGAAGCGGCTCGGCCAACTGCTCGATATCTCGCCTGCACAGATAAATCAGGGCATCGCGCAATTGCAAGAAGCCGGCATTCTGCAAGAGAGGACCGGATACGCGCGCAATCGAATCTACGGCGCTCCCGAAGCTCTCGCGATCATCAACCGCCCGTTCGGCGAAGAGCCTATCTTTGCCGAGGTCGATCCGGACGAGATTGATCCGGACGCAGTTTCGGCCGGCCCAAAAGGGCCGTGATCCGCGTTACATTCGAGGACCAGGCAGTCGATCTTCCCTGCGGTTGGTGGTTAATAGCCCGTAAGATGGCAGGCTGACGATCATCACCGGCACGATCGAGATGCTGGCATTACGATCATGGTGGCCGGCACCAGACGATCATCATCATCGGTGGCGCCGCCGGCGATCAGTAGCGCCTGATCCATCAATTGGATCGGAATGTCGTCCGGTCGGGAGCGAAAGTGGGCAGTAGAGCGTCTAGTCGACCCTGCAGCTTCCCTTCAGATCTGTCGTCGTAAGGCGCGGGGCTCCGGCAGCACAAGGCTCAAAGTAGCATAAGAAGCGCCGATCATCGGCCGACGCTACGCCGATGATCAGCATGATGCCGCTGCTCATCGGCGTGTTGATCGACACAGAGCGAGCATGAGACGATCATCGCCACCGGCATCATCATCGTCAGCACCAGCAGCAGCGCCGATCGTGGTGCTGACAATTGTTGACAGCCTGCGGTCATCGATCGCTTGCGATCACCGCGAAACCTATTATCTTCCTTACGGCGAAATCTTAGCGGCGTTAATGTTTGGCTCCGGGCCCGGCCGCCGATTTCCCCTGATAGGCATCGAATTTACGAAATCGTCTCGTTCTTAAAGCCCTGAATCAAATCGCTATTATAGCCCGAGCGAGTCGTTCTTGACGTGGACCAACAACCTAAACCGCAAGGGCGATCCAGGCAGGACTCGAAACTGGAATGAAACCGCTATGAAAGACGGGCTCTAACTATTCAAGCGTGGGAGAGACATTTGCGGTCGCTCGCAAGCGCCCCTCATTTGTAGTTTCGTCGCTCCAGCTGTTGTGTCACGGCTTCCTCCATTACATCCCACGCGGCGCGGTCGTCCTCCAAAGCGGCCTGCTTTATCGCCTTTATGATTTGTGGCGACATCATTGTCAGGAACTGCCTGCTATTACCGAGCGAGCTTACTGTCGATCGCCGCTTTGTAGAACTTGCGCGTGGCGTGACGTTTTGGTTGGCCGAACGTCGGTGGTTTGCGCATCGCCCTTTGGCGCAACAACGCTGATTTGATGACGAAGATCCCAGGCGCAACGTCGCCCTTTGGCAGATCGCGCGATCTCACTCCAGTTGCGAACGACCAGCGCGATTTGGCTCAAGCCGCTGACTAAGCTGACGGCACTGGAGGTCGCCGAGCGTTCGATTCGGTTGATCAATCGGGCGGACTCAGCAGGCATGGCAAGGCCTCTACGGCGTCATCATCACCCTCAGCTCCTCGCGATGGGCACCACCATCATGGCGATGGGAAGACGGCACTCAGAGGGCCCACCGCGCGGACGGGACAGTTCGTGGCTGGGACGTCGGCACAAGACGCGCAGCGGGCAGCTGCATGTGCTTTGAATAAGAGCCAGTGCTCCGGCTAGCCGGTCTCAAGGACGAAGGCGGCACTGACGTACAGCTCTGCTTTCGAGGGCGAAGCGGAATTGTTGTCCCTGATCTGAGACTCACCGATTTGAGGCTGACCTTCGCCTGGTCCAGACGTGCCGACAGGAACATCCCGATCAGAGAAAGCTTCGGAATCTGGCGAGTTCCGTGATGTGATCGGCTAACAAGATTTCCGTTACGAGCGGAGGCTGTGGCGCTGTGTGGATCTCGTAAAGATGACGTGTGACCTCAGGCTTCGTCATAAACTCTCGTATGCAGTCGTCCAGCGTGCCTTCCGCCAGCTGATAGGAGCTTCTGTCTGCACGTCGTTTGTTGTTTATGGAGGGCCATTTGCGAAGCGTGGCGGGCGCATCGAATCGCATGTGAATGCCATTCGCCTCCATCATCTCTGTTGTCGATCGTTCAATGTGGCTGCTCCGCCTCTGAACAGTCGGGAAATGCCTGATTGCCTCATGCTGCGCCATAAGACATTGCCAGCCTTTGCCGAAGCCGCGTCTGCTTCTTTACAAAATGGCGCAAAGCAGATGCCCTCAAAGATCAGTATTCGCTTGCGGGCAGTAACCCCGCTAAGGCCTTGGCTTCCGATTTGAGAGCCTCGATTGCCGCCTTGCGGGCTTTGGCATCGAAGCGCGTCTTGATCGCTGATAGCGAAAGGGCACCCCTCAGGTTGCCGTGTACGTCCATCAACGGCACGGCCGCCGCGGCGGCCTCCGGATCCCGCTCTCCGATCGAAACATAAAAGCCTCTATCGCGGATCTTCTTCCCTTCTACGTTCGTTGGCTCGCGGAATGCAGTGAGAATTCGACCGGCGGCGCCGCAATCAATTGGCAATCGCTGGCCTTCTTCGAGATGATGTCGAACTGAACGTGGAGAATTGACGCGGTAAAGACAGATGCGTTCGTCGCCATCTGCAACATAAAACGATGCAGTTTCTCCCGTTGCCTCAACCAGACGCCGAAGGGATGGCCGGATGACTTCGCCAAGATCCAGACCGCGCTGATAGAGCGCCCCAAGACGCCACAATTCCGGTCCTGGTCGAAACAACCGGTCCGCGCCGCGGACGAGAAAGCCATCAGCTTCCAAGGAAGAGGCCAATCGGAGCACTGTGCTCTTGTAGAGGTCTGTCATCTCGGCAATCTGCGTCAGCGTCATCGCAGACTGCTCCGGGTCGAAACTTTTCAGAATCGCGAGCGCTCTCCTGACGGCGTCAACTCCTATCTTGCTCATCCTTACTCCAAGTTCTGAACAGTAGAACCACCGTAAAATTGAGGTGCTAGAGGCTATCAAATTTGGAGGAAGATAGTTCTGTTTGCCAGAACAGATTGACCTTTTTCACACGCAGGACTATGAGTGCACATAACAGAACGAGTTCTGAAATGCGAGACAATGGAACGCCACCAACGCTGGCCGTTGACTTGCGCGAGGTAATGATCCGCTTCGGCGCATTCATCGCAGTCAAAAGCATGAACGTCCAGGTAGGCGACGCGGAGTTCGTTGCGGTGGTGGGTCCAACCCATTGCGGCAAGTCCACCATCCTGAACACTGTCACAGGCCTCTTCAAACACGCCTCGGAGACGTTCAGATCTTCCGCAAGCCGCTCACGAGACTGAATGATCAGTCCGGCTACATGCTCCAACAGGCGGGCCCAATGCCGTGGAAGATCGCGCAGGACAACATTGGGCTCCGGCTCGTCCTTCAGGGCAAGTCAGTCAAGGAGGCGCGCGCCGAGGCTCGGTTCGGCGTGACGGGGTTTGAGCAGCGTTATCCGCATCAGCTATCAGGCGGGCAACGCAAGCGCGCGGCGATGCAGACGCTCATCACGGAGCCGAGAGTATTTCTTCTGGACGAGCGCTTCTCGGCCCTCGACGTTCACACGCGCCGGCTGATGCACCGCATCCTGCTCCGGCAGGCCGGGCGCCGCTCGTTGATCTTCATCACCCATGATCTCGATGAGGCGATCACGCTCGCTGACCAAGTCGGCGTGATGTCCGCGGGGCCTGCAAGCGGGATGGTCGGCGAGCTCAGGAAGGCGCTGCCTGATCGCCGGGACGTCTCCGCGCTGCAGACCACGGACGAGTTCGTCGCGCTCTATCTCGAAATTTGCTCGCTACCTGGCGCTAAAGTGGAGAAGAGCTATGCCGGCCGAACTAAACTCGTTGTCGCGCAAGGCGCCATATTTGTCGCTCTTGTCCCGATCTCGGAGCTCGGGGGGCGATCAGGCATCATCGACGCGTTCTTGTTTCCGGGGCCGTCGACCCTTGTCGTCGGCAGGATGAGGGAGTGGACGTCGACGCCGGATTTCCGGGGCGATGTTGGAATAACGCTGGTCGAGACGATCCTATCGACTTCAGCCAAAAACTTCACCAATCGCTTCGCCGAGCGTGCGACCCAGCAACTGCAGTAGCAACCGCAGCGGCCGAAGATACCGCAAAGAAGGCTTCGTCAGATGTCCCTGCCGCTCACCGGTATCCGTGTCCTCGACCTGTCGAACGTATTGGCAGGCCCGTTCTGCGGCTACCATCTCGCGCGCCTCGGCTCGGAGGTCATCAAGATCGAAAACTCCCGTGGAGGCGATCTCGCGCGGCGCCTTGGCGCCGATCCGCAAAGGGCAGAGCGCCTTCAGGGCCTCTCCTTCGTCGCCGTGAACGCCGGTAAGCAGTCGGTGGCGCTCGATCTGAAGTCAGAAGCGGGAAGAGAAGTGTTTTTCAGGCTGGTGTCCAAGGCCGACGTCCTTCTCGAAAACTTCCGGCCCAAGGTCATGGAGCGACTTGGTCTAGGTTTTGACGCGTTGCGCAAGCGCAACCCACGGCTCATATATTGTGCGATCTCAGGCTTTGGGCAAAACGGTCCTTGGTCCGCCCGCCCGGCCTACGACCAGATCGTCCAGGGCCTTTCCGGCGCGATGAGTATTACCGGTGATGCAGCCACGGCTCCGCTGCGGACCGGCTTCCCGATCTCTGACACCATCGCCGGGCTAACGGCCGCCTTTGCCATCTCCGCGGCACTCGTCGAGCAGCAGCAAATGGGCAGGGGCCGGTTCATCGACGTGTCGCTGCTCGAGGCGACAATCGCAGCTATGGGATGGGTGGTTTCCAATCACCTGAACGGCGGAGTCGAGCCGCGGCCGATGGGGAACGAGAATTTCACGGCCGCACCCTCCGGCACGTTCCGTACCGCAACCGGCCCGCTGAATATAGCCGCCAATGAGCAGAAACACTACCGGATCCTTTGCGATCTGATCGGCCGGCCGGATCTGAAGACAGATCCGCGCTTCGCTAAGCGCGAAGCACGTAAACTGAACCGCGGGGCGCTTAGCGATGAGTTGAATGCGGCCTTGAGCTGCAGGCCTGCGGAGGAGTGGGAGGTACTGTTGAATGCCGCCGGCGTCCCCGCCGGCTGTGTGCTGACCGTTCCGCAAGTTTTGCGCGAGCCGCAGTTGCTGGAGCGCGGCTTTATCGAGGCGCTGCCGCTCGGCAGGGCTGGCGAACTACCATTACGCATTACGCGCCCTGGTTTTCGGCTGGATGAGGCGTTTCCTGTCCCCGCACTCCCTCCGTCGCTCGGTGCGGACACAGAGCGATGGCTGGCTCGGCTCGGTTATACCCATCCGGAAATTGAGCACCTTATCGCAAGCGGTGCCGCCGGAACGCGACGTCAAGGAGGAGCTCCGCGGGGCCGCCCGGCGATGGGTGGAGCAGCGTGACGGGCAGGGCGTTGCGCGCAAGCAAGCTTCGGCCGGACATAGGCTGACGAGATCGGAGAACAGAATGAGCGAAGCGCAGCTGCGAGAGCAGGCCGCCCATTGGTGGCGGACCTCCATATGCGACATTGCGCCCGGGCGGATCGCCTACCGCGGATACACCATCGAGGAATTGATTGATCATATTTCCTTCCCGGCAATGATCTGGTTGATGCTGCGCGGCGAGCTACCCACACCGGCGCAGGAGCGGCTGTTGCAGGCTGCACTGGTCGCATCAGTGGATCATGGCCCGCATGCACCTTCTATCGCCATCGCGCAGATGGCTGTCAGTTGTGGGCTTCCGCTCAATGGCGCGATGGCTTCCGCGATCAACACGCTCGGCGACCTGCATGGCGGAGCGGGGGAGCAGGCGATCGAGCTCTACGACGAGGTCCTGCGACGCAGCGAGACCAAGAATATGGATGAGGCTGCCGCTGAGGCAATCGATCATTTCACCGCCACGCGCAGCAAATATCTGCCCGGCTTCGGTCACCGGTTTCATCCCGTCGACCCGCGCGCTGACCCGCTGCTCGCACTAGTCGATGCTGCGGTCAGTGATGCTGCCGTCAGCGGTCGCTACGCCAGCGCTGCGCGCGCGATCGAGCGCGTCATGCGCGAGCGCAAAGGCAAGCTCATCCCGATGAACGTCGATGGAGCCACTGCAGTCATCTACGCGGAGCTGGGCTTTGCTCCACCCCTAGCCCGCGGCATCTTCTGCTTGTCACGCGCGGTTGGCATCCTGGCGCATGCATGGGAGCAGACCGGACGCAAGGACCGTAATAAAGGGCCAATGCCCAAGCAGTTCGCCTACAAATATCAGGGGCACCCAAAGCGCGGCCTGAAAGAAGCGCCATGATGTACCTTGAGGGACTGCCGCAGCTCATCCAAATGCGCGTCTTTTCGGCCGTGCACGCCAAATTTCGCCGGCCCGGAGTCCGCTCCGATTGGACGGACGCAAACCGTGTACGCAAGCCCCGGCTGACTGCTTCATCGAGGGGCCGTCGTTCGATGCGTCTGGAAATCTTTATCTGGTCAATATTCCCTTCAGCCGCATCTTCAGGATTGCACCCGATGGCTTCTGGTCCTTGACCATCGAATTGAGGTTGGCCGAACGGTTGAATTGCGCTGATGGCCGCATTCTGGTCGCCAACTGCATGAATGGGCTCGTGGAGCTTATGCTGGTCGCGGCACAATCCATACGTTACTCGGTCACCGAATTCCGAGTCGTTCATGGGCTGCAATGGCCTGTATATCGCCTCCACCGGCCCCATCTACTTTAGCGAGTTAGACCGGACTGCACGACCAAACGGACCGCGTGTTCCACCAGCGTCCGGACCAACGACTAGGTTGCCTGATTTCGAAGGGCCCGAACTGTCTCTTGCTCGATCCGCATTGGTCCGTAGTGTTCATAGCAATGAGGCGCGATAACACCCTTGGCGCGTGCCCCTGATGAAAGATGGTGGTGTCGCACACGTAGGTAGGTTTAGCTCATTTTTCGGAACGAGCGGTCCCGTCGCAGATCTTGGCACTTCATAATACAGAAGGATGTAGCCACGTCCTCAAAACAGCGGTACGTTGGCAAGCTGCATCTTTCTGCCATTTCAATCTGCTTGGTTCGAATGGTCTCAGACCGTCGGCCCTTGCGGTCGCGGCGAGCGGACCTGGCGCCAAACCGACCACTTCCACGCCGCTATGAAGAGAGGCCGCGAGCTCGGGGGTAGGCTAGGCCGTTTGCTGGGGGGGCTTAGAACGGCACACGCACTTTTCGCTGCGACGTTAACAGTCGGAGACCAAGACTATGATTAACATCTTATCGTCCGTCGCCCTGCGACGTGGCGGGGTTGCGCGACCCGACGCCGGGCCGCGGGCCACTGGGCACCAACGTCCGTAACACCCGCGCAAGGGCGCATTTGGCTCAAGGCGGAACCGCTGCTTAGTGCCCGCCAAAGCTTCGTCGGGTGATCGCGGCGCCGATTTCACGTTGATTTAACTTGCTGCCATTCCCTGCCCTAAGCGATCTGCTTAGTATCTATCAGTCTCGTAGAAGGTGACGATTCGCTTCCGTGCGTTGAGCTGGCAAGTGTGCGACACGCTCTCCGATATCCTCACGATTGGCAAGTCTCTGCGAGTCGCAAGAAGTTCATCAGTAGCACCTGCCCTTGTTGGGTAAGTATCGATTCCGGGTGGAACTGTACGCCATAGGTCGGATGAGAGCGATGTGCGAGGGCCATGATCTCGCCTTCATCCGAACGCGCTGTCACCGTTAGTTGCATTGCGCATGACTCATCGAGCTCAACAACAAGAGAATGGTAGCGGCCAACGCAAAGTGGGGACGGGAGGTTCTTGAACAGTCCGCGGCCGTCATGGGTGACGTATGAGGACCGGCCGTGCATCGGACGACGGGCACGCGCGACGCGTCCGCCGAACACGCTCCCAATACACTGGTGTCCGAGGCAGATGCCGAGAATTGGGAGATGACCTGACAGCTCGCGGATTACGGTTGTCGACAGTCCGGCCTCCATTGGCGTGCAGGGACCGGGGGAGAGGACCAGCGCGTGCGGCTTGAGGCAGGCAAGATCGCTGACGCTGACGACGTCATTCCGGATCACTGCCGTTGCGGCTCCCAGCTGGCGAAAATAGCGGGCAATGTTGAAGACAAAGGAGTCGTAGTTGTCGATGATGACAATCAAGATGCACCAGGTGTGTCAGCACGAAACGCGTCAAATATGCGCTGCGCCTTGGCGAGCGTCTCCTCGTATTCGGCCTCTGGATCCGACATGGCCGTGATCCCGCCTCCTGCATGAAATAGAGCCAAGTCATCGTCGATCGTGACCGTGCGGATCGCGATATTTGTATCCATGTGCCCGTTGAAGCCGATAAAGCCGATCGCCCCGCAATAGACCTCTCGCGCCACCCGCTCGATCTCTGCAATGATTTCCATCGATCGCACCTTGGGCGCCCCGGTGATGGAGCCGCCGGGAAAGCAAGCTCGCAATAAGGTGACGGCGTCTTCATCTACGGCAAGTTCACCCGTCACGGTCGACACGAGGTGATGCACTGAGGCATAGGATTCCAGGGCACACAGCGCTGGAACCTCGACCGACTGCGGCGTGCAAACGCGTGACAGATCGTTGCGCAGGAGGTCGACGATCATCGTGTTCTCGGCACGGTCCTTTTCGGACGCGAGGAGGAGTTCAGCGCGGCGCCGGTCGTCTTTGGAATCAGCGGAGCGCGCGGTCGTGCCCTTGATGGGGCGCGTTTCGACTTGCCGTCCATCAAGCTTGAGGAATCGTTCCGGCGAGCTCGAGGCAATGGTCAGCTTGCCGTACCGCAGGAGGGCTGCAAAGGGAGCCGGGTTCAATGACCGTAGCCGACAATAGAAGGCCAGCGGATCAAATGAGCTCGATAAGCGAGCGCTGAAGCGCTGCGCAATGTTCGCTTGGAAGACGTCGCCAGCCAGAATCAAGTCGATGACGCGCTGCACCGCCGCCATATAGCCCTCACGGCTGAAGTTAGAATGCCATGCGCCCGCTGTGGCGGGGAAGTCATTCCGCGGCGTCCTTGGGCGGTCGAGCAGCGCTGCAAACTCATCGGCCCGACGACGCGCACGCTCGCGCCGTCGTGCGGGATCCTGCTCCGGCCAGCCGGTCGAGACGATCCAGCATCTGTTGTCACGGTGGTCGAAGCTGATGACCACGTCATAGAAATGCAGGATGGATTGCGGCAACCTCTGACCGGAGATTGCCGGCGCGGGCAGTCGCTCCAGTGTCCTGTTCAGATCATAAGCAAAGAAGCCGGCCGCACCGCCCTGGAATGGCGGCAGATCGGGACGATGCTCTTCTAGGCACCTCGCGAGCAGGCTGCGAAGCGCTCGCCACGGTTCGCCCGCGAGAGCCTCTGTGTTGTAACTCGCCTGTCCGTCCGTGACCGTATAGGTGCTGAACGGCTCGCAGCTCAGATAGGAATAGCGCCCAAGCAGTTCATGCGTTGCCGCGCTGTCGAGAAACGTCAGGTGCGGTCGATGCGCGAGACAGCGCATCGCGGTGACAGGCTCAATCCACCGCAGTTCACGGACGTGCATCGCCTTGTCAGTCACCGACAACGGGCGGCTGGTGGGACGCGCTCCGATTGCGAATCCCACCGTCGTCTGGCACCCACAAGCTTTTGAGACCGATTGCCAGATTAACCCCCGCCAGTTGACCCGAAGCGCTCATTAACTTCGCTTATCGCTACTGTCGAGCGAACCGCGCATCGGCTGATACATTATAGTCGGCCGCGAACCGTAGCTCCCGAAGGGGTCGTACCCGCCTGATCGATTCCTGATACAGATCATGCGCTTTGTACGCTGCCAGCTCCGTCTCGTTGTCGAACTCACCATACACCACCACGTCGATCTCGTTACCGAGCTGGTCGGTCTTGTAATTGCGCGCAATCTCGAGCCGACGTGCATGCGGGATTGTGGTGAGAACCGATAAGCCTTCGATGATTTGCTCGATATGGGCCTGATCCTTGGCGCTGAACAAGACGATGTGACGAATCATGGGTGGCCTTAAGGAGTGATGTCGCAAGGAGGTAGCTTTACTATCTTGGGATCGAGCCCGCTGCAACGGGGGCGCACCCGCAAGCCGCGTCGCGCGGCAAAAAGGTCGGAGGTTTGGCGCTCTTGCGCTTTGCCCGGGGTTTGCAACGGACCTCGCCAGATCTCGTTCGCGGTCATGACGAGGGAAGGGCAAGGCGCTCAATGGTTTGAATGTGGCGCGCGAGCAGACTACAGGCTTGATCGACGTTGCGCGCCCGCAGGGCTTGCAAAATCAGGCGGTGATCCTGATTGGACCGCGGTCGCCAGCCGCTACTGCGCGCCATCGCGAACACGAGTCGTGAATTTGCAAGCTGTAGTCCGTCAAGGCTCGCGAGCAGGCGCGGCATCGCGCAGGGCGCCACCAGCGCGTGGTGGAAAGCGCGGTTGGCCATTTCAAACTCCTGAATGGTCTGGGCGGTGTCACCTTCAATCAGGGCGAGCTCGATCCGTGCCAAATGGCTCGAGGTGAGCTTTGGCGCCGCATTGCGCAACGCGACCACTTCGAGCGCGGCGCGCATCTCGGCGATCTCCTTCACGGAATTGATATTAAGTGGGGCAACTCGCACACCGCGACGGGGCACGGCAACGACAAGATGTTGGGCCTGAAGTTGCCGAAAGGCCTCGCGCACCGGGACGTGGCTGGAATTGAATTCTCGCGCGATGTGGTCCTGCCGGAGCGGGGCGTCCGGCTGCAGCTCGCCGCTGATGATGCGCTCGCCGATTGCCTCTGCAATGCGCTCCGCGGTCGTCGTATTCTCAGTCATTATAGATTATCTATCATAAACGTTTGCACTCGGGAAGCAGGCGAGTGCCTGGCCATGCGCAACGGCCAGGCGTCAAAGTCGTATTAGGTGCCCTGATTTTGCGGCATTTCTCCAAATCTAGGCTTATTTCGCGGTCCTTAGGCGCCAACGCCACTTTACATCTTTGCCTTGAGCGCTCATCTGGACGCCTGCAAGCTGCGCCGAAGGTCATCTCCTCAATGTTCAAGTACTGTTGCCGTGAGCAAATGTTATAGATTATATCTTTAATTATCTACGGTAAGCGCTAATAGGAAAGCAAGTCTAAATGGTTCATGGCGTGGGAGTGCAAAGGAACGAAAACGGCAACAGCGCGCCGGTTCGCAGTGACTGGGAGCGCGCCGAGGCCGAAGCACTTTATGGCCTGCCTTTTGTCGACCTGATGTTTAGGGCGCAGAGCGTTCATCGCGAAAGCTTCGATCCAAATCACATCGAAACCGCAAGTCTACTCAGCATCAAGACCGGCGGCTGTCCCGAAGACTGCGGCTACTGCGCCCAGAGCGCGTATTACGACACCGGCCTGAAAGCCAGCCGCCTAATGGCTCGCACTGATGTGGTCGCCACCGCGCAGCGCGCCAAGGACGCCGGCGCGAGCCGCTTCTGCATGGCCGCCGCCTGGCGCAATCCAAAGGACCGCGATCTCGATCAGGTCTGCGAGATGGTCAGCGCGGTCAAGGCTCTGGGCCTGGAAACCTGCGTCACTCTCGGCATGCTGACCTTGGGGCAGGCCGCACGGCTCGCTGAGGCCGGGCTCGACTTCTACAATCACAATGTCGACACCTCGCCGGAGTTCTACGGCAGAGTCATCACCACTCGCACCTTACAAGACCGCATCGATACACTTGCGCACGTGCGCGAGGGTGGCATCAAGGTGTGCAGCGGCGGCATTATCGGCATGGGCGAGCGTGCCGAGGACCGACTCGGCATGCTCGTGCTGCTCGCTAATCTCCAAAAGCATCCGGAAAGCGTGCCGATCAACCTCTGGAACGAGGTCAAGGGCGTACCGGTCTACGCCACCGCCGAGCGCCCTGATCCGATCGCGCAGGTGCGCCTGGTGGCGACGGCCCGGATCATGATGCCCAAGAGCGTGGTGCGGTTGTCCGCCGGACGGCAATACATGACCGATGAACTACAGGCGTTGTGTTTTTTGGCCGGCGCGAATTCAATCTTCATCGGTGATGTGCTGTTGACGACCGAAAACCCGAAATCCGACCGGGATGCCGATTTGCTGAACCGGCTCGGTATCACGTCCGGGCTTGCCTGAGTAAAGCAGACCAGCGGCGAACACCTCCCACAAAATTTTCAGTCTAGGTGAACAATGCAGATTACTTTGATGAAAGGTAAAATCCATCGCGCGTCGGTAACCGAAGCCGATCTGCACTATGACGGCTCGATATCGATCGATCGTACGCTGCTGGATGCGGCGGGATTTTTGATAAACGAGCGTGTTGAAATCTATAATATCGAAACCGGAGCGCGCTTTGCTACCTATGTGATCGAGGCGCCCAAGGGCTCTAGCACGATAAGCCTCAACGGTGCGGCCGCTCGAGTCGCGATGCCCGGAGAGAAGATCATCATCGTCGCATATGCCTCCTTCGAAGAGGCGGAAGCGAAAATCTTTAGACCACGCGTTGTGCTGGTTGATCAAGAAAATCGCATCTTACCGGGTTGAAAACATGAAGGCCGATGGATGAAGCCTTGTTCTTGGCTGCCAATGGAATTCTGCGCGTAAATGCGACCTGGGAGTGAAGGATGAGCTCGACCCATGCGGCCAAAATGAGAAATTATGCCACGGCCCTGCATGCCTTAAAAGAAGACGACCGGCTGCGCTGCCTCAAGCCGCGCGCTGGCGTCGACTTTTCTTCGAACGATTATCTTGCGCTGGCGAGCGCGCCTCGTATGAAGATGGCCGTCGTGGCCGCGCTCGAAGCCGGCACACCAGTTGGAGCCGGCGGCTCGCGGCTCCTGCGCGGCAATTGCGAGGAACACGAAAGTCTCGAAGCAGAAGCAGCTCAGTTCTTTGGGGCGAAAACCGCGCTTTTCTTTAGCGGCGGCTACCTTGCAAATTTTGCCGTCCTGACAACGCTGCCGCAGCGGGGCGATCTGCTCGTTCTCGATTCTCTTGTGCACGCGAGTATTCATGAAGGCGCGCGCGCTGGCCGGGCGGAGTTTCGGATAAGCGATCATAACGACGCCCAGTCGGTCGAAGACAAAATTCGTGACTGGCGGGTCAAGGGCGGAACGGGCCGGGTCTGGATCGTGGCCGAAAGTCTCTACAGCATGGATGGCGATTTCGCACCACTTGAAGATCTGGTCGCGCTCGCGGACCGCCACGACGCATTCCTAATCGTTGATGAGGCCCATGCCACAGGCGTTTACGGCAGGCAGGGACGGGGGCTCACGGCGCCGTACGAGGGGAGCGAAAATCTCGTGGTCGTTCATACCTGCGGCAAAGCGTTGGGCGCTGCCGGTGCGCTCGTCACTTGCACACGCGTGCTGCGCGACTTCTTGGTCAATCGTTGTCGCCCGTTTATCTTCGCCACCGCACCGCCACCGTTGACGGCGGTCGCCGTGCGGGAGGCACTCTCAATTTTGCAGGAGGAACCTGAGCGTCAGCAGTGTCTGGCCAAGCTGGTCGCCTTCACCCATCGGGAGATTAGTTTGCGCGGTCTGCGCAGTCCTTCGGACTCGCAGATCGTGCCCTACATCATTGGCGGCAACGCCCATACAATGCGGCTCGCCTCTGCACTGCAGGAGCGCGGCTTCGACGTTCGCGGAATCCGGCCGCCAACCGTGCCGGCGGGAACGGCACGATTGCGAATTTCACTCACGCTTAACGTCAGGGAAGGTGATGTATCCGACATGCTTGATGCGTTGGTCGAAGAGACGTGGGGCGATTCGCGATGACTCAGCGGATCGTGGTGACAGGCACAGATACCGGGATTGGGAAATCGGTCTTTTCCGCAGGGCTCGCCAATCTCCTCGGCGCGAACTATTGGAAACCGATTCAGGCCGGCCTTGAAGGAGAGACCGATAGCGAGCTCGTGGCGCGGCTGGGCAGTCTCTCACCCGATCGCATCGTGCCGGAGCTTTACCGGCTTCGAACGCCCGCTTCGCCCCATTACTCAGCCGAAGTCGACGGAGTTCGCATCGACACAGATGCGATCCATGTGCCGGACAGCGGGGATCGTCCGCTCGTGATCGAGGGCGCCGGCGGGCTAATGGTCCCGCTGAGTGGCGGCACACTTTTTGTCGACGTCTTCGAACGCTGGCGGCTTCCCGTCGTGCTTTGCGCAAGCACGCGACTTGGCACCATCAATCACGCGCTGCTGTCGATAGAAGCTCTGCGAAAGCGCCAGATCCGCATTCTCGGAATTGCATTCATTGGCGAACGCAATTTTGAGCCTGAGAGGGCAATTTGCGAAATCGGACGCGTGCGTTGGTTGGGGCGATTGCCTTGGCTTTCTCCTTTAACGGCAAACGCGCTGCAGGCGGTCTTCAAAGACTCGTTTCTCCCTTGGGACTTCAAACCATGATCAAGACGAAGTCGCCGATCTGGCATCCGTTCACGCAACACGCGCTTCAGGATGAGATGATCAAGATCGTGCGTGGTGACGGCGCTTATCTCCACACCGCGGACGGTCGCCGTATCATAGATGCAATCTCATCTTGGTGGGTCGTGACCCATGGTCATTGTCATCCACATATCGTGCGCGCGATTCAGAAGCAGGCAGGCAAGCTCAACCAGATGATCTTCGCCGGCTACACCCATGATCCAGCTGAAGAGGTTGCTGCGCTACTTTTGAAACTCGCGCCCCGTGGCCTCGACCATGTCTTCTTTTCCGACAGTGGCTCAGCCAGTGTGGAAGTAGCTTTAAAAATGGCACTCGGTTATTGGCATAACATCGGCAAGCAGCGAATACGCATTGTCGTGATGCAACATTCCTATCACGGCGACACGGTTGGGGCGATGTCGGTAGGTGCTAGAAGCGTGTTCAACGCGGCGTACGGGCCCCTTCTATTCGAGGTTACCTCAATCCCGTTCCCCGCGGCAGGTCGTGAGCAGGTGACGCTTGATGCGCTCGAGTCCGTTTGTCGAAACGAAATTCCGGCCGCCTTTATCGTGGAGCCTCTGATATTGGGTGCGGGCGGAATGCTGATGTACCCAGCGTGGGTGCTAAAAGAGATGAAGCGAATCTGCGAAGCATCCGAGGTTCTGTTCATAGCCGATGAGGTCATGACGGGCTGGGGCCGTACCGGAACCTTATTCGCCTGCGAGCAGGCCAATGTGACGCCCGATATTGCCTGCTATTCGAAGGGCCTCACGGGAGGAGCGCTTCCGCTCGCGGTAACACTCTGCCGCGCGGATATTTTTCAAGCGCATTATTCGAAAGACCGTACGCGTACCTTCTTTCATTCGAGTTCATATACCGCTAATCCAGTGGCCTGCGCCGCCGCAAAGGCTAACCTGGATCTCTGGCAAAGTCAGGAATACCGCCAGCGCGTGGCGTCGGTTGCCACCATGCAAGAGCAGGCCGTTGAGCCATTCCGCACCGACCCGCGCTTTGCAAACGTCCGTCGGGCGGGCACCATCACAGCACTCGATCTGCAAACGAGCGATGCCGGCTATCTCGCTAGCATCGGACCGAAGCTTCAGGCCTTCTTTAAAGACCGAAATCTGTTGCTGCGCCCGCTCGGCAATACGATCTATGTGATGCCGCCTTATTGCGTCACGGCGACAGATCTTGACCAAATCTATGCCGCCATCAGGGATTCTGCTGATGCGCTGGCTTGAGGGTGCCTTGGTGCGTGTAGCAGTAGGAGCATTTGACCTTTTCGGCGCTTAGGCAATAGTTATCTAGCTGAATATCAATCTACAGCAAACTTTAGAACCGATCTGAGAGAGTGTTGCTGATACACCAGATACCAAACGCGCCCGTAGATGGGGTGAATTCGCTAATGTTGCTGATAGCGCTCCCACAGGGTGTACGGCAGCGCGACCCAAAGACGCTCCCCATGAGGAAAGCGCAGCTGAGAAGTTCTTCTTTGATGGTCCGCGGTCAAAAAGTCTCCGCACGTTCTTATGAGGAACGCGAACACCTCGGCTTCGCCAAGGCAGCCGCAAAATCTACATCTTACCCAGCCCACAGTGAACATGCATTTCGAGCAGCTGGAGGTAAAACCGGATGCTGCCCTCTGACAGCGCAAAAGCCAGCGACGAGATCGGGTGAGTGCTGCCACACGCACCCCATCAGCCCGGCTAGTTGAAATCGGTCGAAGAAAGGCGTGCGATCGCAGGATTTAACCGCCGACGCGCCGCTCATTGCATTAATCAAGATGAATACATTCGTTACAAATTGGAAATCTCAGCGAAGCACTTCGATTGAGCGGTCGCTTTCACCAAGGCGGCGCACATCAGGGTCAAACTCTTGCGCGCATTGCCCGTACGCTAATGGGGAGACTTGGCATCGCCGGCGCGGCATTTCACGTGCGGGCGTGATGCTGAGGCGAAGAAAGTGCAGGGGGTATCCACCTAACTCCGACAGGAGGCGAGATGCGCAACAGCTCCCATATTCCCTACCACGGTCCAGTGAGGTGCTGTGCGATATGCGGCGGAAAGTTCGGGCTGATCCGCCACTACTGCTGGCGAACGGCCCTTTGTTCCATGAAATGCGTCGACCGCCTCAAGGCGCGGCGGGAGGCCGACCACAAATGGCTTCGCTGGTTGCGAGCGGCTTAATAGGCGGCACCGAGACGCCGCGGGAGACGGGGTCGGGGCAGAAGCGCATTAGCGGAGTTGAGAAACTTGTCATTAGAATTCGGTGTGACGCATTAAAGAGTAACATGGAAGTATCAGGTGACAGAGACGTCGGCAACAATCATCGACTTTACAGCTTACAGGATGAACAAGCGTGCCGCGGCTGACCTGTCGCGCGACGTAATTTGGTTGACTGCGCCATATCCAGCGGTCGCATCCTCGTCTCTTCTGGCCGTTTCTGGCCTGGATCCCGTTTGGTTTGCTGGATCCGTCCGTGTCGGAACAGGAGCCTTCGTGAGCAGTCCCCGGACGCGGCGCGGGGAACTAGTGACGGAGATGGATGCGCGACTGTTAACGTTTGTGCGTGGGTTCCCAATTTTGGAGACGAGATCGTTCTTGCCAGCATTGACAGTTTTCTCTCGACTTCCATAGGAAGCACTGACTGCAGGGATACGAGGCAAGCGATCGATCGAGATCTATAATAAGTCAAAGTTAAGAGCAGCCTCCTTGAACGTGTCGCGATTCCAATGCTGCAGCGGTGAATGGTGGAGGGACGTCGTGTCGCCTGGGCCGCCGCGTACGCATGATACGGCACGCATGGCCGATCCATCGTCGAAGTATCCTGGTCGGAGATAGTGTTGGCAATGTCGGCCTGGGATTCGGCAAGACAGCGTCTGTCAGCATGGCCTAGGGAATTATCCCTTGATGCGGCTGCTGCGCAGACAGGCAAACCCATGCTTTGCTTCTGGCGGAACGCCGGAGGACCATCTCGGTCTCACCCCCGGAGTGTTAATGTCATGCGTAGATCCGAGGTGCAGGGAATGAAAGCCGACCAAACGGGAGTGTGCTAAGATATATGTAGACTTGCACTGAATAGGTGTTTTCGTGGATGAGCAGTTTTTAAAGGACCGGGCCCAGATCATTCGCGATCTAGCGGACAAGGCAGACCCTTTCATTAGAAAAAGGCTGCTGGACCTAGCGGAACGGTATGATAGACGTATAAGACCGACGGTCTCAGATGACAAAGCGCGGCGAAACTAATTGGTCGTGGAACTGTTCCGACCGATCAGGCGACTCACCATTGATTGCACGTGGCCGATTTCGTGGTCGACATCCATGAGCGACGCTCTGGAGTCCGCCTGAAGGGACCCGACCGCACGTTTTCTTCAGAGCCGCTCGCGCCTGAAGACGCGGAGGCGGCTTATTACATTACGAGGACGTCAATCGCCCGTCTTGCGGAGGCGTCCTCTTCTCGAAATTAGGATGGGTGACCGTACGCCGGCATTTACGAACAACTGTTCGCCGAGGCTAATGACCTGTATCTGCGAGAACCTGCTCGCACCATGCGTTTTTGCGGTCAGAGCCATTGAGATCCTGCAAATCAATCTCTTGCCGGATGCAGAAAAAAGGCCGCGCGAATGTTACGCGCGGCCAAGTCAGGGAGGAACGCCCCAAGGGGCGGCTGAAGGAGCATCGAGATGAGTAGATCGATCACTCACCGAGAACTCCAAGCTTGTGAGAGCATCAGTGTTACGAGACGCTTTTTTATTCGTCTCTAGTCGCGCGAAGTGATCGAATACTTGAGTTCTTGCGCGGTTTGGCGGTAATTTTTGTACATGTCTCGCATCTTTTGTGCAAAGATGATCAGCTGGACGCATCGTTCAGCTCGACGTATCGGTCGGTCTACCGCGATAAGCCCGGATACCTAAGGAGGTCACCGTTCCCTTCTTTGTTCAGGCGGGATGTCGTTTCGGCGACACTCATCACGGGTCTCGGTGATCTATTACAAGCCTGTACGTGACGTGCGCTGCGAGTTCAGAATCGTGAGAAGCTACAGGCCTATGGGAATGTCAACGTAGCGCATCGATGGCTCGTCAGCGTCCGCCGGACCGAGCTGGTCCGAAGCCGACTGGCAAGCCGCAAGCGCTGCCGATGTCTGCTCTATGGCCTGCAAATGGCGAAGCATCACGCGGATATGGCGCGGCCAAAATGGTCGTTTCGGAGTGCGACGGTGGACGGTTCGAGTCCGCAGACGACAGAATGGATGACATGCCGCTCGAAGGCCACGAGATCGGGGGTGCCCGTAACTTTCAAGCACGGGCCAGGAAGGTGATGCGGCAGTCGTGCCTGAACGGGCTGTTTTTGGCCAAGGTGGTCGCTGAGCCGATGCAGGCGATAGAGATGCGCGGAGGTGGGCAACCTTCGGTCAATGGCTACGTCAGCGCATGGGTACGGCGATGCGACAGTAAGTTTCGGCAAGATATGGGTGTGCCTCGCGATATAGCATGTAGGCGCGTGCAGAGTTGGAGGCGGCCGCCTACCGATTTTCCTGCGGCGCTCACCACCGCGGAAAATTCGAACCTTTGCCGAGCGGATGCCGGGCGTGCCGCTGCTCGCCAATGTGACCGCCTTCGGCAAGACGCCGTTTCTTGCGGCGGCAGAATTCGAAATAACTAATCAATGGCGATCTGGCTCGTGTCGGCGCTGCGGGTGGCGAATAAGGCGCAGGAAGATGTGTAAGCTGGGATCGCGCAACCGCCGCACCCACATGATTGTCGATCGAATCCAGACGTGCGCCCAACTCTATGCCACGATCGGGCCACACGACGACGAGGCTAGATGCCTCCGTTCTCCAGACAATCGCTCCGAACCGCACAAAGAATTATCGAGAGGTTGACGGAACAGTCCTCTTGCAGGTAATCGGAGATGTCGAGGTTCTCCGGATGGATCCGGAGCTAAGAGGGAAGCCGGTGCGATGCCGGCGCTGCCCCCGCAACTGTAAGCGGCGAGCCGCTGTCCAATAGAAGCCACTGAAGCCACGCGGCTTTGGGAAGGTCGGATAGCGGCGACGACCCGCGAGCTAGGAGACCTGGCCCGACAATATATTCGTCCACGGGCGGGGTGTCCCGGTGGTGCGCCAAGCAGTTGCCGCTTTCCGCGGCTTTTCTGCACGCGTCCGCCATGGCCTTTGCTCCCAACATGGGGTTGAAGCTATGTCTCTTCTCTCGATTCCTGTCGCTACCCTCGGTACGCCGCGCATCGGTCCGCGCCGCGAACTCAAACTCGCGCTCGAGAGCTATTGGGCCGGAAAATCTGACGAAACGCAGCTTCTTGAGGCCGCGGCTGCGCTTCGCGCCGCCAACTGGGCGCGGCAGAAATCGCTCGGCGTAACCGTTATTCCTTCAAACGACTTCTCGCTTTATGACCATGTGCTCGATACCAGCGTGATGGTCGGTGCCATTCCGGAAATTTACGGTTGGAGTGCAGGCCCTGTTTCGCTCAAAACCTACTTTGCGATGGCACGGGGCGTGCAGCGCGATGACCATGACGCGAATTGCGGTCACGCCGAGCACAGCGCGGCAGCGCAGGAGATGACCAAATGGTTCGACACCAATTATCACTACATAGTGCCGGAATATCACAAGGATCAGACCTTCACGCTTTCCTCTCGCAAGCCGATCGAGGAGTACGAAGAAGCGAAAAACCTGGGTTATCAGACGCGCCCGGTGCTTGTTGGTCCGGTCACCTTTCTCAAGCTCGGCAAGAGCGCCGATCCTGCATTCGATACGCTGTTGCTTCTCGATAGGCTGCTGCCGGTCTATGTAGACGTTCTCCGCGAACTCACCTTAAGGGGCGCCGAGTGGGTGCAACTGGACGAGCCATGTTTGGTCCTGGACCTCGATGCTGCCACACGCGACGCGCTGCGCCGGACCTACACCTATCTGGCGAAAAAGGTTCCCGACGTGAAGATCATGCTCGCTACCTATTTTGGAACGATCGGCGATAACCTGGAAGCCGCTTTGACGTTGCCGGTTGCGGGCCTTCACATCGACCTGGTCCGCGCCCCGGAGCAGTTGGACGTGATTGTCGCCGACGCTCGAAGGGATCTTGTCATTTCCCTCGGAGTCGTCGATGGCCGCAATGTCTGGCGTTCGAACCTTCCAGCGGTGCTCGACCGGCTCGAACCTGCCATCGCAAGGCTCGGCAAGGACCGCGTGCAGATTGCACCCTCATGCTCGCTGCTTCATGTCCCGATCGATCTCGAACTAGAGACCGATCTCGATCTCGATGTGAAAAGCTGGCTTGCTTTCTCCGTCCAGAAGATCGGAGAACTCGCAACGCTGGGCCGCGTGCTGGCTAAAGGATGGGAGGAAGCGGCGGATGTACTTGAGGCTTCGGAGGCCGCGGCCGTCGCGCGCGAAACGTCACCCAACGTTCACAATGCGAACGTCGCCAAGCGAATGGCTGCAATCGATGGCAGCATGCGGCGTCGTCACAGTCCTTTCGCCCGGCGCGCCGAGGTTCAGCGCGCGCGGTTCCGATTGCCGACATTTCCAACGACGACGATCGGATCGTTCCCGCAGACGCTGGAGGTTCGCAACGCCCGCGCAGCCCATTCCCGGGGAACGATGAGCGACGCACAATACGAGCAGTTTCTCAAGGAGGAGACGGCGCGTGCGGTGCGCTGGCAGGAAGACATTGGTCTCGACGTTCTCGTGCATGGAGAGTTCGAGCGCAATGACATGGTGCAGTATTTCGGTGAGCGGCTGTCCGGCTTCGCATTCACCAAGCATGGTTGGGTTCAGTCCTACGGCTCGCGATATGTCCGGCCGCCCATCCTGTTTGGCGACGTCTCCCGGCCGACGCCGATGGCGATGGAGTGGTGGCGCTTCGCGCAATCGCTGACCAAGAAGCCACTGAAGGCGATGCTGACTGGGCCGGTGACGATCCTGAACTGGTCATTCGTCCGTGATGATATTCCACGGAGCGAAGCATGCCATCAGATCGCGCTCGCGATACGTGACGAGGTGATCGATCTGGAGAGGTCCGGCGCGATGATGATCCAGATTGACGAGGCTGCGCTCCGAGAAGGATTGCCGCTGCGCAAGTCACAATGGAAGACCTACCTCGGCTGGGCAGTAGACAGCTTCCGCATCTGCTCGGCTGGGGTGGCCGACGAGACCCAGATCCACACCCATATGTGTTATTCAGAGTTCAACGACATCATCGATGCGATCGCGGCAATGGATGCCGATGTCATCTCGATCGAGACGTCACGGTCAAAAATGCAGCTGCTTGATGCCTTCAAGAGCTACAAATATCCAAACGAGATCGGACCGGGCGTTTACGACATCCATTCGCCGCGCGTCCCGGATGCAGCCGAGATGAAAAATCTCATTGCGCTGGCGCGGCAGCGGCTTTCCGATGCGCAGCTCTGGATCAATCCCGATTGCGGCTTGAAAACGCGCCGATGGGAGGAGGTGCGTCCCGCGCTAACCAATATGGTCGCGGCTGCCCGTGAATTGCGGGCGGCGTCCTGATCCCAGTTGCCGATCTCCGACGTCTTTTTTCACAGGGGGCGCCGATGCGTTTTCTAAATCAAATGCGTCCGCTTTGGAAAAGAGGGGCCCTGTTGCTGATTCATCGCTGGTGGGAGCGATGTAGCGTGGTGGCGAGAAAACGATCCTGAAGTTGGTCGGAAGCAAGGCTCAAACGATCGAGGGGAACGAAATGCTCTCGATCCATCTCGGTACTGCTGGAGGGTTGAGTTATTGAGTTGAGTGTTTGCCGACTTTGGGAACCGGAACGGCGAAGCGTCGGACGATTTGCGAATGGTCGACGCGGATCCGGACGATTCGTATCGTCTTGCCCGGTCATGTGAGGTCAGGCCGGAGGGCGCTTTCGCTTCCTCGTCTCGCGGGCGAACCAATCGTCTTCGTTCACCTGAGACAAGGCGACCTTTTCGCGCTGGAAGATCGCTGGGCTCATCAGTAGGTGCCATTGTCGAAGGCGTCGCGAGAGATTACTGGCTGCACTGCTGCTACCCACGGCGCTCCACGCCACCTCCGTCGCTATCCCCCACCCAACAGAGCAAATCCGACAGCCAGGGCGAAAACGGCATCGGAGAAAACTTTGGCGTAAGGTCGCAAACCCGATGAACCAGAGTCTATTGCTAATCGCAAAGTAGGCAAGAATATAGCTCCGTAGCGGAGCGTCCTTGTCGTGATGCGCTTCCAAAGCTCTTCCTGCCTTCTGAAGGCGTGAACAGCACCAGGCCGTTGTTCGTTCTGCGCCTTCTATCCTGTTCGCCTGATTTCCAGACGGAAGGCGCGGCGCTAGCGCACTAACGCTAATCACAGTTCCGGAAATCACAAATCACTTGAGGCGAGCAGGTGCGTCGAGTTTAAATGATCTGATACGCGATTTGATTGAAGTGATTCGGAGAGAAGAACATGCCCAAAGGCAAGGTGAGGCTGTTTAAGGAGGATAAGGGTTACGGCTTTATAGGGCCTGACAGCGGTGGTGAAGACCTCTTCTTCCACGTGAGCAGCTTATCGCCCGGTGTAACGCTCAAGCAAGGCGACCGCGTCAGCTATGAAACCGCTGTAGACCACAGGACGGGACGTGGTCGAGCCGAAAAGGTCGTGATCGATTGATCATAGAGACTTGGGCAGATTCATCCCGGCCCATACGAAGGCTTATTAGCGAGGGCGTCAGAGCGCCTTTCGCTTCTCCGACACGATATTGGTCTGCGAACAGAACTTGCTGCACTATGCTACCGGAGTGGCCAACACCCGACAGCGCGAGAATCACGCACTCGACCAAGCTTGCGGCATACCTCGTACTCCAGTTTACGATAAAGTCGGCAGGCGCTATCTCGAGTCGGTTGGCATGCAACGTGTAATCGCGAACGCCGTGCATCTCGCAAAAACTTTCGTTTGGCGAGATCTATAGCCTGCGCATTGTCTAAGACATCCAAGCCCACTATGCCCTCACAGATGTCACACTACTTGGCCGTTCTCGCCGAGGACATTCTTATAAAATCGAGCGATAATGCGCGACATACATATGATCTTGCTTTACCCGTCCAGAATGAACCGCCAGGTTTAGTTTCCCGACTGACATCGATTGATCTTCGTCAACTTGCCGGAATGCGTCGGGGTCGGAGCGCCTGCTTATTCACATCGGGCAACCTGAATTCGTTCGACTTGAGCTCGCTCAATGTGACCAGCTAACCTCGCGTGCTTGAATAGCCTAATCGACAGCGAGGGCTCGCCTTGTACAATTTTCTCGAACAGACGGTTGCCCATTACATGACGCGAGAGCCTCGGACGGTTTGGCGCGATATGACGGTGTGCGAACTTGGCAACCTTTTCGAGAAGGAAGATTTCAATGCCTATCCGGTCATGGACGGATCGCATGTGGTCGGCATCATGTCCAAGCTTGACTACCTGTCCTGCTTCGTTTTCAGCCCGGCGCGCATCCTCCCGCGCTACCCCGACCTGATGCAGCGGACGGCCGTCGATCTGATGAGGGCGGAATTTATTTATGTCGCGCCGTCAACGAGGTTGACCCGCGTGCTGGAGCTGATGATCAACCACCGCGTTCGCAGCATGCCGGTGCTCGACAGCGAGCAGCGGCTTGTCGGCATCATTTCGAGGAAGGACGTAATGCGAGCGCTGCAGGATTGCGCCACGGCGGATGCTGTTTCTCGCCCGATCTCCTAGGCGACTGCCTTAATGCACCTTCAATCTTCGATCTCAGCAATAGATATGCGAACGATAATCCCGTGGCGTGGTAGGCGCGATTCGTTCCAGTCGTTGGCTAATCGTCAATCGTCTCTCCAACATGATGGTCGAAGTTGGATTGATCTGGACGAGGTCCAAACGAACGCAATGTTCCAGAGTTCGGATTGGTGAGGTGGAACCGCGCTTCCGCTTCCGTTGTTCCGTCGCGGACCACGCGCAGGGCGGCGAACCGATTAGCCCGCCCATCGAGACATAAAATCAAATCGCATCCTGGCAGAGTGAGGAATTAGTGTAACACCCAGCCACCTCCTTAGTTTTCCTCATCCGGCCGCAGTTTTGCGATGCGACGCGCTTCGCCGCGGGCCCGCCGAGCGCGGCGTCGATCCTGAACCAGGGGCGCAACGATCATATGTCAGGTACCCGCGCCGCGTTTGGGGGAGAGCCCGGCTCTTACGAGAAAAGTGCGATGGCAGAATCGGCTTCAGAAAAAGGTTGTTCGTGGCGATCCTGCTCTGTTCAAAGCCAGCTTGATTGGTGGTGGGAGCTGCTGCGGGCTTTATCAGGCCCGTGATAATTAGTCGGCCGTGAAGAACGCCGGATTTCAACTCGGGACGAATTGAAGTCGGACCGTGAGCTGGGCGAGGAACTGGCGCAACAAGAGCTCGAGCCAGCGGATGAGACGCCGGAAGTTGTAGCCCGCTGCGGCGAGAACGGCATTGGCGGCATCGCCCTGGCGGTGCCACAGGTAGTTACGCCCCATGCGATGCTCGGATTTGAGATGGCCGATGACCGGCTCGACGGCGGAACGCCGGCGCAGCTCGCGTTTGATCTTTGGCGTCACCCGCCGCTTCTGGCCTGAGATGAACACCCTGAACTTGTAGTCGGGTGGCGCATTGTGGCCGCGATAGCCTTTGTCGAGAACGAGGCGCTCGATGATGTTGCCGATCAGCACCTCCATTTCCGGGATCACGATCTTGAGCGTGTGACCATCATAGGGGTTGCCGGGCAGCGCCTTCACATGGGTGACGAACTGGCCGCCTTTGGCGTGCGATAGCGTGGTGGCGACGGAGACCTTGACCCCGAACTCGTAAGGCCGGTGAGCCTTGCCCTTGCCGATGCACTCCACCTCCGGCGCGTGCAGCGAGTAGACCTTGGGGCCCCGCTGGCGCTGCTTCTGGTCGAGCACGCATCGCGCCAGCGCCAGCATGCGGTCGAGCGCGACCCCATCGAACAAGCCGACGTTGCCGTCGAGCTTGCGGGCGATGTCGCGGATGACGCGGCCGAGATAGGTTCGCAGCGTCCTCAAGGCCCGATTGGCGCGCTTGAACTGCTTGGCATGGGCATAGCGCTGGTGCTTGATCAGGGCAAACTTGCCGACTCGCCCATAGGACTGACGCAGCTTGATGCCGGCGCCCTTGGCTAGCCGAACCAGGATCTCGCGGGCCCGGTTCAAGAGCCGCGCATCGGTTGGGAACATCACGTTCTTGGGCTGCACCGTGGTGTCGACGATGACCCGATTGAGGTCGGACGGCTTGATCGCCTCGGTCTTGGTGGCGACCGCAAGGCTCTCCTGCAGCAGGGCTTGCAGCTTCTCCTCGCCCATACGCTGGCGCCAGCGCGTCAACGAGGAGCGGTCGAACACCAGGCGGTGCTGGAAGAACTCCTCGCCGCAGAAGAACTGGTAATAGGGATTCTCCACCCAGCGCTCGCATAGCACCTCGTCGGAGAGGTCGTAGGTGTGCTTGAGGATGGCCAGGCCCGCCATCAGCCGTGTCGGCAGCGGCGGCCGGCCCGGCTTGTCCTCGTAGACCGCGCCGAACCGCTCTTCGAGGAACGACCAGTCGATCGTCCGCGCCAGCTTTACCAGGGCATGGTTCAAGTCGATGATCGCGTCCAGCCGCGAGCGCAGAAGATCGGCTTGGCCGCCGTCGCGTCGTTCCTTTGGCTTCATCGTTCCCTCCGGTCCACCGAAGGAATCATGACCCGCGATTCGACGGAATCCTCAAAAGCAAAATTGCAAGCTTTTGGGCCCCCAAAGCCCGAAAGCTTGCAATCTCAAAACGCCTCTCGCCAGAAAATTCGACTCCCGCTCAATGGCTTGGAAGTTCTTCACGCACGACTAATTATGCTGACGAGCGGCCGGAGCGGGGTGACCGTCTGTTCACGAGGTTGTGCAGCAGGCCAGAGACTGCGATAGCCGGGCGCGCGCCTCGATCTGGAGCGATCTAGAAGCCTTGGATCTCATTGAAAGCTCGGGCTCGCCTCCTCAACGACGTCCGCGGGGCCGCCGAACGGCATAGCCCACGGCATCTCCGGCGATGATCTGCATCAACCACTTCATACCTACGGACGCTACACTGCATCAGCCGCGGGAAAACGCGCGCATGAGGCGTCTGCGGGCTGCGATCGGAGGAACGTGTGAAGATTTCGGGTTCGAGGGAAGGAACACATTGGCAATCGTGTCACGATTGCACAGCGAGGGGCTTTGCCATCTGCGCAGCGCTCAACAACACCGAATTGCGCGAATTGGCCCAGCTGTCGCGGCATGTTCGTTTCGAATCCGGCGCCACTGTATTCGCACAGGCAAACATAGCCACGTCATTTTTCAGCGTGCATAAGGGGATTCTGCGTATCTACAAGCTGCTGCCGGACAGCCGGCGCCAGATTGTCAGTTTTGCATTGCCGGGTGATTTCCTCGGGCTCTCCACCTTGCCGCGGCACGAGTTCTCCGCTGACGCGATCGGCCGCGTCGCGTTGTGCCAGGTCGCCAAGGAGTCGTTCGCGACATTCTCCGAGAACCGGCCGCGGTTGCTGTGCCGTATGATGGAATTGGCGGGCCGCGAGCTGGCCCGGGCACAGGAACATATCGTCTTGCTCGGACGGCGATCCGTCGAAGAGAAGATAGCCAGCTTCCTGATCGGCTGGCGCGACCGACTGAATGGAATTGGACGTGATGGAGAAATTCTGACGCTGCCGATGAAACGGCTGGACATCGCGGATCATCTGGGGCTCACCATCGAGACGGTGAGCCGTACCTTCTCGAAGCTCGAACGTGGTGGTGTGATCCAGATCTTTGCTGGTGGCGTCATCCTGTTAGATGCCGCGCGCGTCGAATCGTTGTCTGCGGGCGTAAGTTGAAGCGCGTCGAGTTGGGTTCTTTTACCTCTTTTGATCAAGGTCAAAGACGCATCCCTTGAAACCGCGATATATTCGCATCGACTTTAATGGAGTTCGTCATGTCCGCTGCGCTCTTGGTTTCCGCCGCTGTCATCTCGGTCTTTGTGATTATCGCCGCTGTTCTTGCTTGGGCCAGTGTCCAATCACCGGGGTCGCATCAGGCGGCACCGGGAGAGCGCAAGCGTCGTCCATTCTGATTCCTAGTGAAGTCGCTGGAGCTGGTGCAACACGCCCGCCGATCGTGCGGGTAGCTCATCGGGGCTGATCCCAATCAAAGACAACACAGCGAACCGGGCTGACTCGGGGCAGACGCCCATGCAAAGAGAATTGCACATGCAGCAAGTTCAATCCGCGACATGGATGACTCACGGTGAAGCGGGGCTGATGCTATTCTTCTCGATGGCAGCTTTCGTTTGCGTGTTCGCAGCAGCCATGGCGCTGGACGCGCCGTTCGCGTTCCATGCTTCGCTCGCTGCAGTGGCAAGCGGCGCTGCGTCGTTCACGATCATGAACCGGTATCTCGATCGTCCCGTCTCGCTGCCGCCCCAGGAAATCAACGGCCGGCCCAACTACAACATGGGTCCGATCAAGTTCTCGGTCGTGATGTCGGTGATCTGGGGCATCGCGGGATTTGCGGTCGGACTATTGATCGCGTCCCAGCTCGCCTGGCCCTCCCTTAATTTCGATCTGCCGTGGACCAGCTTCGGCCGCTTGCGGCCGCTGCATACGTCGGCTGTCATCTTCGCCTTCGGCGGCAATGTGCTGATCGCAAGCTCACTCTATGTCGTGCAGAAGACCTGCCGCGTGCGCCTGGCGGGCGATCTCGCCCCCTGGTTCGTCGTCATCGGCTACAACTATTTCATTCTCGCTGCCGGCACCGGCTATCTGCTCGGCGTCACCCAGTCCAAGGAATATGCCGAGCCGGAATGGTATGCAGATCTGTGGCTGACGATCGTCTGGGTGGTCTACCTACTGGTCTTCCTAGGGACCATCATCAAGCGAAAAGAACCGCATATCTTCGTCGCCAACTGGTTCTACCTCGCCTTCATCGTCACCATCGCCGTACTGCATCTCGGCAACAATCCTGCCGTGCCGGTGTCGGTATTCGGCTCGAAGTCCTACGTGGCCTGGGCCGGTGTCCAGGACGCCATGTTCCAGTGGTGGTACGGGCATAACGCCGTCGGCTTCTTCCTGACCGCCGGTTTCCTCGCCATCATGTACTACTTCATTCCGAAGCGCGCCGAGCGGCCGATTTATTCCTACCGCTTGTCGATCATCCATTTCTGGTCGCTGATCTTCCTCTACATCTGGGCCGGTCCGCACCACCTGCACTACACGGCACTGCCGGACTGGGCGCAGACGCTCGGCATGACGTTCTCGATCATGCTGTGGATGCCCTCATGGGGCGGCATGATCAACGGCCTGATGACGCTGTCGGGTGCCTGGGACAAGCTTCGCACCGATCCCGTGCTGCGCATGCTGGTCGTGTCGGTCGCCTTCTACGGCATGTCGACCTTCGAAGGGCCGATGATGTCGATCAAGGTCGTGAACTCGCTGAGCCACTATACCGACTGGACCATCGGTCACGTGCATTCCGGTGCGCTGGGCTGGGTCGGCTTCGTCTCCTTTGGCGCGCTGTACTGCCTGATTCCATGGCTGTGGGATCGCAAGGGGCTCTACAGCCTGAAGCTGGTCAACTGGCACTTCTGGACCGCGACCATCGGCATCGTGCTCTACATCTCGGCGATGTGGGTGTCGGGAATCCTGCAGGGCCTGATGTGGCGCGCCTACACCTCGCTCGGCTTCCTCGAATATTCCTTCATCGAGACCGTGGAAGCGATGCATCCCTTCCACATCATCCGCGCCGCAGGTGGAGCGCTGTTCTTGATCGGGTCGTTAATCATGGCCTATAATCTATGGATGACAGTGCGGGCAGGCGGGGCGGAATTGGCTACAGAGCTCGGGCTGCAGGCGGCGCAATAAGGAACGATCTGATTGCCTTCTGAACCCGCCATCAAATCTTCGAAAAGAATTTCATTATCCTGATCGCGAGCATTCTGGTTGTGATGCGATCGCGGGCTTGGCCGAGATCAGGCCGCTGTTACCTGAAAAGCACAACTGAGGTGGTCGATGGCGTCAGCCCGGCGCTTCTGACGACGACGAAAGGCCGGATCCGCGCCGCGTCGAGCGGATGTCGGAATCGCGGCTGTAACGCTTGATCGTAGCGCCTTGTCCTCGCGCGCCCTGGGCAGATGCTTCCGATGTTGATCTAGCGCGATACGGTCGGTTGTTTCGTCCCTGATACTTGACCCGCTCAACCGTAAAGGAGGGGACTATGTCATCGGCCATAAGGACGTAATCGATCGGCGGTAGACCCGTAGGCAGGTTTTCGGAGTGGCCCAGCCGATTCCTTGATGCCGCCGAGCTCTGCGCTGTTGGGTCCTCGATCGCACACGACTTCACGTCTTAGCCCACCGAGCTAAATCGACGGGAATCTATCAGTTTGGGAACCTCTCAGGTGGCTCGCCGAAAGGTTGTCTCGTGCATTGTCGAATCCCGAATACGAAAATCCGGATACAGAGCAGCGTGCATGGTCAAGACAGGCGTTGCCATAGGCAAGGGGGTGTTCTTGCAAGGGCGTGTCTGTATGACCGAAAAAGCCCGACGCACTTTGCTAAAGGGAGAAGCAAGAGGTGCGTCGGGCTGCAACCTGAAGGTTGCGGGCATCGGCACGGCTGAAGGTCCGTGTCCATGCCCAATATCACCCTTGCAAACGACGTGCCGCTCGAAAGCTGCCGATGATCTGCGTCTAGTCGGCCCAGGGAACGGCCGCGCGACATTCTTGGATTGAGAATAGTGTCGCAATTACCACGTTGCGTAGCGAGACTTTGTCGGCCACCAAACAATCCTGCGCCATGATGAGCCGGGTGCTTCGCTGTTTGCGAGCCGTGTCCGTGCAAGCCTCGATGAGTAGCTTCGCACCAGCCGTCGGCCAACATGCCCTCTCAGCGGTCTTTCGCGATTGAGCCCTAGACTCGCAATTGTGGGGTTTCCGCCGCGTGCGCTGGCTGATCCGAAAGCAGCGCAAACACGCAGCGGGCCTTGCAGATGGGAAACGGGCCGAGGCCGCGCAAAAAAGTCGGCCACCGCGATGTCTTGGTAAAATGGATTGCAATTCGGCCAGAGCTTACGCCTGGTCACCAGAGCGTCCTGCGCGAATGAGGCGATTTAGATCAAGGGTCGCTGAACGCATGTCTTTATGTATCAACAGCATAGATGCATCCCATCGAAACAATCGATTTCACCAGTTTTGCGGAATGCTGTTAGAAAGCGAGCATAGTCTGGTGCAAATGGCACACATACTCGGACGTCACTTCCATCGCGGATGAGTGATCACAGGTGGGCGAAGCATTGGCGGACAGCCTCTTTTCGGTGGGTTCATCTTGAAGCATATCTTTGATGATCGCCTCAAGATTACGTGACCGACGCACTTGTCGAGCTTCACGCGATCGTTGGGCCGAATTCCCTGAATAGAGCAGAAGGAAGCGAAACCTGATTTCATTTGGAACGTATATCGGCCTTCCCGTGGCTAAAGTTAACGGCGAATGCCCCCGCCGTAAATGAACCGCCGGCACCCTCCCTCTGCCGACGGAAGCTGGTGCGATGTGTAGCAGCGTCGCTCCCCCCCAGACTGACTTCCGCCCGGCCGCCGAAAAGGAGGCCGGGCATTTTTTTGGCGAGCAGGAGCGCCAGCTTGCAGATCTTGCATTTGATCTCACTCACGCCCATGAATTCAGGGGGCGGCGCCGCGTCCTCGCACCAATCCATCGATAGGTCAGAACGGCCCATCGGATTAGTTGATGTCTGTCAGCGGCCTATTATTCCGCAACGATAGTGGGCCGGCAGAAAAGCTTTTTTCCTAAGGACAGGCATGGCATTTACCAGTTGCGCTTCGGCCAATCGCCAGGTTCGCATCAAATGCATCGCGGTCAGCATCCTGATTTGTTGACCTACGAGTTGACACGCGATGAAGGCTCTGGATGGAAAGTTGAAACCTAGGCTATCGTCGAGTGGTAAATTCCTTCGCCGATCGCCGATGTTCCCAGTTGGCGCGACACAATTCACCAAAATGTCTGGTCAGCAGCGGGCGCTCGCCGGTGTCCCACGCACCTTTGATGAATTGCATCATGGCGCAGGGAAAGCCATGCGCAACGCACCGCATGATCATGCCGAGAGCCAAGGAGGATTTCCCTTTGCTCGCGCAGGTGTGGACGATGATGAGTCCCTTCTCACCGCTCTTGGCGGCTATCATCCGGTCGCGCGCTGCTTTTTTTCTTCGCCATTTTGGCCGCATGGTGGGCGTCCAGCGAGGCTTCAGAGGTCACGGTTTCGTCCTCAGCGGCATCAGGTTCGGAAGTCATGAGCACGCTCTACGGCTTGACAAGCTGCACGCTTGGGCAAATGGTGGGGTGGCGTTGGTTCCTGTCCTAGGACAGGCGAAGAGGGAATGCGATAGGGCTCTAGCCGCGAAGCTTGGACCTGAAGCGCAGCCGCCCCCGCGACCGTGACCGGAGAGATCTCTAGGAGCCACTGACCCGTCAAGGGTTGGGAAGGTGGAGATCGAAGGGAAAACCTGCTCCGCAAGCCGGGAGACCTGCCAGCGCAGAGACTTGAGACCGGCGGACGGGGTGCTCCGCGACGGCAACGAACCGTAGTGTCTCCGGTTCGTGCGCCTCATCGCCTCCGCCAAAAATCGAGGAGGGCGATGACCGTCACGCTTCATGTCTGCATCACCTGCCGTGCCGACCAACCCGTAAGAGAAGGCAAAATCACGCCAGGCGCGCGTCTGCACAGCGCCATTCTCGCCGGCGTGCCGGAAGACGTCCACGTGGTTCCGGTCGAATGCCTGTCTGCTTGTAGCCAGGGTTGCGCGCTCAGCGCGCCTGGACGGTGGTCTTACGTCTGCGGCCGCCTGTCCGACATAAACGCGCCGGACGTGATCGCCGGTGCTGCGGCCTATGCGGCGACGGCCGACGGCATCGTGCCGTGGCGCAGCCGGCCGGAGATCTTCCGCAAACAATCGCTTGCCCGCATTTCCACCGATTACCATGAAACGGATCTGCTGCTCGCCGCAGACTATGCCGTGCATGAGGCGGGCCTTGCGCCCGCGGCGGCGCGCCTCGGCGCGGCCACACCATCGCTCTACCACCTACGCGACACATCCCGATCAGCCGCGTGCTCGCTCGTTGACCGAGGAAATTTCGCGCGTTGTGCGTGCGCGTGCGGTCAACCCAAATGGATGTCCGGGATGATGCGCCACGGCTTTCGGGGCGCGGCGGAAATCGCTGCCACGCTAGAGCATATGGCCAGCTTTGCACATCTTGCCGATGCGGTGCCCACGCATCTCTTCGATCTCTATTACGACGCGATGCTTGGCAGCGACAACGTGCGCACTTTCATGGCGCGCGAGAATCCGGCGGCGCTTGCGGCGATCGAGACTTGCTTCACCCGTTTGAATCAAGCTTCGCCCTGGAGGACACGGCGCAATTCGATTGCGGTCGCGCTGCGGGAGGCTTCATGAGCGCTGTTGCGATCAAGGGCTGGTGCCCCAGCGCCTTACGGCCGATGCGGTCGGGAGATGGGCTCGTGGTTCGCATCCGGCCGCACGGTGGCCGGCTGGCTCCGAAGCAGGCAGCGGGAATTGCGGTGCTGTCCGAGCGCTACGGCAACGGCCTGATCGATCTGACCAGCCGGGGCAACCTGCAAATCAGGGGTGTCAGTGATCAAGGTCATCGGCCCTTGATCGAGGAACTCTCACGGCTGCACTTGCTCGATCCCGATGCGGAGTCGGAAGCGCGGCGCAACATCCTTGTCTCGCCCTTCTGGAGCGCCAGTGACGATACCTGTTTTCTCGCAGCAGAACTTGAACGCGGGCTTGTGATGGGACCGCCCGACCTGCCGACCAAATTCGGCTTCGCCGTTGATTGCAGCACAGAGCCCGCGCTGGCCGGCGCCTCCGCCGACATCCGGATCGAGCGCAGCATCGCGGGAGAGCTGATCGTGCGTGCCGACGGTGCGGAGCATGGTCGTCCCGTCTCACGGACAGAAGCGGTAAGCGTTGCGCTCGCGCTTGCCGAGTGGTTCGTCGACTCGGGCGGAGCCAGGGAGGGGAGAGGGCGAATGAAAGCGCATGTCGGGGCTGGCGCAAAACTGCCCGACGCGCTTCGTAGCAACGTCAAGCCGGCTTGCATGATCGCGGAGCCGCGTCCCGGACTTTATCCGCAAGGCGCGATGGTCGCTGCGGCTTTCGGACAGCTGACACATGCCGCTCTCAGCCATCTTGCCGGATGCTCGCAAGGATTACGGATGACGCCCTGGCGCATGATTGTGGCGGAAGGATTGCGCGAAATGCCCCACTGCGAGAGCCTCGTCACCCAAGCGGACGATCCGATCCTGCGCGTCGTCGCCTGCAGCGGTGCGCCCGCCTGCTGTGAGGCGCACTGCGACACTCGTGCACTTGCAGCGTCGCTTGCGTCGCATATTGCCGCGGACGAGAGGCTTCACGTCTCTGGCTGTGCCAAAGGCTGTGCTCATTCGGGGACTGCTGCGCTCACCCTTGTTGCGACCCGCGAGGGATTTGATGTCATCCGCAGCGGCTCAACGAGGGATACGCCTAGCCAGCGTGGAGTAAGCGCAGGCCGAATGATCGCGGATCCTTCCGTTCTAACGGGAGCGCCCTGATGACGCACGTCTATGAAACCGATGGTGCGACGATCTACCGTCAATCCTTCGCCACCATTCGCGCGGAGGCGAACCTTGAGCGATTTTCTGCCGACGAGGAGCCAGTGGTCGTGCGGATGGTCCATGCCGCCGGCATGGTGAGTCTCGAATCCTGCATCCGCTTCACGCCCGGCATGGCGCGCATCGCGCGGGCTGCGCTGCAGAACGCCGCGCCTATCCTCTGCGACGCACGCATGGTGTCGGAGGGAATTACGCGTGCGCGCCTGCCGGCCGGCAACGCCATCATCTGTACGCTTGACGATCCCAAGGTTCCCTCCCTCGCGCAATCCATGCGCAATACCCGCTCAGCCGCAGCGCTGGAATTGTGGAGGCCGCATCTGGACGGCGCGATCGTCGCTATCGGCAATGCGCCGACCGCGCTCTTTCACCTGCTCAACATGCTGGAGGATCGCAACTGTCCAAGACCTGCAGCGATCATCGGTTGTCCGGTCGGCTTTGTTGGCGCGGCTGAAGCCAAGCTTGCGCTGATGGTTGACCAGCCTGCGCCGGCGCTGACGGTCGAGGGGCGCCTTGGCGGCTCCGCAATCACGGTCGCCGCCGTGAACGCGCTGGCGAGCCGGAACGAATAGCTATGGGGCGCATCATCTGTTGCGGCCTCGGGCCAGGAAATCCGGACCTCATGAGCGTGCGCGCCGATCGTGAGGTCCGTGCGGCCAAGCACGTTGCCTATTTCCGGAAGAAAGGACGGGCTGGCCAGGCGCGCCGCATCGTCGATGGACTACTGGCAAAGGACGTCTGCGAATATCCGATGGAGTATCCGGTCACTACGGAGATCGCCTTCGATAGTCCGGAATATGTTGGCCTCCTTGCCGGCTTTTACGACGAGTGGGCGGAGCGTCTTGCGCGGATCGCCCGCGCGGCCGACATCGTCGTTCTCTGCGAGGGCGATCCCTACTTCTACGGTTCCTTCATGCACCTCCGTGCACGTCTGCAGCGCCGCGTCGAGATCGAGGTGATCGCCGGCATTCCCGGCATGGCTGGCTGCTGGAATTCGGTCGGCCTGCCGATCGCCCTCGGCGACGATGTGATGACGGTACTGATGGGTACGCTGTCGGAACAAGAGCTCGAGCAACGCGCGCGCAATTCCGATGCGCTCGTCATCATGAAGACCGGGCGCAATCTGAAGAAGGTGCGCCGCGCGCTTGCCGGCGCCGGCCGCCTTGGCGAGGCATGGCTGATCGAACGCGGCACTATGCCGGCCGAGCGCGTCGCGCGGCTGGAGGACGTGGACGAGACCGAGTGCCCCTATTTCGCGATTGTGCTCGTGCATGGGCGGGGACGCCGGATGGAGGCGGCCGAATGACGGGCATATTGACCATCGCGGGACTTGGGCCGGGCGACCAGGCGCTAGTCACGCCGGAAGTCTCCGCCGCGCTCGCCGCCGCGACCGACGTCGTGGGCTATGCGCCATACGTCGCGCGAGTAGCCCCGCGTGAAGGACTGACGCTGCATCCATCAGACAATCGCATGGAGTTGCAGCGCGCAAGCGATGCCTTGCAGCTGGCATCGGAAGGACGCCGTGTTGTCATGGTTTCTTCGGGCGACCCAGGTGTTTTCGCCATGGCAGCGGCTGTGTTCGAAGCACTTGAAGTCTCGTCTCAATGGCATGGGCTTGCAATCCGCGTTATGCCCGGCGTAACTGCAATGCTGGCAGCCGCCGCGCGCGCCGGCGCGCCGCTCGGCCACGATTTTTGCGCGATCAATCTCTCCGATAATCTGAAGCCGTGGTCGATGATCGAGAAACGCTTGCGGCTTGCCTCCGAAGCCGACTTTGCGATCGCGATGTACAATCCGCGCTCAGTGAGCCGGCCCGAGGGTTTTGAACGCGCGCTCTCGGTGCTGAAGGAGGCAGGTTGCGGCGAGCGCCTCGTGATCTTCGCCCATGCGGTCAGCACGGTCGCGGAGCGAATTGAAACCGTGATGCTGCGCGAGGCACGGCCCGAGATGGCCGACATGCGAACCCTTGTCATCGTCGGTAATTCGGCAACGCGCCGCGTCGGCCGCTGGGTCTATGCACCGAGGCATGCCCGATGACGGAGCCATTGCATGACCTCCGCCACGCTTTCGACTCGGGGCCTGTCAGGCAATTCGGGCCGCTTGAGCATCACGACGGGAAGGCCGAGCTCGCGCGCGGCGTCGATCTTGGCGCGCGCGCCCGCTCCACCGGAGTTGCGGGCAACAACCCATTCGATGCCGCGCGCACGCATCATCTCCAATTCGCCGGCGAGGGTGAACGGTCCGCGCGACACGATGACATCGACGTCCGGAAACGGCAGTGGTCCATCGGGAGGATCGACAAACCGCAAAGTGTAGGCGTGCTGCGGCCTGGCGCTGAAAGGTGCGATGTGCTGGCGTCCGATCGCAAGAAATACCCGCGCGCGATTGTTCGGCAATGCTGCCGTAGCGGAGGAGATATCCGCGGCCTCGATCCAGGTGTCGCCGGTCCCTTTTGCCCAGGGCGCGCGCTCGAGCGCGATCAGCGGTGTTCCGGTCATCTCGCACGCTGCAACCGCATTACGGCTCATTTCGGCCGCGAAGGGATGGGTTGCATCGACAAGGTGCGTTATTTCCTCGCGCCGAATGAACTCGGCAAGGCCATTCACGCCGCCGAACCCTCCGATGCGGGTCGGCAGCGGCTGGTTCACGGGGGCGCGGGTGCGACCTCCATAGGAATAGATCGCATCACACCCCGCGCGCGCCACAGCGTCTGCGAGCAGATTGGCATCGCTTGTTCCGCCCAGAATGAGGGCGCACATCATGCATGATCCCTGGCTGACGATCATCGGCATTGGCGAAGATGGCCTTGCCGGCCTCTCGGATGCAAGCCGAAAGGCGCTTGCGGAAGCCGAGACGGTGTTTGGCGGCGAACGGCATCTCGCGCTGGCAGGGATTTCCGACCGCGGCCGTCCCTGGGCGGCGCCGTTCGAGACAGATTGCGTGCTGGCCTGCCGCGGTCGTCCGACGGTGGTGCTCGCCTCGGGCGATCCGTCCTGGTACGGCGTAGGAGCCAGTCTCGCGGAACGGCTCAGCAAGAGCGAATGGATTGCGCATCCCGCGCTCTCGACATTCTCGCTTGCCTCGGCGCGGCTCGGATGGCGGCTCGAATCTGTCGTCTGTCTTGGAATCCACGCGGCGCCATTCGAACGCCTGGTGCCGCATCTGACACATGGAGCGCGCATCATTTGTCTCGTGCGCGACGGCAAGGCGCCCGGCGATCTGGCCAAATGGTTGACGGCGCGCGGCTGGGGCAATTCACGGCTATGGACGCTCACCGCGCTCGGCGGTCCCCGCGAATCCGTGGCGCAATATCGGGCCGACAGCTACGCCGCAGATGGCGGCGCGGGGCCGGTGGCAGTTGCGCTGGAAACCAATGGACCGCACGGCGTTCCGCGCAGCTCCGGCCTTTCAGACGCGCTCTTCGTGCATGACGGCCAGATCACCAAGCGGCCGATGCGCGCGCTCGCGCTTTCGTCGCTGGCGCCGAGATCCGGCGACAGATTATGGGACATTGGCGCCGGTTCAGGTTCGATCTCGGTAGAATGGGCTCTCTGTGGTGGCACGGCGATCGCCATCGAAGCGCGGTCTAATCGCGTAGCGAATATCCGCGGCAACGCGGCAACCTTCGGTCTGACGCATCGGATCGCCATCGTCGAGGGAATAGCGCCTGATATCCTCTCACGCCTTGAGACACCGCAAGCCGTCTTCATCGGCGGAGGGCTCGACGCTAGGATGTTCGATGCGGTGTGGTCGCGCATTGAGCCGAGAGTAAGGGTGGTTGCGCATGCCGTCACGCTGGAGACCGAGGCGCTACTCTCGGACCTTCATCAACGCCACGGTGGCGAGTTGATGCGAATTGAGATTGCGCATGCGGGTCACCTCGGCCGCTATCGCTCCTGGGAGGCGATGCGGCCGGTCGTGCAATGGAGTGCAGTCAAGTGAAGGTCGCAGGTCTGGGGTTCAAGCGGGAGGTCACACTGGCTGCGCTGCGCGAAGCTCTCGCCGCCGCGGGCGGTCCTGAAGGTCTCGCGGCAGTTGCAACTGTCAGCGACAAGGCCGAAACCGCCGCGCTCAAATTGCTGGCGCGCGAACTCACCGTGCCGATCCGGCCTGTTTCGGCCGATGTCCTAGCCGGCATTGCCACGCCCACACAGTCAGAATCCATCAAGGCGAAGTTCGGTACGGGCTCCGTCGCCGAAGCCGCAGCGCTTGCGGTCGCCGGCCGTGGTGCGCGCCTCGTTTCGACGCGGGCTGTCTCGCAGGATCGGACGGCGACCGCAGCGATCGCGGTAGGAGACGCCGAATGACGGTGCACTTCATCGGTGCCGGACCGGGAGCAGCTGATCTGCTCACCTTGCGCGGTCGCGATCTGATTGCCGCCTGTGCGGTCTGCCTCTATGCCGGCTCTCTCGTACCCGAGGGCGTTCTTGCCCATTGCCCAAAGGATGCACGGATCGTGAACACCGCGCCGCTGTCGCTCGACGACATCATGTCGGAGATCGTCACCGCGCATCGTGAGGGCAAGGACGTCGCGCGGCTACATTCCGGGGATCTCTCGATCTGGTCGGCGATGGGCGAGCAATTGCGCCGCCTGCGCGCGCTTCAAATCTCCTATTCAATCACGCCGGGCGTGCCGGCCTTTTCCGCCGCCGCGGCCGCGATCGAGGCCGAGCTCACGCTACCGGATCTTGTGCAATCGGTCGTGCTGACGCGGATGCCGGGCAGGGCGAGCGCGATGCCGCAAGGCGAGAAACTCGCCACCTTTGCCGCGACCGGTGCGGTGCTCGCCATCCATCTCTCGATCCATCTGCTTTCCACGGTGATTGATGAGCTGACGCCGCACTACGGAGGAGACTGCCCGGTTGCAATAGTCTGGCGCGCAAGCTGGCCGGATCAGCGCATCGTCCGCGCCACGCTCGGTACCTTGGACTCTGCTGTAAGCACCGAGCTCGAGCGCACAGCCGTTATTCTGGTTGGCCGCACACTGGGTTCGGAAGATTTCGGAGAGAGCCGCCTGTATGCCGTCGACTATGACCGCCGCTATCGGCCGCTCGGGCCGACGCCTCGCTTTCCGGAAGGCTCGTGATGACGGCGAGCCTCGTCATCTCCGCGCCTGCATCCGGGGTCGGCAAGACGACGCTGACGCTGGCGCGCGCCTATCGCGATCGCGGGCTGAAGGTCCAGTGCTTCAAGAGCGAGCCCGATTATATCGATGCGCGGCAATTGCCGATCCGGAATCAACGACCCTATTTATATGGGGAAGCGACACATTCCCGGCGCTCGCGGCAAAACTGATCGAGCACGGTGGCTGCCGACACGCCGGCGCTATTTGCGAGTCTCTTGGCCACGCCGAGGAGCGGATTGTCCGCACCACGATTGCGAAGCTCGCAGAGCAGCTAGCGCAAACCGGCGCCGCAACGACGGCGCCGATCATTCTTTTCGGCACGCTGGCGGGAGAGACCCGATGATGACGCTGTCGCCCGATCTCGCGAGCCCCTTGACGTCTCCTCGTCGGAAGGAGCACACAGAGCAGGCATGGTGCTCGAAGCGGCGCAAAGCGCCAGAGCATAATTGGGAACGGGGAAGGGCGGACCTGAATGCGGCGCCCAAAGCCCGGCCGCCCCCGCGACTGTAAGCGGTGAGGGGCTCCGATCCGCCACTGGCCGTCAGGCCTGGGAAGGCCGGGGACCGGTTTCGAACCGCGAGCCAGGAGACCGGCCCTGCAGTTTTTAACGCTAACGCCGTCGGGTGTGACGGCAGAAGGGACTTAAGTCATGCATATCGAACCAGGTATCGTTACGGGCGCCAAGCTCGTGCTGAGTTGCGCAACCGGTGCCGTTGCCGCCGGCTGCGCCTTCAAGCCCGTGGTCGAAACCGTGCGCGCGCAGGGAATTGTTTCGCTGGCGGTGCGCACCGTCGCAACAACGGTCCTGGTCTTCTCGTTCTTCGAACTCCTGCCGCATTTCAGGGTCGGGGTCTCGGAGGTGCATTTCATTCTCGGCTCGACGCTGTTTCTCCTGTTCGGCGCAGCGCCAGCCGCGTTCGGGTTGGCGCTTGGTCTTCTGCTGCAGGGGCTGTTCTTCGTGCCGACCGACCTGCCGCAATATGGTATGAACGTGACGACGCTGCTGGTGCCCTTATTTGCGATCCAGGCGCTGGCCGGGCGGATCATTCCTCGCAACACCGCCTATGTTGACCTGCAATATCGGCAGGCACTTGCGCTTTCAACCGCCTATCAATCCGGCATCGTAGGGTGGGTCGCCTTCTGGGCGCTGTATGGTGCGGGCTTTGCGGCCGAGAACCTCGCCTCCATCGCGTCTTTCGCCGCTTCTTACGCGCTCGTCGTGGTCATTGAACCGCTGGCCGATCTGACCGTGTTGGCACTGGCGAAATCGCTGCGAGGTGTGACTGCCGATGGTCTTGTTACCTATCGGCTTCACAACGGCGCCTGAAGATGACGTGCGGGCGGTCGCAAGCCGCGGCCGCCCCCGTTTCATAACGTAATGCTGACACTCTCCCTGATAGGCATTGGCTGCGGCGATCCCGAGCAGCTCACGCTTGGGGCGATCCGCGCGATCAATGCAGCTGACTTGGTGCTGATTCCGCGCAAGGGCCCGGTGAAGTCCGATCTCGCCGACCTGCGCCGGCTGATTTGCGCGCAAGCCCTGACGAACAGCCGCACGCGCGTTGCTGAGTTCGACGTGCCCGTTCGCGATACTGCGCAGGAGAGCTACCGCAAGGGAGTGGAGGAATGGCACGACGCCGTCGCCGTGACCTGGTCCCGGGCAATTGCGGCGCATCTCGGTGATGACGGGCGCGTTGCCCTGCTGATCTGGGGCGATCCTTCGCTATACGACTCGAGCCTGCGGATCGCACAAAGGCTTGATCCGTTGCCGATAATCGAGGTCGTCCCGGGCATCACGTCGATCCAGGCGCTTTGCGCCGCACATTCACTGCCGCTGAACGACATTGGGGAGCCTTTTCTCGTCACCACCGGACGGCGGCTGCGCGAATGCGGTTGGCCATCCGGCGCCGACACGGTGGTCGTCATGCTCGATGGCGGCGCCGCGTTCCAGTGGCTCGATCCGAACGGACTACATATCTGGTGGGGCGCCTATCTCGGGATGCCCCCGCAAATCACCATGTCAGGTGCGCTCGCAGAAGTGGGGCCAATCATCGTCGCCGCCCGACAGGAAGCACGCGCCAAGCATGGCTGGATCATGGATAGCTACATCATCAAGCGCGTGTCGTAGCACTCGTGCGAAGGCTGCTGGCATTGCGGCGTCCCGCGGCAAGCGCCTTCGCACGGCTTCCAAATGCGCCCGATCGCTGAGATCGGCCGGAGCGCCCGAAGGGGAGATCGTTCCTTCGATAGTATTGACGACTACCGCATGCCGGACCAACCAAAGAAAGGCTTCCCATTTCCATCCCTATATCTCCGACGCTTATCAATGCGAGAAACATCTTTAACATTCGCCCGCGGAGGCTTTACCGCGAAGACTGATATCACGGCCGGAGAAGAATGCGTACTCAACACCTCACGGGCCGCCGACCTGCAACGAAGGCGCGTTGCCTCGCGTAAGGCGAGTTTCTCATGACCGTGCTCGTCCCTTCTCGTTAAAGCGACGGGGATGGCGCTTGCGCCGAAGGTAGCAACTCGTTGCGAGCGTGGCGGTCGTCTAACCAACCTGCGCAAGCCAATTTCCGAAAGAATTGCCGGGGCGTCGCCATAGCGGCGACCGAGAAAAAGAGGCCGCTTGTAATGAACAAGCGGCCCAAGTCTAGGGAGGAAACGCCCAAGGAGGGCTGCGATAGCGCATCGCGCTACCGTGGTGCGTATATGCGTTGGCGGAGCACAAAACGCAAGAGTTGACTTCCGGATCGGCATCAAAGCGCACCGCTCACGCCTCGGGGTGAAGCCGTTTGCAGTCACCTGCTATTAACTCAAAGCATCCGGCACTCGCGGAACAGCTCCGAAGCCTGCGTTATGGCGCGTGGCGAAACTGAGTCGCGCCGGCGGCTCAGAGTTCAACTACCAAAGGAGACGACAATTCCTGGACAAAAAGCGAGCGAAGAGCAGATCGTAAGCCGAAGGTTCGTACAAATTCGTGCGAGGCCCCTCAGGTGAGACTTGAATCGCACGTAGCGTCAGGTTGTACGCTTTCGAAGCAGTGTTTCCGACTCAGCGAATGCGGCCGCCGAGAGGGATCGGGCTTCTTTACTGTGGCGAGCGCGCGCTTAGAGATCTTACACTTGATCTCGGACCCCTGAAGTCAGAGGGTGATGCTATTCCCAAGACCATTCGCCAACTGCCACGGAGCTCCGGAAAGCTGGAAAATACCGCCAGAGCCCGGCAACGCCCATAACCCTGGCACCGCCGTACTGCGGGGCTTCTTTATCGCTGTTATGCGCACTTCAAGCAGTTCTGGCCCTAACTGGTTCAGGGCGAGTTCGACGTGCGCATCGAAACGGTTGCGAGATCGAGGGATGTTACGACCGTGGTGTCGTATTCGGCGTGTCCGGTTGCAGACGCGTATGCTCGAAAAGCGACGCGGAGGTGCAAATATTCGCTCGCCGCGAAGCGAAGCACATAGTTTTCACTCTTCAAGCAAGGCCCGCACGACGTGCTTGGTGGCATGTGCATTGCTGGGAAGGACCCACACGATCATGCCACTCTCCCAGTCGTAGGCGCAGGAGTTATATGAAACCTACTCAATTGATCCAAATCAGCACCGGAGACGCCGTACTGAGCCGTCGGGCTTCGCAACGCACGAAGGCGCATTGGCCGCGATATCCGCCTGTCCTCGACAAACTGTACTCATCCCGCGCGCCTCGCCGGCGCATCGCTAGGTGCGATCTGACCTGCGTCGAGTGACGGAGACGAATGCAGTTCGCTGATCGAAATGCGCTTCTCAGCAAGGAGCCAAAGAAGAAATTGATGTGACGACGGCCGCAGATGTCATCGCGGCTTCTCTACACACGAAAATTAGTGGGAGTCCGCAAGCATGAACGCGCCGAGCTATCGGACGCAGATATTTTCTCATCTGACCGATAGTATTGATCGCGGGCAGAGAACGCGCCCGCTTGGGCTTCTCAGCAATTTGGTCACCGATCAGCTCCCGCACTGCATTGCCGAGATCAAACGCAGTAAACGGCCAGATGAAGGGGTCAGGGATCTTGGACGCAGCATTAACGGGATGATTGCATCGGCCGACTATGAGGTGCAGCTGCTGAATCTGCCGCAGCCCGAGCTCGCGATCGCCAAGACAGACATCCACTATCTCGTCAACTGTGCTTATCAGATGTCAGCGTTTGCTGGTCTTCATCCCGTAGAAGCGGAGTTGACCATAGGAGAGGAGTTGAGCCGTCTTGCCCGATTAAGTTGTGATCGGAAGCCTAGCATTGAGGTCCTCTCGTATGAAGATATGATCCTTGCAAACCCGGTGCAGAGCGATCCACGCGTATATTGCCTCGGCGCGGCCGGGGTCGAAGAGCGAGATTTTTGCTTGGGTCACCAACTCATCGAGAGCGATCTACAGCTAGCAATCGATGCTCTACTTGAATTACGTGACACGGCTGACGCTGACGCTCGCCAATGTCTTGCGGTATGCTTAGAGCGTCTTGAGTCGGCAAATTATGTTCTGACGCGCTTTTTGGAGCACATGTCACCCGACCTATTTGGCCAGTTTCGTGTGTTTTATGGAAAAAACCCTTACAAGAATAGGCTTGGCCCGAGCGGCCGGTTCTCTGCGCGGATAGTGGCGGTCTCGGTGCTACTGTTCGGTGAAGATCTCTTCCAACAGAAGCCGCAATTCTATAGGGACGTATATCGGCTGTCCGAATACTATCCGCAGGGATGCATTAGCGAGGTATTCCGCTGGTTGTCACCGGGCAATGCAAGCGCGGAACCCACGCCAACTTGGCTAGAAGGGGAAGCGGACTTTCCCCGGTCTGCGACCATTTCGCCCGTCATCGAACGCCTTGGTGATGAAATCGCAAAGCTACGCGCGTCTTGTGTTTATGCGCTGGATCAGTTTACCCGGATGCACCGTATTACTGCCTTAAAACATACGGTCGTACCGGGGCGTCCAATTGTCGGAGTTGAAGGGTCCGAAAGTGTTGAGGCTGTTCTTTCACAGCGGCTGTTAACCCGCGGTGCGTCCCTAATCTGACGGTATGTGTCAGACGTGTGGTGTCCGACACTGGTCGAAGGATTCTTAATGAATTGGAATTGCGAGCCGGTGCTCTAGCATTCACTTGGACAATTCTTGATACGACAAAGATCCAAGTAGGGGCTCAAAGACGTCACGACACGGCTGGCTACGCTCGCCGCAACTAAGGGATGTTGCACGGATATGCTGATCTTCTAGGATAAGCGGCTGACTGGCCGCGATAAGCCACCTGACGAGATTGCGAACCTTAAAAATCCAATCTAGTCCTGAGAGGCCAGCTTCGTGAAAACCTGAACAAGGTGGAGCCGCTGGATTGCGGCATGCGACGACTTGGTTATGTAGACGCTGCGAACGCACATCGTGCGTTCGTTTCCGCTTCCTCAGCTCTCATGGCCCCACGTGACTAATTTGAGCGCTTTTTCTGGAAGCCGGTTGGCATCTCTCAGGTGTTTCAGGTGGTGTTGGCCTGCTTCTTGCTATCAGAGCGTCAGTAAGCCGTCGATAACAGCTTGGAAGGGGTTTATGGGTGAGGCAACGGAAACGTTTTACGGCGTCATCAGACGTCAGGGTATCACGCGTCGCAGTTTCCACAAATTCTGCAGTTTGACGGCAACGAGCCTCGGGCTCGGTCCGCTCGCGGCAAGCCAGATTGCCAACGCGCTGGAGACAAAGCCGCGTGTGCCCGTGATCTGGATGCACGGGCTCGAATGCACCTGCTGTTCGGAAAGCTTTATCCGCTCGGCCCATCCGCTGTTCAAAGACGTGGTGCTGTCGATGATCTCGCTGGATTATGACGCCCCAATCATGGCGGCGGCAGGACATCAGGCCGAAGCTATCCTCGAGGAGACCCGCGCCAAGTACAAGGGCCAGTATGTGCTTGCCGTTGAAGGCAATCCGCCGCTGAACGAAGGCGGCATGTTTTGCATTGATGGCGGCAAGCCGTTCGTCGAAAAGCTCAGGGCGATGGCGGAAGATTCCATCGCGATCATTGCTTGGGGTACTTGTGCGTCTTGGGGGTGCGTGCAGGCAGCCAAGCCCAACCCGACTCAGGCGACGCCGATCGATAAAGTGATCACGAACAAACCGATCATCAAGGTGCCTGGCTGCCCGCCCATCGCAGAGGTCATGACCGCCTTGGTGACCTTCATCACCACGTTCGGAAAGCTTCCCGAGCTCGACCGCCAAGGGCGTCCAAAGATGTTCTATTCCCAGCGGATCCACGACAAGTGCTATCGGCGTCCCCATTTCGACGCCGGCCAGTTTGTCGAGGAGTGGGACGACGAGTCCGCGCGCCAGGGTTATTGCCTCTACAAGATGGGCTGCAAGGGGCCGACCACCTATAACGCCTGCTCGGCCGTTCGGTGGAACGACGGCGTTTCCTTCCCGATCCAATCCGGCCACGGCTGCTTAGGCTGCTCCGAAGATGGCTTTTGGGACAAGGGCTCATTTTACGATCGGCTGACGACCATCAAGCAATTCGGCATCGAGGCCAACGCCGACCAAATTGGCATGGCCGCTGCTGGCGCGGTCGGCCTAGCCGTTGCCGCGCACGCGGCGATCACAGCCGCGAAGCGGCTGACCCGTAAACGGGGCCGCGTAGCTCAGGAAAAATAATCGGATTCAGGGAAGGACAACGATGGGCGCCCAGACACCGAATGGGTTCAAGCTCGACAATTCGAGCAAACGCATTGTCGTCGATCCGCTGACCCGGGTCGAAGGCCACCTCCGCGTCGAGGTCAATCTCGATTCCGACAATGTGATCTGCAACGCGGTCTCATCCGGAACTATGTGGCGCGGCATCGAGACGATCTTGCGTGGACGCGATCCTCGCGACGCCTGGGCGTTCACCGAGCGGATTTGCGGCGTCTGCACCGGCACGCATGCGCTCACCTCGGTGCGCGCGGTGGAGAACGCGCTGGGTATCATCATTCCCGAGAATGCTAACTCGATCCGCAATATCATGCAGCTCTGCTTGCAGGTGCACGATCATCTTGTGCACTTCTATCACCTGCACTCGCTGGATTGGGTCGATGTGATTTCCGCCCTCAAGGCCGATCCCAAGGCGACCTCTGCGTTGGCGCAGTCGGTCTCCCCCTGGCCGCTATCATCGCCAGGCTATTTCAAGCATCTGCAGATCAGGCTGACCAAGTTCGTTGAATCAGGGCAGCTCGGCCCGTTTAAGAACGCCTATTGGGGGCATCCGGCCTACAAGCTTCCGCCGGAAGCGAACCTGATGGCCTTGGCGCATTATCTGGAAGCGCTCGACTTCCAGAAGGACGTCGTCAAGATCCACGCCATCTATGGCGGCAAGAACCCGCATCCGAATTGGCTGGTCGGTGGCGTGGCCTGCGCCATCAATGTCGATGGTACCGGTGCAGTGGGTGCCATAAATATGGAGCGGCTAAACCTGGTATCCTCGATCATTGGCCGTTCGATCGAATTCGTCGAGCAGGTTTATCTGCCCGACATTGCCGTGATTGGCTCCTTCTACAAGGACTGGCTGTATGGCCGCGGTCTCTCGGGTAAGAGCCTAATGTCCTATGGCGACATTCCCGAGAACGCGAATGATTATTCCGCGAAAAACCTCAAGCAGCCGCGCGGCGTGATCCTCAATGGCAATTTCAGCGAAGTTCTGCCGATCGATCACGGCGATCCCGAGCAGATCCAGGAGTTCGTCGCTCATTCCTGGTACAAGTACCCCGATGAAACCAGGGGGCTGCATCCCTGGGATGGTATAACCGAGCCGAATTTCCGGCTCGGGCCCAACGTTAAGGGCACCAGGACCGACATCAAGGAGCTCGACGAGGGCGGCAAATATTCCTGGATCAAGGCGCCTCGCTGGCGCGGCAACGCCGTCGAGGTGGGACCGCTGGCGCGATACCTCATAGGTCACGCACAAGGCAAAGAGGAGTTCAAGGAGCCAACCGAGAAGCTGCTGAAGACACTCGATCTTCCCTTCGCTGCACTCTTCTCGACGCTCGGCCGCACTGCGGCACGTGCGCTCGAATGCCAATGGGCCGCGCACCAGATGCACTATTTCCAGGATAAGCTTATGGCGAATATCAAAGCTGGTGACACCGCTACCGCCAACATCGATAAATGGAAGCCGGAGAGCTGGCCGAAGGAAGCCAAGGGCTACGGTTTCACCGAGGCGCCACGTGGTGCGCTCGGGCACTGGATCAAGATCAAGGAGAGCAAGATCGACAACTACCAATGCGTCGTGCCGACGACATGGAACGGCTCGCCGCGTGATCCAGATGGCAATATCGGTGCATTTGAGGCCTCGCTGATGGATACGCCGATCGCTGATCCGGAGAAGCCGCTGGAAATCCTGCGCACGATCCATTCGTTTGATCCATGCCTGGCCTGCTCGACACATGTGATGGGGCCGGATGGCCAGGAAATGGCAACTGTCAAGGTCCGCTAGGGGAGGCGGCATTGTTGGACAAATCTCCGCAAGCGCTAACTGCCACTGTCGCGGTTGACCCGGTACGCTCCGGCCGCAGCGAGCGTGGAGTCGTCTACGTCTACGAGGCGCCGGTGCGGCTGTGGCATTGGATCAACGCCGCGGCAATTCTGGTGTTGGGCCTCAGCGGTTATTTCATCGGCAATGGGATACCGACCATTCCCGGAGAGACAGGCGACAATTTTCTGTTCGGCTATATCCGTTTTGTGCATTTCATCGCAGGCTATGTGCTCACGCTCGGCTTCCTCTTGCGCATTTACTGGGCGTTCGTGGGCAACCCCCATGCTAAGCAGATTTTCTACGTGCCGCTTTGGCGCAAGAGCTATTGGCGCGAGGTGTGGCACGAGATTCGCTGGTACGCTTTCGTTGCGGCCGAGCCAAAGAAATACGTCGCGCACAATCCGCTGGCCCAGCTTGCGATGTTCTTCATGTTTACGCTGGCGACCGCGTTCATGATCGTCACCGGCTTTGCACTGTACGCGCAGGGCACCGGCAACGACAGCTGGCAGTACAGGCTGTTCGGCTGGGTGTTTTCGATTAGGCCGAACAGCCAGGACGTCCACACCTGGCATCATCTCGGCCTGTGGATGATCGTGACGTTTGCGCTCATTCACATCTATACCGCGGTTCGCGAAGATATCGTGTCGCGCCAGAGCATCGTCTCGTCGATCATTTTCGGCGAGCGCAAATTCCGCGATTGATTGACGATGCAGCTGCCAACTCCGGAGAACACGAAACAGATCCTGGTGCTCGGCATCGGCAATATCCTGTGGGCCGATGATGGGTTCGGCGTGCGCGTGGTGGAGCAGTTCCACCGCCGCTACGCCGTCCCTAGCAATGTCACCATGCTCGATGGCGGCACGCAGGGGCTCTACCTCGTCAACTTTCTCGAAAAGGCCGATTGCCTGATCGCGTTCGATGCCATCGACTATGGACTCGCGCCCGGGCACTTGAAGCTCGTGCGAGACGAGGAGGTGCCGAAATTCACCGGCGCCAAGAAGGTGAGCCTGCATCAGACCGGCTTCCAGGAGGTCTTAAGTGCGGCCGACCTGCTTGGCCACTGCCCGCGACAGCTCGCTCTAATCGGCTGTCAGCCACTTGATCTGGACGATTGGGGCGGGCCGCTGACGGCTCCGGTGCGCACTCAGATTGCGCCTGCGATCGAACTGGCTTGCGAACTGCTGGCGCAGTGGGGTTCTCCGGCAAAACTGCGGACGGCGCCGCTACCGCACTCGGAGCATCTGCTCGCGAACGATATCGACCATACAAATTATGAGAGGAGGGCGCGGCCGATCTAGCGGCTCGCGGATTACCATGTGCCTTGGCTTGCCAATGACGATTATTGAGACCGACGGCATGTCGGCGCTCTGCGAATATGGCGATGAACAGCGGCGCGTCTCAGTCATGCTGCTCTCCGAGCCACCTCTCGGTGCCAAGGTGCTTGTCCATATCGATACCGCGGTGCGGCTCTTGGATGACGACGAAGCGCGGCTGATCGCGGACGCTCTTGAGGGCCGTGATGCGGCCCTCAATGGCCACGATTGTGATCGTTTCTTTGCGGACTTGATCGGTCAAGAGCCGCAATTGCCCGAGTACCTGCGCTAGCCCGGCGCCGCCTGCCGGTCACTGCCTGCCAATCTTTGCCCATATCAGCGGAAACCAAATTTGAAGCCGAAACAAGCTTCACGAGGAATATCTCGACGGGTGCTGATACGAGCGGGAATGCAATCGCGAAAGAGCAACGATTGGCACGTCCCTTGCTACACCTGACCCAGCAAAACCATGAACTATCAAAGAGGCGGCTAATGGACTTTCAATCCGGGAAACATGATCTGACGCGGCTCCGTCTGTTCGAGGTGGGGACCGCAAGCGTCCCACAAGCGCGAGACACTCGGCATGATCGCCAAGATCCGGGAGATCTCTATCGACCGCATTTCGAAGCTCATTGATCGCCCGCGCCAATGACGCATCGTGAACATAAGCACCAGCCCCGCACACAAACGGGACCTCGTATCATGAAACAGGTTTCCGGATCGCGTCCGATAGCGCCGAGAAAATGCGAGCAGCCGATGAGCGTGTTTCCCATCGCCGCGGAAAGTCTCGACGCAGCCCATAGCGGGCTAGGGGGTGCGAGGGCGCTCGCGAACCCCGCTGCGCTCAATGGCATCGAGCTGGCAAGGAACTGTCCGAATGCCATCGCGCTGTTGTATTCGGTCGCGGCCGCCGTTGCTGGCCAGAAGAGCGATGTGCCGACGCAGCTGTTCAGGATCGGAAATCTCAACGATCTGGAGCGCAGGCTGATTGCCGAAGTGCTCGGGGAGGGCGAGCTCTCCGGCGTTGTTGCTTTGCCGAGTGGCCGCGTGGCGCAAATCCAGGAATCGGTACTTGCGGGAATCTGGCGCGTGCGCATCGAGACCGACGCGGCACACGAATATGTCGAGGTCGGTGCGATCCCGGAAATCGTGCGGCGCGCCGCAACCGACCTGACGTCGAGCGATCTTCTGATCGGCGCGGCACCGGACGGCGCGATGAACGTGCTGCCGGTACTCGCAGAAATCCGTGAGCGGGCAATGGCCTGGCAGCCGGGCATGCGCTCGCAGATCATCAACTTCACCCTGCTGCCGATGAACCCGGTCGACCTGGCGTTTTTGCAGCAAAGCGTCGGCAACGGTCCGATCCAGCTCATCTCGCGCGGCTATGGGACTTGCCGAGTGCTTGCGACGGGCATCCGGAACGTCTGGTCGGTGCAGTTCTTCAATGCCATGGACAGCATCATTCTGGATACGCTGGAAGTCGGCGGCGTGCCAATGGCTGCGTTGGCCGCCGAGGAAGATTTCTGGGTTTCCGCCGAACGCCTGCAAGAAATCATCAAAGCTTACTTCGAATGACGAGCTTCGAGAATTTTGGCGTCCGGAAGGATATCGCAAACGGCGCGCGCATGGAGTGCGGCATCTGTTGGATCGTCTACGACCCGGCTGAGGGGGATGAGGCGACGCAAATTGCAGCGGGAACGCCTTTCGCCGGGTTGCCCAAAAATCGGCGTTGTCCAAACTGCGATGCGCCCAAAACGAAGTTCATGGTGATTGAAGATGACGCCTGACTGCGAACAGCGTTCCTGCAGGAGCTTGCACGCTGATGCGTCGGCGTGGGGCGAGAGGCTCGCGGCAGCCTATCGGGATATCGCCGATCGTACCATGCGCCACCTGCCGATCTTCAACGAGGTCTTGAGCATCGAAGCGATCGGCTTTCGCGCGCGCGAGGGCAGGGTCGTCGGCATGATGGTCACGCCCTGGTTCATGAACGTGGTCACACCCATTCGCGACGGCGCTTCCCAATCCTCTCCGAGCCCGGGATCGAACCTGCGCTTGCGATTTCCGGCCGGCCAGATCGAATTCACCGTCGGTGAGCTGGCGCCCGTGGGCTTGATCGCGAGCTACTCACTGTTCTCGCCGATGCTTGAGTTCGAGCACATGACGTCCGCGCGCGCCACCGCCGAAGCAGCACTCGCGGCGCTGATGTCGCCGGCCAACCGCGCGGCGTTACATGGTCCCGATGCGCGACCTGGTTCGATCGACCGCCGGCATTTCTTACGCAGTGTACTGACGGAGCGGCGCGCATGAGCCTCGCCGTCCGCAACCAGATCGATGTTACCGTATCGCTTGCTGGCGACGCAATTGCCGCGGTCGAGATTCTGCCGCGCGTCCGGCCGCCACTGGGGCGGCTGTTCGCCGGCAAGCCGGCCACTTTGATGCTCAAGGTGCTGCCGCGAATCTTCTCGTTGTGTGCCGCCGGGCACCAGGTGGCATTCCTGTCCGCGATCGAGGCGGCGCGCGGCGAAACCATCAGGCTTGCGACGCACCAGCATCGTATCGCCATGGTCGTTGCCGAGCGGCTGGCGGAATTGCTGCGGGGCCTGTTTGTCGGGCATTGCGCGCTGGATACCACGAGCGCCGCAGCGATCCGGGCCCTGATGGAGGAGGTGTCGGCACTTCTCAGCAGCGCAGAGCCCAGCCGCGGCCAGGTTCGACGCGAAACAATGGCGCGGGTTGCGATTGCGCTGGCAGCGCTTGGCATAACGAACGAAGACGGAGCGCCGAGGCTCGGTACCCCACTAGCGCTTCGCGTTGCGGCTCTCGAGGAAGACGCGTTGAACGCAACGCCGATGCAGCACTCGTTTTTGTCGGTTGCCGACGACCGCGACGTCATTGAACGGCTCGTGGATGATGCAGGATTTTGCCGTTGTCCCGACCTTGAGGGCCGCATTCCCGAAACAGGTGCGTGGGCACGCCAAATGATGCGTGATCAGCTCACGCTAGGCCGGTCGGGGCCGGCCGATCGGCTGAAGGCGAGGATTGCGGAAATCTTGCGGCTGCTCGCTTGGCTCCGCTTGGGTGCTCATGTTGAAACAGCGGAGGATGGGATCATCGAAAGCTACAGGCTGGGGCAGGGCCGTGGTGCGGCCGCGGTCGAATGCGCCAGGGGACGTCTCTATCACGCGGTTGAGCTTGATCGTCAGGGGCAGCTGTCGAGCTTCGAATTTCTTGCCCCGACCGAGTGGAATTTCCACGCGCGCGGACCGCTGGTCCGCAGCCTGCTAGGCGCGGTGCTGGCCGCGAAACCACAGGCACAGGGTGCCGTTCGCGCGATGGTCGGATCCTTTGACCCTTGCGTTGGGTTCACTCTGAATTTTCGCGATATTGGCGATGCATGAAATGGCGCTTTGTGAGGGTATCGTCGAGATCGTCGAGGAGGAGGCGCGCCGACGATCGTTTTCCAGCGTGAAGACCGTGTGTCTGGAGATCGGGGCGCTGAGCCATGTCGCTCCCGAAGCGATGAAGTTCTGCTTTGCGGCCGTTGCCGCGCGGACCATCGCCAATGGCGCGGTTATTGAGGTCGTCGAATTGCCTGGTGTCGCCTGGTGCATGGCCTGTTCGAGGAGCGTTGAAATTGCGCAACGCTATGAGCCGTGTCCCTGCTGCGGCAGCTATCAGCTGCAGGTGACCGCGGGCGAAGAGATGCGGGTCAAAGAGCTGGAGGTCGACTAATGTGTACTGTATGTGGCTGTAGCGAAGGAACGCCCTCCATCGAACGCGCCAACGCCCAAAGTGCGCAAACCCAGGGCGATCACCATGATCATACGCATGATCACTACGGTCACCACCATGATCATATGCATTGCGGTCAAAAGGTGCATGATTCTCACAACCATTACCACGGCCATGGTCCCCATCATGATCATAGCGGTCAGCATGCTCAGCGCGGAGGGGCGCTTGTGGATTGCGGCGCCGACCCGGCCGGCTTGAAGATCGCGGGTATGAGCAGCAAGCGAGCCATTCAGATCGAGCGCGATATCCTCGGCAAGAACAACAGGATCGCCGCCGACAACCGCGCGCGCTTTTTGGCCGATGACCTGCTCGTGTTCAACCTTGTTTCCAGTCCGGGCGCGGGCAAAACCTCGCTGCTCGTCCGCGCCGTCTCCGAGCTCAAGGGTAGCCGCCCGGTTGGTGTCATCGAGGGCGACCAGCAGACCTCGAACGATGCCGATCGCATTCGCGCAACCGGCGTGCCCGCAATCCAGATCAATACCGGCAAGGGCTGCCATCTCGATGCTGCGATGGTCGGCGAGGGTTATCGCCGCTTGCCGCCGCTCAAGGGCGGTATTCTCTTCATCGAGAATGTCGGGAATCTAGTGTGTCCCGCGGCGTTCGATCTCGGCGAGGCCTGTAAGATCGTGGTGTTCTCGACCGCCGATGGTGAAGACAAGCCGCTCAAATATCCGGATATGTTCGCCGCATCGTCGCTGATGCTGATCAACAAGATTGATCTGGCGCCGGTGATCGACTTCGATTTAGCCCAAACCATCGAATATGCGAGACGCGTCAATCCGAACATTGAGGTGCTGACGGTTTCGGCGCGTACGGGCGAGGGCTTTGTCGGGCTCTACGCTTGGATCCGGAAACAGGCTGCGCATCAGAGGAGTCCCGTCGAGGACGCATCGCGATGAGCGCGAGCAGCGACGCCATCATCCGCGGCGGAACGCGGCTGCGGGTGCGCATCAGTGGCGCCGTGCAGGGTGTCGGCTTTCGTCCTTATGTATATGGTCTCGCTACCCGCTATGGGTTGACCGGGTTCGTCGCCAACGATCCCGATGGCGTGATCATCGAGGTTGAGGGCGACCGTACGTGCGAGTTTGTCGCCGCTTTGCCACGCGAAAGGCCTCCATTGGCGCGGATCAACCACATCTCCGTTCAGGAGATTGGCGCGCTTGCGGCGAAAGACTTTTCGATCCGCGCCAGCGAACACGGGAGGGTGTCGACCCGAATCCTCGCCGATACCGCGACATGCCAGCAATGTCTTGATGAGTTGTTCGACCCGAACAGCCGATATTACCTCTATCCCTTCATCAACTGCTCTCATTGCGGCCCTCGCTATACCATCGCCAAACGGCTTCCCTACGATCGCCGGAACACTGCGATGAGGGAGTTTGCGATGTGTGCCGCCTGCGCGGGCGAATATGCCGATCCGGCGAGCCGCAGGTTTCATGCGGAAGCGATTGCCTGTCCGACATGCGGTCCTCGGCTCAGTCATGGGATCAACGATATTGCCGCGGCGATCGACTGCGGCCAAATCGTCGCGATAAAGGGAGTGGGCGGGTACCAGTTGCTTTGCGACGCTCGCAACCATGACGCCGTGCAGCGTTTGCGCAAGAAGAAGCAGCGCGACCAGAAGCCGTTCGCGGTCATGGTTGGTTCCGTAGAGCAGGTCAGCGAGATTGCGGAGGCGAATGCCGCCGAGCTCCCACTGCTCGAATCCATCGCCCGCCCGATCGTTCTCCTGCCGTCGCGCAACAATCTGGCGCCGGCGATAGCCCCCGGCCTGTCGCGCGTAGGCATCATGCTGCCGGTGGCCCCGTTGCATCACCTCATCTTCCATGCGCTTCGTTCGACAGGTGCATGGGATGGGGTTGAAGGTCCGGTCATTGTCAGCACCAGTGCTAATCCCGGCGGCGAACCGCTCCCGATCGACAACGCGGAGGCGCTGCGGCGGCTCGCGGGCATCGCCGATCTTATTGTGACCCATGATCGCGATATTCTGACGCGCGCCGATGATTCCGTGGTGGCGGTGGTGGCGGGGCGGCGTCAATTCATTCGTCGCGCCCGCGGCTATGTTCCCGAACCGATCCGGCTTGCGAGGTCTGTGCTGCCCGTGCTCGCCGTAGGCGGCGCGTTGAAATCGACCATCACGGTTACACGGGGCAGTGAGGCCTTCGTCTCCCAGCACATCGGCGATCTCGATACGGCTGAAGGCATCCGATTCTTTGAGGAGACGATCCGGCACCTCACATCGACCCTCGACATCGATCCTGTCGTCATTGCCCATGATCTGCATCCCAACATGGCGACCACCCGATTTGCGGAAGCAAGCGGCCGCGCACTGGTCGCTGTCCAGCATCACCACGCGCACGCTGCCGCCGTCATCGCGGAGCATGGCCTTGGGCGGCCTACGCTCGCCCTTCTCCTCGACGGCTATGGTTATGGCTCCGACGGCGGCAACTGGGGTGGCGAGCTATTGTTGTGCGAAGGTGCCGGGTTTCGAAGGATCGGGCATCTCGCGCCCTTGCAAATGCCTGGCGGAGATCGCGCAGCCCGCGAGCCTTGGCGCATGGCGAGCGCAATATTTCACTTGCTGGGGCGGAAAAACGAAATCGGGCTGCGCTTTGCAGCACAGCCGCAGGCCGAACGTCTGCCGTCATTGCTCGATCAACCCAGCGTGACGACTACGACCAGCGCGGGCCGGCTGTTCGACGCAGCAGCGGCGCTGCTGGGGATCGCGACTTTGCAGAGCTATGAGGGCGAAGCCGCGATGAAGCTAGAGGCGCGTGTGCGGCGGACTGCGGTGCTTGAAGCGGGCTGGATGATCGATGGCCACGTGCTGTCCTTTCGCCCGCTGTTTGCGCGCTTGATTGCAGACAACGTCGGCGCCACGGAGGGAGCCGGGCTGTTTCATGGCACGTTTGCCGCGGCCTGCGTTGACTGGGTCGCGCGCGCGGCCCGGACAACTGGCGTTGCCACCGTCGTTCTGAGCGGCGGCTGCTTCCTGAACGCGGTACTAGTGGAAGAAATCCAGCGGGGTTGCATTGCGGCCGGCCTCACTCCGCTGCTCCCACAGCAGGTTCCGCCCAATGACGGTGGCTTGAGCCTCGGACAAGCCTGGATCGCCGCTCTGCAGATTGCAGAACGACCGTCAGTCCTGGAAGGAATAGCCTGATATGTGTCTCTCGGTACCAGCTGAGGTCACGAAGATTCTCCCCGACGACCTTGCCATCGTATCCATCGACGGCATCAGGAAGGAGATATCGATTGCGCTCATCGACGATCTCGCGGTCGGGGACTACGTCCTTGTCCATGTCGGCTACGCCCTGGCTAGAATCGACCCGGCGGAGGCCGAGCACACGCTGCAGCTCCTACAGGAGCTAGGCAGCGTGGGGCGGGAGCTCCAGTCATGAAGTATGTCGACGAATTTCGCGACAAGACCATCGCGCAGGGGCTCGCGCGTGCGATTGCCGCCGAAGCCGAGTCGCAAAGGGAATATCGGTTCATGGAGTTCTGCGGCGGACACACGCATGCGATTTCCCGCTATGGTCTGGAGGATATACTGCCTGCGAATGTTCGCATGATCCATGGGCCCGGTTGTCCCGTCTGTGTTCTCCCCGCCAGCCGGATCGACATGGCGATCAGGCTCACCGAGCTGCCGCAGGTCACTCTCTGTATTTATGGCGACTTGATGCGCGTGCCCGGCTCGCAGGGAAAATCCCTGCTGAGCGCCAAGGCGTACGGCGCCGACATACGGATGGTCTACTCGACGCTCGATGCGATACGGATCGCCGAACATGCGCCGAGCCGGGAGGTGGTCTTTTTCGCTATTGGATTTGAGACCACGACACCGGCGACAGCGGCGATGATCCGGCTTGCCGAGAAGAAATGGCTGAAGAATGTTAGTGTGTTCTGCAATCACGTGCTAACTCCCGCCGCGATGCATAGCATTCTCGAGGGTCAGGATATCCATAATGGCGGGCGGATTGAAATTGATGGCTTCCTTGGACCTGCGCATGTTAGCACCATCATCGGCACGAAGCCTTACGAGGTCCTCGCAGAAAAATTCGGCAAGCCGATCGTGATCGGGGGATTCGAACCGCTCGATATGATGCAGGCGATTCTGATGCTGGTGCGGCAGGTGAACGAAAGCCGATATGAGGTGGAGAACCAATACAGCCGTGGGGTGACGCGCGAAGGCAATCGGCGCGCCCAGGAAGAGGTGTCGGATATCTTCGAACTGCGTGACCAGTTCGAATGGCGCGGGCTCGGGCTCGTCCCCCATAGCGGACTGAAGCTAAAGCAGGCTTACGCTCAATTCGATGCAGAGATGCGTTTCGCGATGCACGAAGTGCGTGTCGCCGACAATCCGGCGTGCGAGTGCGGGGCCATCCTGCGCGGCGTGAAGAGGCCGATCGACTGCAAGCTGTTCGGAACCGTCTGCACGCCGGAAATCCCGATAGGATCCTGCATGGTCTCATCGGAAGGCGCCTGTGCCGCGCATTGGACGTATGGACGGTTTCGCGATGATCAGTTGAGGCGGGCGTGATGAGGGCAACGGCCTACCAACGCAAGATCGATATCAAGAACGGGCGGGTCGACCTGTCCCACGGCGCGGGGGGGCGCGCGATGGCTCAGCTGATCTCCGGCCTGTTTCACGAAGCCTTCGGCAATGAATGGCTCGCCCGCGTCAACGATCAGGCGGCCTTCCATGTTGGCGCTGGCAGAATGGTGATGACGACCGATGGCTATGTCGTTTCGCCGCTGTTCTTTCCCGGCGGCAATATCGGATCGCTCGCGGTCCACGGCACGATCAATGATGTCGCGATGGGCGGCGCGCGTCCGCTCTATCTTTCGGCAACTTTCATCATCGAGGAGGGCTTCCGCTTCTCGGATCTGAAGACGATTGCGGATTCGATGGGCGAGGCCGCGCGTACCGCCGGCGTTTATATCATCACGGGTGACACCAAGGTCGTCGAGCGCGGGAAGGCGGACGGCCTGTTCATCTCGATGACGGGGGTCGGGGTTTTGGCCGATGGGCTCGATCTCTCCGCGGAGAAGGCAAGGGTCGGCGACCGCGTGCTGGTCTCCGGCAGTCTAGGCGACCATGGTGCAGCGATCATGTCGAGGCGCCAGAATCTCGCTTACGAGACCGAGATCGTCTCGGATTCCGCAGCGCTGCATGATCTCGTAGCTCTAATGGTTGCGGTCGGCGGCAGCAGCATCCGGGTGATGCGTGACCCCACGCGCGGCGGTCTTGCGGCGATGCTCAACGAGATTGCGCATCAGTCGGGCCTCGGGTTCCGTCTGCAGGAAGAGGCCATTCCGGTGAAGCCGGCGGTTGCCGCCGCTTGCGAACTCTTTGGGCTTGATCCGCTACACGTCGCCAACGAGGGCAAGCTCGTTGCCATCGTGGCGCCTGACATGGCCAATGCCGTGCTTGCAGCTATGAGAGCGCATCCGCTGGGGCGCGATGCGGCTGATATCGGCGAGGCCGTTACCGACAATCATCAGTTTGTGCAGCTGTCAACCAGCTTTGGTGGCGTGCGAATTGTCGATTGGCTATGGGGAGAACAATTGCCGCGGATCTGTTGAGCACAATTGAAACTTCTACCATTTCGTTGTTGCCTTGACGAGATCGCCCGGGCAATTCCCCGTAAAGCACTCGTTCCGCCTCGAGCGCATCTATCAAACCGAAGATGCGGGATGGGCCTCGAAAGCCAAATGGTCGTCGCACGTCAATTCTTCACATCAAGCACTGCTTCAACATCAGTCGTGCAATAAAGTCCTTCTCTTCACAAACATCAAACGAGTGTCAGCGAGTGGCTACGCTCCTGCTGTCATCCTAACCGATTTACCTTAGCATGGACTTTGGCGGAATGCAGATTTCTGGACTAACGCCGATCGTTTGATATGGCGCAAAGACGCAGGGGAGCGCTGCGGTTAGGATGATTCTATATACCACCTGGGAAAGTAACCTTTGCAGGCCTCAATCCAGAAAAAGTATTGCGATGCCCGCCTGCCTTGGTACACCATCTATCCAACCGTGCCAGAGTTCTCCAAGGAGGTCGGTGCACAGGACTGTGAGAAATGGCTGAGGCGGCTGCCGCCTGACGAGCCCGTGTCGCTCTATCTCCACATTCCGTTCTGCCGATCGATCTGCTGGTATTGCGGCTTTCCTACGGCCAGCACTCGCCGGGATGCGCCGGTCCTCAATTATTTGTCGGTGCTGCGTGAGGAGATCCGTTTGGTCGCGGAGCAAGCGCCGCAAGCGCTGCCAGTGAGCGACGTGCACTTCGGCGGCGGAACGCCGACCCTCGTCGCGCCAGCGGATTTCCTGGCTCTGATGGAGCTCCTGCGCCGCCGTTTCGCTTTCAGGAAAACGGCTACGATCGCCGTCGAGATCGACCCGCGCACGTTCACGGTCCAGATGGCCGAAGCCTTAGGAGCAGCCGGCGTGAACCGCGCGAGCCTCGGCGTGCAGAGCTTCGATCCCATCGTTCAAAAAGCGATCAACCGGGTCCAGAGTAAGGCGCAGACCGCCGCTGCCGTCGAAATTCTTCGCCAGCACGGAATAAGCCGCATCAACTTGGACCTTATTTTCGGTCTCCCACATCAGACGGTGCAGTCCTGCGTCGAGAGCGCGACGATGGCGGTCGCCATGCGCCCGAACCGGGTTGCGGTTTTCGGCTACGCGCACGTTCCTTCGTATATGAAACGTCAGCGCCTGATCGATGAGGCGGCGCTGCCGGACAGTGCTGCCCGCGCCGACCAGGCTGCGGCCGTGGCCGATACGCTGGTCGCTGCCGGCTACCTCCAAATCGGGCTTGACCATTTTGCCTTGCCGGACGATGAGCTCGCTCTGGCGCAGAAGGCCAGTCGGCTGCGGCGTAATTCCTTGGGTTACTCGGCCGACACCTGCAAAACCCTGATCGGCTTCGGCACGTCGGCCATCGGCCGTCTCGGCGACGGTTACGTCCAGAACGATGTTGCAACAGGCTCGTACAGCGGGCACATCAGAGCAGGCCGTCTGGCGACGTCAAAAGGCTACCGGCTCACCGATGAAGACCGCGTCCGAGCCGCGATCATCGAGCGGCTAATGTGCGATCTGGAGGCCGATGTGCCGGCAATCTGTACCAACCACGGATTTCATGCGGTCCCTTTTCTGGATTCAGCTGAACGCTTGGCGATGCTTGCCGAGGACGGGATAATCGACATCGAAAAGGGTTTCATCCGCGTGAGGCAGGAGCACCGCTTTGTGATTCGTGCTGTTGCTGCCGCATTCGACGCTTATCTCAACCGTTCACCTTATTAACAAGCAGCATAAACGGATCCAAAAGCATCACCGTTTCTCGCTAACAGGACGGCGCCTCGACCATATAGAAAATGTTTCTATGCAATCTGAGCCAGACTGCCGTCGTTGCGGCAACGATCTCGACGGCCTCGGCGAGCCTCACGTTAGAGGTCCTGGCACTGCCGTAAGCTTTGGCGCCGCCGTAATCGCCCGGCAGGCCGCTTGGCGAGAAACGATCAACCGCGTCGAGCGGGGGTTGGCAAGCTGGAGGTCTGTGGCACCTGTCGTCAAGGCTCGTCCGCCTTCGGTCCTGAGATCAGTGGCGCGCCCCCGACGGAAACCGGCCCTTGTGGTTTAGTCGATCGCACGGGTTTCTTGGCCGACTCCGAAACGGCATGGCCAGGACGAGGAACATGAGGAGAAGAAGCCGTGGGTGTCGGGTTCTGCAACGAGTCGAGTCGCGAAGTGAGAGCTGCGATTTGATCCGACATTCGTGTTAAATCGGCCAGCTGGGCATTGATGCTGCGGTTGAGTTCCGCGAGCTCATCGCTAGTCTTCTGTTGTCCCGATTGAATCTCCGACAGGGTCGCTCTGTCCTCAGGTGACAAGCCTGGCATTGGGCCCACGTCACGGGCCGCCGACGTCTCGACAAAGTGTCCGACATTAGTCCAGAAATAGGCTCCTGCAGCGCAGAGGCCAACGAGGACAATTACGAGCAGTAAAACCCACGGAACGCGTTTCGACGAGGTGTGCAATGACGACGGCAAGTCCGAACCGGTCGCTTCTTCCATCATCTCCATCATCCCTCGCTCGATATCAGTATTGGCTTTGCTCGCTGATGCGCTATCACACGATGGTCAAGAGCTGCAACGAGCCGCAACCATCGACAAACCTTTCTCCGCAAGTTGCCCTCTTCGTTTTGCATCCCCGCCTAATGATCGGCGCGATCTGATACTCGTGGCGCATGGTCGGCTCCTACATCATAGCGCCACTGCAAAGCAATAGTTCTCGTCTTCGTCCGTCATCGCGCAGCATTTCCTCGCCATTCAGAAAAAGCCTGCAAACAATCTTCCATTTGCCGGCGCGCGTATGCGAACCAATCGTTGTTTCCTGAATTATCATTCCGACTCGTATCGAGCCAGGCATCCCCACTGGCCCTGGCCCGCAAGTCCATCCCTTGGCGAGACGCGCCACTTAGAGTTCTACGAGCTGGCAGCCGAGTCCAATCTTCATGCGCCGGAATAGTCGGCTCGTGCCCAAATACTCTTGAAGCTATCTGGCCGGGCGCAGTCGAATACGGAGCACAACGCCGTAGCTCAATTCCACAGCAAAAAATTGGAAACAAACCCGCTCGGCGGGTCCGGTGGTCGGCGTAAATCTGCAGGATCAATGACGTCGGTCCTCTCGCCTACGCGACCGGCTTCCTGTGGACGATCGTCAATCGTCACCCCAACGACGAACTCGGCCAAGTTCTTGCCTGGGCCTATCCGGGCAACCCTGAAAGCCATCGGCTGAGCACGACGTTAATGATGCAGATCAAAAAGTCGCGGTTCAGCTGCGTTTCCGCCGAGAGATGCGCGCGCAAAGAGCTGAACGGCTGCGGCGCTCGCGAGTGACCGACGCCCGATTTCCGGAATGATAGCAGCATCGGCAGAGTTCTTCTAGATGCCGAGGAGGCCTCATCCGAGCAGGCCACGATCCTGCATCGATAAGCAACGCCTTGCGACCTGGTCAACTACTAACGTTAGCAGTTGGTGGAGATGACGGACACATGGCAATCGGCGGTTAATGAAGGTCCGCGGCGGGGCACACTTTAAGGACTGAGATGCAACATAGAACTGGCCGCTCCAACGGCCCTGATGGATGTGCCAGCGCGTTTGTAGTCGTCAAATCGGCTCCAGTCGCGATCGCTCCCTTTTTGTGGAAGCCCATGATGCACTTTCTGGCGCGATCGCCGAGCGCACAGGTTGCAAAGGGGCTTTCGGCCTGTCAGTTGCCTCGTCTCTCGGTTAACGCGATGCCAGCGAAGTATCATGGAGCGAACGCGTGGTCGCTGGCGCGCGAGCCCTGTCTTCTGATTACTGCCATCTCTCGAAGGAGACGTCCTCTTCGCCGTCGAATGCCGAAATCCTCATGCTTGTAGTGGAAGAGGTGGGTCGCTCGCAGCGTATTGGTGGCGAGGACAGCAAGGCGCCGCCACCCGTCCTCACTATCTCGCGGAGCAAAGAGGCCGAATAATCCCGGCCGCTTTCGACACGGCGGCAGCGCAGCAGAACTGCCTTGGACCAGTCGACTAGCTCGGCCGCGTTATGGCGCACTCGACACGTGCGTCGCCGATCAGGCCAATAGCTCGCCGGCAGGTGAGGCTCGGGAGGCTCAGCGGGTAGACGGGCCGATTGCTGCCAAGCATCAGCCCCGCCTCCAGACACTAGAAGGTTAGGGGGCGCTCCGGGCAAGTTACGCCGGAGCGCAATCTAGCAATTCGGATGTGGAGTTCACTATGCATGGTTACTTTGTCGTGGCGACCGCTGTGACAGACGTTTTCAGCTTTCGATCAACTACGAAGCAAAGAGGGCTTGCTCTCGCACTCTCCCTAGCTGCGAGCCTCGTCGGCAGTCCGGCGCCGGCACAGAAGGCCAATGGGCTTAAGCCAGAACGCAACATTCCAGATGAGGTTGCTAAAAGAGGAATTGAGAGGGACTCTGATTCCGCCACAGAATTCCAAACCCGCCAGCTCAAACGAGCAACGCGTCTCGTCTCTAGCTCAGCGCTAGCACAAAATTCCAGTGTGCCTGCCGCAAAGCGCGGCAGTGCGGATGAAATTGCTAAGAACAGAACTCAAAAGGAGATCGACCCATTCGCAAAGTTCGAGAACCTCCGCGAAAAAGGTATGTGGCTCAATATCCCTGGTCCTGCCGATACGATAGATCAGGATAAAGCTGGCGTTAGATCCGCGCTGGCAGACGTCGGGATCGGCTACGTTGGGGGGACAGTAGTCAGCGTCATAGACAATCAACTGCCAAATGCAGCCAGAGCCACCACCGCCAATCAGCTATATATGGGCCAGAATCCGACATTTAGTACCGTAAGTTTCATGATAGTGACCTACGATCTCAGCCGCTTTGGAATTCCCGATGGTCAGATCATCGTGGGAGCCGAGCAGCAATACTGGACATGGAAACCCGGCGGGCCAGATAGAGCAGGTCTCAATACGTTGGCCTACTACCAGACGTTCTTCGACAGAAAACTCGAACTCAAAATCGGCTATCTCAGAAATGTAAATGAGTTCGCAGGCACATTGGTTGGAGGGAATGCAGGAGCAAGCGTTTTGGCGCCCTCGTCGAATATCCTGTATCAAGCTGGCATGAGCAACAATGCCGCGCCTACGCCAGCTCTCAACGTGAAGTACAATTTTAATGATCACCTATATGACAAGGTCTCAATCCAGCGTTCAATCAGTCCAGACGGTCAGTATGCGCAGATCATCGAAAATCCCACCGGCTTAAGCTGGAGCACCGCCAACACGGGCATTCTTTTGCTTGATGAAGTTGGCTACAAGAACAAGGCTGCTCCGGGCGTACCTGAGACCTGGTTGCGGGCGGGCGCCGGTTTCAATAACAGCAGCTACAAGAACTTGCAGTATCCGCAGCAATCGAGAGCCGAGGCGAACAGCGTCTACTACGTCGCAGCGGACAGGCAGCTCTGGCAGGCTGATGTACAGGGCTCGGCATCTCGTGGTATCTATGGTGGGTTCTCGGTAATGTGCGCTCCACCTGACTTAAACAAAGTCAGTCAATATTACGAGCTTCGTCTCTATGCGAAGGGACTGTTTGACAGCCGGCCCAGTGATCAGATTGCTATTGTTGCCACTAACACCGTCTGGAGCAACTTTGCAGTGGACGCTGCCTTGGCTAAAGGGAATCTCGTGCATCGCGACAGCACAGCGATCTTGGGTACCTATACCGCGCATCTGACACCCGGGATATATGCAAGTGTAGGACTGGCATACATCAACAACCCGACGAGCATTACACACACACGCCAAACGGGACATGCTCTG